>JAFSPW010000074.1 GCA_017451295.1 Clostridia bacterium
ATAGGGCAGGTTGATGTTGGTGGTGGACACGCCGGAGAGCTCAATCTTGGCCTTCTCGGCAGCTTCCTTCAACCGCTGGGTGGCGGTGCGATCCTGCATCAAATCGATGCCGGTGTTGCGCTTGAAGTCAGAAGCCACATACTCCATAATCCGCTGGTCGAAGTCGTCGCCGCCCAGGCGGTTGTTGCCGGCGGTGGCCAGCACTTCGAACACGCCGTCGCCAATCTCCAGAATGGACACATCGAAGGTGCCGCCGCCCAAATCGTAGACCAGAATCTTCTGGTTGTTTTCCTTATCGAGGCCATAGGCCAGCGAAGCTGCCGTGGGCTCGTTGATGATACGCAGCACTTCAAGGCCTGCGATGCGGCCGGCATCCTTGGTGGCCTGGCGCTGGGAATCCGTGAAGTAGGCCGGCACGGTGATGACCGACTGGGTCACCTTATCGCACAGATAGGACTCTGCATCCTGCTTCAGCTTCTGCAGAATCATAGCGGAAATCTCCTGGGGCGTATAGTCCTTATCGTCGATACGGACCTTCCTGTTGCTGCCCATGTCCCTCTTGATGGAGGCCACGGTCCGGCTGGGGTTGGTGATGGCCTGGCGCTTGGCGATGGTGCCCACCAGACGCTCCCCGTCCTTAAAAGCCACCACGGAAGGGGTGGTTCGTGCGCCTTCGCTGTTGGGGATAACAACAGGCTCGCCGCCTTCCAGGACGGCTACGCAGGAATTGGTAGTGCCTAAATCGATACCGATAATCTTACCCATAGTTTTCTTTTCCTCCTGAATGGTTTTATTCTATGCTTGTATGGCCTGTGAAAACAGGCTCTTTCTATTATTCGGAAACCTTCACCATGCTGTGGCGCAAAATCTTGTCTCCGAGCATATAGCCCTTTTGCAGCACCGCCAGGATGGTTTCGCTCTCTACCCCTTCCGCCGCCTCACAGAGGACGGCGTTGTGCAGGTTGGCATCAAACTTGCCCTCCGCTTCTATCTCGGTTAGACCCAGCTTTTTCAGCTCCTCCGTAAACTTGCGATAGACCAGCTTCACGCCCTCGACCCAGGCTTCGTCCGCCTTGTCTACGTTCGCCATGATGCGGTCAAAATCGTCCAGGGACGGCAGCAGCTCCGCCACTGCATCCCGCTTGCCGTTTTCGTAGCTTTCAGCCCGGACGCTGTTGTTGCGGCGGCGGAAGTTTTCAAAGTCCGCCTGATTCCGCTGCAGCAAGCGGATGGTGTCGTCCAGCTCCTGCTGCTTCTTATCGAGGGCCTCCTGCAACTGCTTTAGCTGCTCATCCTCCTGCGGGGCTTCCGGTTCCTGGGTGGCTTCCTCCACCACCGGCTCCTCCTGGTTCTTGGGTTCCTTCTTCTTATCCTTCGCCATCACTCTTCCTCCAATACGTTCGTTAAGATGCCGCCCAGGCTCTTGCTCATATAATCCAGCACTGTGACCACCTTGCCATAGGGCATTCTGGTGGGGCCGATGACCCCCATGGTGCCCACCGGCGTGGTGCCGATGCGATAGGTGGCGGTGACCAAACTGCAATCCTTGAAGATGTCCGTCCCGAGCTCGCTGCCGATGCGGAAGGAGAACTCCACCACCCCGGCGTTCTTCAGCAGCCGATACAGGGTGTCCTTCTTTTCAATCTCCGCCAGCAGCTGTCTAGCACGGTCGATGTCCCCATAGGCCGGATAATCGAGCAGGTTGTTGGCCCCGGAAAGGGCAATCCGCTGAGCATTGGCTCCCTGCCCTGCCTCCATGGTGTCCGCCAGCTCCTGTAAGAAAGCGCCCTTGTCCAAAAGCTCACTTCCCATCTCCCTTAGCAGCCTTCCGGTAAGCTCGCTCATGCGGCAGTTGTAATACCGCTGGCTGATGGTGCGGGAGATTTTGTCCAATTCATCCGGACCCATGTCCGTAGGCACGTGAATCACCGCATCCCGGGCAACGCCTGCATCCGTAACCACCACCACCAGGGCATAGCCATCGGCAAGGGGCACCAGCTGCAGATGCCGCAGTCGGTTGGCCGCATTCTCCGGCATGGTCACCAGGGCGGTGTAATGGGTGATGCTGGAAAGCACATTGGCCGTCTCCCGCATGACCGCATCCAGGCCCTTCACCCGGTTGCGGCAGTAAGCGGACATGGTCTCCATCTCGTCGGCAGACAGGTTGGAGCGCTGCATCATGTTGTTCACATACAGCCGATAGGCTTTATCCGAAGGCACCCGACCGGCGGAGGTGTGGGGCTGTTCCAAATAGCCTAAATCCTCCAGGTCCGCCATCTCGTTGCGAATAGTGGCGGAGGACAGGCGAAAAGAGGGGTTCTGGCTAAGGACCTTGCTGCCCACGGGAGCGCCGGAAAGGATGTATTCATCCACGATGGCCCGGAGAATCCGCAGCTTGCGATGGTTCAGATCCATGCTCGCCCTCCTTCCTTTAGCACTCAGCATCTTTGAGTGCTAATCACTGTACAGAATGTACCACCATTATGCCCCGATGTCAACTGCACAATGTGAAATGAAGGTGAATTCAAAACGACAATATTCTGTTGTATGCCGGGGAACTATCTAAAATAGCACAGGGCTGTGTTCAGGTAATCCATGCCCTTTGGGGTCAGCCTATAGTGGGTATCGGTGTCTGCCCACCAGCCGTGGCACTGTATCTCTACATACGCCTCCGGGAAAGCCTGCTCCATGGTCAGGCCGAAGCGATCAATAAAGGCATTTTTGGGAATGCCCGCCACTTTGCGAAGGCCCAGCATCACCACTTCAAAGGCCTCTTCCTTTTTGTCGATGTGCAGGGTCTCTTGTCTGGGCAGCTTGTCCTTCTGCAGCTTCTTTATATAGGAAGGAATGCTCTCGGTGTTGGACCAGCGAAGCCACTCCCCCTTCCCCTTGGCGGAGGAATGGGCTGCCACGCCAAAGCCCAGATAGGGGGCATGGTCCCAGTAGCTTAGGTTATGGCGGCAGGCATAGCCGGGCTTTGCAAAGTTGGAAACCTCGTAGCGTTCAAAGCCCCGCCATGTTAGATAGGCCATGCCCGCATCCTCCATATCCGCCACGGCATCCTCATCGGGCAATATGGTCCTTCCCATTTGGACCTGCTCATACAAGGGCGTGCCCTCCTCCAATATGAGGGCATAAGCGGAGATATGCTCCGGTTCCAGGTCACAGACCGTCTCAAGGGATTTTAGATACATCTGCTGTGTCTGCCCCGGAAGGCCGTGCATCAGGTCCACGTTGATGTTATGAAAGCCTGCTTCCCTGGCTGCCTGGTAGGTGGACAGAAACTGCTCGAAGGTGTGGATGCGGCCGATGGACTGCAGCAGGCTATTCTCTGTGGCTTGCAGGCCAAGGGACAGCCGATTGAACCCAGCCTCCCGCAGCCGTTTCAGCTTTTGAAAGTCAGCCATGCCCGGGTTGCATTCTATGCTAATCTCCGCCTCCGGCAACAGGTCATAGGTCCGGCGGATGGTGTCCAATACGCCGCTAAGAGCTTCTGCGGACAGAACCGTAGGGGTGCCGCCGCCAAAAAAGATAGAGGGAACCGGTCCCTCATAGGGCAGCCGGTCCCTGGAAAGCTCTATTTCCCGGCTCAGAGCAGCCGGGTATGCCCCCATGGTGTCGTCCCGGGGTACGGAACAAAAGTCGCAATAGGCGCACTTTCGCACACAATAGGGGATATGCACATAGATGCCCGTCATCCGTTTATCCTTAGCACGCTCATGAAGGCATCGCTTGGCACGGCCACGGTACCCACCTGGCGCATGCGCTTCTTGCCTTCCTTCTGCTTCTCCAGCAGCTTCTTTTTCCGGGAGATGTCGCCGCCGTAGCACTTGGCCAGCACGTCCTTGCGAACGGCCTTCACCGTCTCCCGGGCGATAATCTTGCCGCCGATGGCCGCCTGCACGGGGATTTCAAACTGCTGACGGGGAATGACGTCCTTCAGCTTCTCGCACACCGCCCGGCCCTTGGGATAGGCCCTATCCTTATGGACGATGGTGGAAAGGGCATCGCACATGTCGCCGTTGAGCAGGAAGTCCAGCCGCACCAAATCGCTCTTCTGGTACTCCTTGAGCTCATAGTCAAAGGAGGCATAGCCTTTGCTGCGAGACTTCAGGGAATCGAAGAAGTCATAGATGATCTCGTTTAGCGGCAGGGTGTAGAGAATCTTCACCCGGTCCTTTTCGATATAGTCCATATGCTCAAAGATGCCCCGGTTGTTCTGGCACAGCTCCATGATGGGACCCACATAGTCCGGCGGGGTCATGATGCTGGCCTGGACCATGGGCTCCTCCATATACTCAATCTCCGAGGGGTCCGGCAGGTTGGCCGGGTTGTCGATGACCACCGTTTCTCCGCTCATGAGCTTCACCCGATAGACAACGGAGGGGCTGGTGGTGACCAGGTCCAAATCGAACTCCCGCTCCAATCGCTCCGTTATAATCTCCATGTGCAGCAGCCCCAGGAAGCCGCAGCGGAAGCCATAGCCCAGAGCGGCGCTGGTCTCCTTCTCATAGGACAGGGACGCGTCGTTCAGTTTCAGCTTGTCCAGCGCCTCCATCAAATCCCCGTAATGGGAGCCGTCGGCAGGGTAGATGCCGCAGTACACCATGGGGTTCACCTTCATATAGCCGGGCAGGGGCTCCTTGGCGGGGTTGTCCACATCCGTCAGGGTATCGCCCACCTTGGTCTCCTCCACGCTCTTGATGGAGGCGGCCACATAGCCCACCTCACCGGCAGACAGAGCATCCACCGTTTTCCATTGGGGAGTGAACACCCCGACCTCGGTCACATCAAACTCGTGCCCCGTGGCCATGGACTTGATACGCATACCGGGCTTGATGCAGCCATCGAAGACCCGCACATAGGAAAGGGCGCCCTTATAGTTGTCGTACAGGCAATCGAAAATCAGGGCCTTGGTGGGCGCCGTCTCATCTCCCGAAGGGGGCGGCACCTGGTCCACGATTCTGGCCAAGACCTCCTCCACATGTAAGCCCGTTTTGGCGGATACCCTGGGGGCATCCTCCGCCGGCAGACCGATAACATCCTCAATCTCCTGCACCACCCGTTCCGGCTCCGCAGAGGGGAGGTCCACCTTGTTGATGACCGGCAAGACCTCCAAATCATTATCAATGGCCAGATACACGTTGGCCAGGGTTTGCGCCTCAATGCCCTGGGTGGCGTCCACCACCAGCACCGCCCCCTCGCAGGCCTTCAAGGCCCGGGATACCTCATAGGTGAAGTCCACATGGCCCGGCGTGTCGATAAGGTTGAACATATACTGTTGACCGTCCTCGGCGGTATAGAACATACGCACGGCGGAAGCCTTGATGGTGATGCCTCTCTCCCGCTCGATGTCCATGGAGTCCAGGAGCTGGGCTTCCATGTCTCGCTTGGCAACGGTATCCGTCAGCTCCATCATCCGGTCCGCCAGGGTGGATTTGCCGTGGTCGATATGGGCGATAATGCAAAAATTGCGAATGTGCGACTGGTCCATCTGAATAAACTCCCTAAAAAGCTATGGGATATCATACCCCATCCATGGAAAAAAAGCAAGCAAAAGGGGCGCCGCTCAGCGCCCCGATGGCTTATTCTTCGTAATCCTCGTCGTATTCTTCGTCCTCGTCGTCGTCCACTTCGATGAGCTCGAACAGCTTATGGCGCTTCTTCTTGGGCTTGGGCTCCTTCTCGGGCTCGTCCTCTTCGCCCCAATCCTCGTCTAACTCCTCGTCATCGTCCCCTTCCAGCATCCGCTTGAACCAGCCTTTCTTCCGGGGCTTTTCTTCCTCTTCCTCGTCCTCTTCCACGGGCTGAGGCTTGGGGGCCTTGACGGGCTTCTTGACTTCCTTCTTGGCGGGGCGGACCGGCTCCTCCTCTTCCTCCTCTTCCAGCTCGATGCGCGAAGGAGTCTTGGGTTCTTCCGCCGGCGCAATGGCTTTCTTCGCCCGCTGCTCCAAAACCTTCTGCTCCGCATCCTGGGCTTCATACTCGGGAGCGGGGTTGACATCCAGCTCCTGCCGGTTGCCGTTGAGGAGCTTGATATAGTCGTTCAGATACCGCTGCACATCGGAAAGAACATCGTCCGCATACTGGCGGGAGCCGTTGGTGATGGCATTGGCAGAGGCCACCGCCTCCTCCTGAATCTGCTGAGCCCGGGTCACGGCCTCCTGATAGACGGACTCCTGGGCCACCAGGGCTTCATACTCCGCCACGGCCTGGTTGTATACCTTCTCGGCTTCCTCATGGGCTTGCTGCCGCAAATCTGCCGCCTCGGCCTGGGCCTTGGCCACCAGCTCCTGCGCCTGCTCGTTGGCATCTTCCAGGATGTTGCTCTCCTCGTTGATGATGCCGCCGGCACGCCGAATATCCTCGGGGATGGTTACCTTCAAATCCCCCAGCAGGTCGTACAGCTCGCTCACTTCAATAATCTTCTTGTTCCCGCCGCCAAGCTTATACTTGGGGCTATCGGTCAAAACCTGCTCGATGCGGGAAATGATGCTGTAAATCTTCATCGTCTGTGCGCTGCTCATTTTCTTGTCAACCTTTCACTAATAATATCTTCATTCACTTGGGGGACGAGTCCCTGAATACTGCCGCCCCAGGCGCCGATTTCTTTCACATTGCTGGAGCTCAGGAAGGAATGGGCCGGAGAAGCCATAAAGTATACCGTTCGAAGCTCCTGACTCAGATGACGGTTCACCGCGTCAATCTGAAACTCATATTCAAAATCCGATGTGGCCCGAAGGCCGCGAACGATGTGGGTGGCCCCCACCGCCTTGGCGTAGTTCACGAGCAGTCCGTCAAAGGTGCCGCAGCGGACATTGGAAAGGCCCTCCGTCCGGATGACGTTCTCTATCATCTGCACCCGCTCCTCCTTGGTGAAGGTGGGCTGTTTCTGGCTGTTGTGCAGCACGGCCACATACACCACATCGAACAGGTCTGCCGCATTGGCCAGCACATCCAGATGCCCTACCGTAAAGGGATCAAAGGAACCGGGATACACCCCAATGGTCATCTGTCTTCCCTCCAAATCAGGGTTGTTACCCCACACACCCCATACTTTCTTGGGGCGGATACCTGCCAGGGACCCTCTCCAAACACCGGCGGCTGAGCAAAGGCATGCTCCAAAACCACAATGCCATCGGGGGCTACCAGCCCCTTTTGAAACAGGGTCATGGCTGCCTTCTCCCCAAAGCCGGAGGCATAGGGCGGATCGAGAAAGGCGATGTCTGCCCGAATCCCCTGAGAAGCCAACTGCTCAATGGCCCGCTCATAGTCTTGACAAAGCACCGTGAGCCCCTCAGCTAAGCCAAGCTTTTTCCCGTTGGCGGCAATCAAGGCTCCACAGGACGGGGATACATCCACACAGATGGCTTGCTTTGCGCCTCTGGAGAGCGCCTCCAGCCCCATATTGCCGGAACCGGAGAACAGATCCAGGACCACCGCACCGGGCACCCGAAACTGGATGCTGCCAAAGATAGCTTCCTTTACCCGGTCCAGCGTGGGGCGGGTGTCCCTCCCCTGCGGGGCATCAAAGCGCCTGCCCTTGGCCGTTCCGGCAATGATTCGCAAATCCTCTCCTCCGCTATCTTGGCCCAAAATCGAACCCACTACCACAACATCTTGTGAATCATGGGTATTGTAGCATTATTCACCCGACTTGGCAAGTATTTTTGAATAAATTGTTAACGACTTTTTAAAAATTTATGCTTACAGTCAGGTTGCCCCAACCATAAGCATGTTCATTCAATAAATAGTTTCTATGTTTCCTTGGATACCGTACCTGTCCCTAAAGTCCTGCAGGTCCTTGGGGGTGCAAATCAAAGCCACCTCCACGAACTTCCCGGTGGCTTTTTCTTTGAATCCAGCCACCTTCTCCCCCGTGCAGATGCTGCTGCGAATCAGGGGCTGATATAGATTTAAGTCAAACTGTGCAGACTTAGGCTTGCTCCATCCGAAGGTTGACATGTTCCCTCCCTATAGGAAAAGGGACTGCCGCCCTTGCGACAGTCCCCCTTTGGTTGTTTGTCAGATCAGGTTGTTGGTGGTCTCCACGTTGAACAGGTGGATCAGGTTGGTGTTGAAGGTGAAGTAGATCTCGTCGCCATAGGTGAAGCCCATGCGGTACTCGGCGGGCAAATCCACGGTCTGGAGCACCAGAACCACGTCCTTACCATCCGCATTCACATGCAGGTGGATGGAGGAACCCATCATTTCGGACACATCCACGGTGGCCTTGATGTGGGGCGCTTCGGTGTTCTTGGAGCAAAGGGTGATGTGCTCGGGACGGATACCCAGCTTCACAGGCTGTGCGGGAATCTCCTTCTCGGTGAACTCCTCCTGCTTCTCGGGGGAGAGCTCCAGGGTGACGCCGTTGACCACCACGGTGTACTTGCCGGCCTTGTCCTTCTTCAGCTCGGCATCGAAGATGTTCATCTGGGGAGAGCCGATGAACCCGGCCACGAACAGGTTGGCGGGATGATTGAACACTTCCTGGGGGGTGCCGATCTGCTGAATGAGACCGTCCTTCATGATGACGATACGATCGCCCAGGGTCATGGCCTCGGTCTGATCGTGGGTAACATAGATGAAGGTGGTGTTGATGCGCTGACGGAGCTTGATAATCTCGGCACGCATCTGGTTACGGAGCTTAGCATCCAAGTTGGACAGAGGCTCGTCCATCAAGAACACCTTGGGCTCACGGACGATAGCACGGCCGATAGCAACACGCTGCCGCTGACCGCCGGACAAAGCCTTGGGCTTACGGTTGAGGTATTCGGTGATGCCCAGAATCTCGGCGGCTTCCCGAACCTTCTTGTCAATCTCGTGCTTGGGGGTCTTGCGAAGTTTCAGGGCGAAGGCCATGTTCTCGTACACGGTCATGTGGGGATACAGAGCATAGTTCTGGAAAACCATGGCGATATCTCTGTCTTTGGGGGCCACATCGTTGACGAGACGGCCATCAATGTACAGCTCGCCGCCGCTGATTTCTTCGAGGCCGGCGACCATACGCAACGTGGTGGACTTACCGCAGCCGGAAGGACCGACGAATACGATAAATTCCTTGTCGGCGATTTCCATGTTGAAATCGTGGACAGCGGTGACCTTGTTGTCATAGACCTTCTTGATGTTCCTGAGTGACAAACCTGCCATACTACGTTTGGCTTTAACGGCCCCGGAATTCTCCAACGAACCGCCTCGCATGCCGGGCAAGCCGGTCATGCATTGCAACAGGTCTCCACACTGCTGCACCCCAAGCCTGAGGGGAAGTTTCCTCCTTTTTATTCAGCCCTTCCCCGTCCATATTGTGGAGTGGACGGGTTCAGACCTATTAACAGAGTTGTGCCTACTTTCGCACAAGATTAGTATAAAAAAATGTGCCTGGTATGTCAAGCACATTTTGTGGGTATTTGTCTATATTCCCTGGTCGTATCGAACCAGCCACAGGCTGTTGTTGCCGCCGATGCCCGTAAAGCAGGTGACGGGATTGTCCGCATCGTCCATGCCTTCGAGGATTCGGCCCCGATAGTCCACTCCCCCAAGGCGCACCGTTGCCCCGGCGGCCTTACAAAGAGTCAGGGTGCCAATCACCTTGCCATCCTGCAGGAGTTGACCGTTGGGCCGCAGCTGGACGGTCCGGCTCCTGTTCACCTTGGAGTCCAGATTGGGCACATGGCACACGAGTTCGTATGCTCCGGCTACATCCTTGAGGTCATAGAAGCGGTCGGTCAGCCTCTCCCCCGCCGTTGCAAAGGGAACCGCCGTCAGCCAGCCATCCTCTGTCCGCAGCAGCTGATGGACCCGAGGCTCATGCCGTTCGGTTCCGTTATCGAACCGCTGGTGATACACCATGTACAGCCGTCCGTCCTCCGCAAGGACGGAGTTGTGGCCCATGGATTTATAGGCTGTTATCTGGCTCGGGAAGCTGTAAGCGCCCATGAGCTTCACCCCATAGGGGCCATGGTCCGGCACCCGACCAAAGGTCTTGCCGTTGCCGTCCACATAGGGGCCTTCCGGGTTTTTGGAGCGGAACAGGCGAATCTGATACCCGCCCTCCCGGGAGAGCCAGCCCACGGAAACGAACAGGTAGTACCAATCGCTGACGGCATCATAGATGATGAATGGGCCTTCCATGGACTTGTGCCCGCCGCCCAGCAGATGCCGACCGAAGTAGGGGTCCACCCGGTTTTGTTTGTCAGCCTTAGGATAGATGGCCTTGCCGGTCCTCTTGTCCAGTTCCAGCAAAAAGATGCCCCCGGACCAGGAGCCGTACACCATCCACAGCCGACCGTCCTTGTCAAAGAAGGTGTTGGGGTCGATGCAGTTGGGATAGGAGAAGTTGTTATAATTCCCATTCCGTTTGTAGTATCGGCCGGTGTCCCCCCTGGGGCCTAACACCTGTTTCAGGTTCGTCAGCTTCTCCGTAGAGCGGGAAAAGCCGGAGCTGACCAGAGCGCACTCATAGCGATAGGGCCCTTCGAGCTTATCTGCCGTGGCCATGGCAATGGAGGACTTGACATAGCTCCCCGTCAGGGAGACATACATGACATATTTCTTAAGATACGGGTTATAGGACACATCCGGCGCCCAGACGCCGTAGTACTTGTCGTTGAACTTGCCGCAATAGTCAAAGGCCGGGCCGGAAAACAGTCCCTTGAACAGGGTGTTTTGGGGGCTTACATCCTCCGCATGAATCTGCTCCCAGTGCCGCAAATCCCGGGAAGCGGCCAAGGTCATATGGGTGCCGAAGATGTAATAGGTGTCTCCCTGCTTTCGAGGGAAGATGAAAGGATCGTGGACCATGGCATTGGCCTTCAAATCAGCAACATTCATCGGACAAGATTCCTTTCCCATACTTTCTTCGGGCAGCGACCGGTTTTCAGAAAGGCCCGAATCTCCACATAGCAGCCGCAGCTCATACAGGTGCCGGACAAGAGCCTGTCGCATGCTCGGCACAGGGCCAATCTTTTTTCGTATACAGAAACATCGACACGGTCTCTGGGTTTGATCGCATCGATGTATACTTGAATCCGTTGGCCGTCCGCTTCGCTCATCTCCCGAAGCAGACATTGCCTGCAGACCCTCTGTTCCATGCTTATTTCAACCGCAGCATGACGACGGCATGCTTGGGCACGTTCACCTGCACGGCGCCATCCTTGAGGCAGGCTTCGTGGTCCTTCTCCACCACTTTCTCCCCGTCCTCGAAGGTGTTGTAGTCCGCCATGCCTTCGCCGGTGACGATGCGGCACTCCTCGATGTGGGAGATGCCCTCGGCAAAGCGAACGGTCAAGTCCTGGTCCTCCTCATCGGAAAGGTTGGCCACGGTGACCGTCACCACCCCGTCCTTATCCCGGGACACGGACTCCGTGAGGCTAGGCACCTGCCAATCCTTGGGGCCGATGGGCTTGGTGCCCGTCAGGTTGGAGGTGAGCAGGTCGGCATTCTGGTGATGCCGATACATGTGCATGACATGATAGGTGGGGGTCTTAATCATCTGGTCCCCTTCCGTCAGCAGCACCGCCTGCAGCACGTTCACCATCTGGGCCAGGCAAGCCATGCGTACGCGGTCGCAATGCTTGTTGAAGATGTTCAGGGTGATGCCAGCAATCAGGGCATCCCGAACGGTGTTCTGCTGGTAGAGGAAGCCCGGGTTGGTGCCCGGCTCGCAGGTATACCAGGAACCCCACTCGTCCACGGAAAGACCAATCTGCTTGTCCGGGTCAAACCGGTCCATGATGGCGCCGTGGCGGGTAATCAGCTCGTCCATGAACAGAGCCTTGTTCATGGTCTTGTACCAGCCGGTGCGGTCAAACTTCGTGGCGCTGCCCTTACGCCGCCATCCCTCGGGATGGACATAGTAGTGCAGGCTCAGAAAATCCATGAAGCCGTGGGCATGCTCCGGCATGTGGCGGAAGGTGGTCTTCAAGACCCCTTCGGTCCACTCGTAGTCGTCCACATTGGCGCCGCAGCACACCTTTTGGATGGGTGCCTTCTTATCATAGGTACGCACATAGGTCTGGTACCGGCGATACTCGTTGGCATAGAACTCCGGCGTCATGTTGCCGCCGCAGCCCCAGTTCTCGTTGCCCACGCCGAAGAAGTCGATTTTCCAGGGTTCGGGATGGCCGTTCTTGGCTCTCAGGTCCGCCTGAGGGGACACGCCGTTAAAGGTCATATACTCCACCCACTCGGACATCTCCTGGACGGTGCCGCTGCCCAGGTTCCCGTTGATATAGGTCTTGCAGCCAATCTGACGGCACAGCTCCATAAACTCGTGGGTGCCGAAGCTGTTGTCCTCCACCACGCCGCCCCAATGGGTGTTGATCATCTTTTTACGCAGGGCCTTGGGACCGATGCCGTCCCGCCAATGGTATTCATCGGCAAAGCAGCCGCCGGGCCAACGCAGCACGGGGACCTGCAGCTCCCTGAGAGCCTCCACCACGTCCTTACGCATACCGTTTTCATTGGGGATATCGCTGTCTTCACCTACGTAGATGCCTTCATATATGCAGCGGCCCAGGTGCTCGGAAAAGTGACCGTACACCTCCGGCTCGATGTGTCCCGCCGTCTGGTGTTCGTTGACAAAAAGCGTCGCCATAATGCTAAATTTCCTCTCGCTCAATTGGGGCGTATTGTATCATAAACCCTGTCAGGGGTCAATCCGTATATTTGAACACGGGACGGCCAAATTTATCCCACTGCACGGGCATCAGCATGGCATGCCGGTTGGGGTTATACAGGGGGTTCCCCTGAATCTCCGCCTCGGTCCGGGCATGGAAGACCATGATGTCGTTGCCGTCCTCGTCCTTGGTGAAGCTGTTGTGCCCCGGGCCGTAGATGCCCCGCTTAAAATCGCTCTTGAGCACGGGCTTTCGAGACTTCTTCCAGCTGAGGGGATCGAGCAAATCGCTCCCCACGCGAGCCGTCAGCATACCCATGCAATAGTGTATGCCGGTGTCGCTGGCGGAATAAGTCAAAAACAGTTTGTCGCCGCGGATAATCACATTGGGCCCTTCGTTCACCCAGAAGCCATGGCGTTCCCACTCATAATCCGGGGTGGTCAGCAGCACCTGGACAGTTTTGAGGGTGTAGCCATTCTCCATCTCTCCAATATAGAGATTGGAAATCTGCTTGCCCACGCCCACTTTTTCCGCCCACACATAGTACCAGCGGTCCTGCACCTGGAAGACGGTGGCATCCAGGGAGAAGGCGTGGAAGGAAAAATGGTCGTCCTTGGCGGCGGTCATCTTCCCCTTCTCCACCCATTGGTCGGTATAGGGGTCCATGCCCTGGCACTCCAATACGCAGGGGCGAATCTTCCAGATATTATCCCTTTCCCCGGCGGCAAAGTAGATATACCATTTGCCGAACAGAAAATGAAGCTCCGGCGCCCAGATGTGAAAGCTCATGGGACCGCTTTCATGGGCATGCCAAATATACTTCTCCTCCGCCTGGGCAAGACCGGCCAGGGTTTTGCTGCGCCGCAGGATAATCCCATCATACGCAGGAACAGAAGCGGTGAAATAGTACCAGCCATCCTCTGCCTTGGTTACGAAGGGATCTGCCCGCTGGGGAATCCAAACTTTACAAAACAACGAACTGTCCACGATTCCTTTACTTCCTTATCAAAAATACGCAAGGTCTGTTTGTTTTTGCCGCTTCACCTTACCTTAAAGTTGGGCCGCCGTCAAGACATTATTGAAAAATTGTTCCAGGTTTTTTTCTGCGTTCGTTTATTAGCTGATTCCCGGCTGATTCCCAAAAGAAAAGAGGCCGCCGAAAACCGGCAGCCCCTTTGCATACGGCCGAGTGAACCGTCTCAAGTCCCTATTGAATTGGTTTAACTATCGATATCCGTGGGCGTCAGGTATGCGCCGTCAGCGGCCAGAGAGAAGTACAAGTCGTCGGAATCCACGGCGATGCCATCATAGTACTGATAATGGGACTCAGTACCTTTGGTCAAATCAGCATGGACGGAAGCCGTGTCGTCACCATAGTTGGCCACGCTCACAACGACGGTGGAACCATCAATGAAATCCTTGAAGGTATCCCAATTCCAGTTGCTGCTCAGAGTCCAGCCAAGGTCGGTCAGGTGTTCAAAGGTGTTCTTAGCACCACTCCAGCCATAGTTATCGGCACGCACAACGGCGTTTTCAGTCTCTTCACTATGCAGCTGAACCATGAAGTTGTTCCAGTTGTACGTTTTGTTGGAATGGTTGATGAACTTCTTGGAAACGACTTCCTTGGAATCCACCTTCCAGTTGCCGGAAAGGGAATCAACCCAGCCCATGGAGTAGTCAGTGCTGCCAATTAGGCCATTGATGCTTTCCACATCGTCAGCAGACTCGGGCCAGGTGGGCTCCCAGGGAAGCTCAGCAGGCTCATCGCCCTCATTGCCCAGAATCTCCAACCAGGCATTGTCCACGGTCAGGCCGTAGTACAGATCGCCGTCCACGGTGATGCCGGTGTAGTCCTGCTTGTAGAGGTGGTTGTTGCTGCCGAGGATGTCGATGAGAACATCGGCCGTGTTGTCGGTGTTGTAGGCCACGGTGGCGGTGACCTTGGCGCCGTTCAGGTTACGCACAAAGTACTTCCAGTTCTTAACGGCAGACTTGTGGGCGGTCTCAAAGCCTTTGCCCCAGCCCCAGTTATCCGCACGCAGAACGGCATATTCGCCATCGGCACCGTTGGCACCATCTTCGGTGTCACGCAGAACGATGAGGAAGTTGTTCCAGTTGGCGCCTTCGCCGCTGTTGTGGTTGATGAAGCGGACGGTGCTGGACTCGCCCTGCTCTACCTTCCAATAATCGGAATGGTCGCCCCAGAAGGGAGTGGCGCTGTCGGTGGTGCCGACATAGTCAACGGTGGGCAGATTCTCATACTGCTTCTGGGCATGGCGGACGGCGGCGGCATACTGCTTTTCGGCAGCATGAGCGATTTCGTCAGCTTCCGCATGGGCGGCAGCCTGCTCGGCAGTGATTTCGCTCTCCACGGGAGGAACGATATCGGTGAGGTAAGCCTTTTCCAGGGTGAGGCAGAAGTACAGATCGCCGGAGACGGTGATGTTCTTGTAGTTCTGGAAGTGCTCCACGCCCTCGGCGGTGACGATCTTGGCATAGACATCGGCAATGCCGTCGCCATGGTTGACGATGGTCAAGGTGACCTTGGCGCCGTTCATGTCATCCATGAAGGTGCTCCAATCCCAGTCGCTTTCCAGAATGGCGGTGCCATAGCCGGCGCCCCAGCCAAAGTTATCGGCACGAAGAACGGCATACTCGGAATAGGCGGGATCATCATCGGCGCTGTGGCCGGCAGCGGTGCTCTGCAGAACCACCAGGAAGTTGTTCCAGTTGGCGCCGCCATCGTTGTTGTTGGTGAAGGTCATGGTCATGGCCTTGCCGGCGGGGGCGGCCCATACGTCGGAATGGACAGACCAGAAAGCGGCATCGTTGGCATCGGAGCCGAGGGTGTCGCCGTCAGCGGAAGCCACCAGGGCGCCGCCGAACACGGACACCAGCATGGCTACAGCCAACAACATTGCGAACAATTTCTTTTTCATGCTATCTCTCCTTTTTTGTTTTTTTACGGCGGGTGCCCCCTACCCCAAAGGAGCAGGGAGCAGACCCGAATCGTTAGATTATACTTAGGCAGCGGGAATCTCGCCCATGTTGAACAGGGAGACGACCTGGCCAGGAGTGAGGGCGGAGTCGAACACATACAGATCATCGACCCAGCCGCGATAGATGGCATCCCAGTAGTTGATGCCGAACAGGAACTCGAAGTTGTTGCCTTCGGCGGGCTTCATGATGTCGGGAGCCAAGCAGCAACCCCAGACACCGCCTTCGCCCCAGGGGAAGAAGGACTCGTTGTCCTTGTTGTCCTTGCAGTCATAGACCAGACGGCCGTTGATGTACAGCTGAGCATCCACACCGGTGGTGTCGCCGTACTGCTCCTGGATACCGTTGGTGACGATGGTGATCATGGTCCATTCCTTCTTGCCATGCTCGGTGGCATCGAAGCTGCAGAACCAGGGCCAGGAGTTGGCGCTCTGATGACGGGACCAAACCACGGGATAGATGGGATCGCCAAGCCAATCGGTCTCGGTGATGTTCATCCAGGTCACATCGCCGCCGGCATCGTCAGCCAGGGGAATGTCATAACCGAACTGGGCGGTGGGGCCAAACTGGGAATGCCGGTCGGCATTGATCCAGAAGGACACGGTGTAAGCCTCGGTGTTGGTGGCCTTGATGGGCAGGCGCAGACCGAACTTGTTCATGAACAGGGCGGTGCCCACGGGGCCTTCGCCATACTGCTTCTTGGCCAGATCTTCTTCAGTGGCGGTGGCAAGACCGGTGATAGCGCCGGAATCGTCCTTGGCCTGAACCAGGAACTCATAGCCATCCTCCTCCACCTTGTCCTCATCGAAGGTGATGTGGGCAAAGGCTGCGGGCAGCTCTTCAGCGGCGGGCAGGGGGTTCTCTTCCACAACGGGCTCTTCGGCCACAGGCTCCTCAGCCACGTGCTCTTGGGCAGCGGGCTCCTCGGCCACAGGCTCCTCAGCCACGGGCTCTTCAGCAACGGGTTCCTCGGCCGCGGGGGCTTCGGTGACAACGGGTTCTTCTGCCTTGGGTTCTTCGGCAGACTTGCTGGTGCAGCCCACGAATGCAGCGAGCATCATCAGGGCGGCCAGTACCAGGGCAACGAGTTTCTTGTTCATAGTTTCCTCCTGTTTATATTGCTTTTGATACATACGTTAGGAGTTATCCGCCTTCAGCTGCTCGTAGGTGGCGACCTCTTCAGCAGACAGGACGTTCAGACCGTTGGGTCCGAAGTAGTCCAGCATGGCGGCGGCGTGGAAGTAGTTGGCCTTGCGGGTAGCTTCATCAGCAAAGTCGGCAGCCTTGTTGGTGCCCTTGTCCACGAGCTCGTGGATACCGATGCTGTTGAAGTACTGGTCGCAGTAGGTCCAGTAACCGGCGATGGAAACCCAGCCATAGGGGATGGGCTGCATGACGGACTCGAAGTAGTTGGTCCAGCGCTGGACGTGCTCCTCGTCCATACCTTCGCAGTACATCTTGATGTAGGCATCCCAAATCTCCTGATTCTTGGTGATAGGAGCGGGCATGCTGTCGTGCTTGAGGGCGATGCCGGAAGCATTGACGTAGTTCTCATCGCTGTAGAGCTCCAGCCTGGTCTTCCAACCATCCACACCAAAGCTCATGAACTTCAACAGCTCATAGGCTTCACGGGGATGCTGGCAGGAAGAGGTGACGCCGCCGAAGTCGATGGTGGCGATGGCATGGTGATCCTTAGTGGCATCCTCGGCGGAAACGGCGGGGATGACATAGGGCACGATGTCCAGGTTGGGGTAGTTGGTCTTGATTTCCTCGGTGTTCCAAAGGTTCTGGTAGGTCCAGTAGGCTTCGGACATGAGGGCAACGTGACCGCTGAGGCCGTACCAGGCATCGATATCGCCCAGCCAGTCTTCCAGGGCGTCCTCTTCGGCAACGACGCCGCGCTGCGGAGCCACATAGCCGCCCAGCTTCAGATCGGAGAACTGCTGCTCACCCACAGCCCACATGCCCAGGTTGAAGGTCTGGCCGTTGAAGCCGAACTCACCGATGATATCCTGGGAGGAAGCGATGCCGTACAGGGAGTCCAGACGATTGTAGTAGCCCAGGCCGTAGTAGGCAGTGCCGTCCACGGAACCGTCCCGCTTGGCGGACTTGATGATGTTGATCATCTCGTCCCAGGTCCAGTTCTGCTCGGGGATGTCGATGTTCAGGGTGCGGAAGACGCTCAAATCGGCGCACATCATGGTGGGGAAGAACTTCACGGGCACAGCATAGCGCTTGCTGGTCATGAAGGTACCCAAGCCAGCGGCGTTGACGGTGTCAGCGAGGTTCTGGGTCTCCTTATCGGCGTTCCAATAAGGGGAGATGTCCTGAAGCAGGAAGTTGTTCAAAGCAAAGTCTGCATCAGAAATCATGATGGCATCGGGGGTCTTGCCGGCAGCTACAAGGGTGAGCAGGGTGTCGTTGGCGGAACCAACGGGCTCGTACTCGGTAATGACCTTGATGTTGGGGTAGATCTCCATGAAGCGGTTGGCCAGGTACTGAACGGTCTCATCCTGGTCAAAGTGGAAGTAAGTCAGGGTGATCTTGTCCTGGGTCATGTCGGTAGCCTTGTTGTAGGTGATGCCGTTGATGACCACTTCTTCGGTTTCGCCGGTGGCGACAACCTCGGTGTCGGTGTTGGCAGGTTCGCTGGCCTTATCGCCGGAGCAGGCGACCAGGGAGAATGCCATTGCCAGAACCAGTGCCAGTGCAAGCAGTTTCTTCATCTCTTTCCTCCTTTTTATTGCGGCCGTCTTGCATTCGGCCGAAAAGTTAATTAAAGGGAATACCCATGATGCAAGTATACCATATATATCCGGCAATGGGAATATGGTAAATTGTGAATTGTGGGAGCCCCAAAGAGGGGCTCCCCTCTTGCATCATTCGCCGGTGATACCGGAGCGGTCCACGCTCTCCACGAAGTAGCGCTGCAGGACGAAGTACATAATCATCAGCGGCAGCACGGACAGCAGCGTACCGGCCATGCTGATGGACTCATTCAGGCTGGTGGCGCCGGCGCCGGTGGACTGGGCGTAGGTGGAGTAGTTGGCCTGGAAGTTGCTCAGCTGGATAATCAGGGTGGTCCAGCCGGACTCGGTCATCACGCCATGGACATAGAGCTCGGTGAGGTAGCTTTCATTCCAGTACCACACGAAGGAGAACAGAGCCACGGTGATGAAGGCGGGCACGGCGGAAGGCAGGGAAATCCGGAAGAAGGATTTGAAGTAGCCTGCGCCGTCGATGTGGGCGGCCTCCACCAACACCCTGGGTACCTGGCGGAAGAACTGCCAGAAGATAAGGATGAAGATGGGGGCGTTGATGCCCATGCCCGTGAGAGCCGGAAGGATGAATGCCCACAGGGTGCCCAGTATCTTCATGTTGGAATAGAGCACGTAGGTGGGAATCATGGTAATCTGGCTGGGCAGCACGAAGGTGAGGATAATCAGGCCGAAGGCCACCTTCTTGCCGGGGAAGTTGAAGGACGCCAGGCCATAGCCGATGACGGAGCAGGAGATCAGGTTGCACAGGGTGGTGACCCCGGCAATGACCACGCTCTGCCAAAGGGAACGGCCATAGTCCATGGACTTGGCAGCCTGCAGGTAGTTGCTGAGCCTAAAGGAGCTGGGCAGCCATTTGATGGAGGAATCCAGCAAATCGTCCAGAGACATGAAGCTGGAGCTGATCATATACAGGATGGGGTACACATAGATGAACCCGATGCAGATGAGCAGCGAATAGATGAGGAACATCTTCAAGAAGCCGTCCTTTTCCTTGGAGCCCATCATGAACTTCTTGAATTTGTCAACTCTTATCTGACGCTCTTCAGGCGACAGTCTTGGTTTCGAGCTTTGCATATTTCTTTGCATTTCTTGCCTGCCTCCTTCTCATACGTTTGAGTTGACGCTTTTCCTTCTTCATATCCCGCTTGGCCTTCTTGACCTCCTGCTCGTAGGGATCCTTGCGGATGAGCATGACGCCGGCGAACAGGCCAACCAGCAGCAGAACCACCAGGGAGTAGAGCCAAGCCATGGCAGCGGCGTAGCCATAGCCCTTCTCGGATGTGCCGGAGAACATGGCGGCCTTAATCAGCACGATGATGGCGTTCTGGTCGTTGTTGGAGATGAACACCGTGGTGTACACCAGGTTCAACACAATCATGGGCTTGATGGTGGGCAGGGTAATCTTCCAGAAGCATTCCCAGTCGGAAGCGCCGTCGATGCGGGCGGCTTCGTACATGGAGCTGTTAATCTTCTGCAACGCAGACAGGAAGATTAGAATCTGCACGCCGGAATACCACAGGATGGTGACCATGTTGGAGAACACGTCTCCAATGGGCTTTGCCACTATGGCGGGCAATACGCTGGAAATCGCCTGGGTGATGGCCTGGGTGTCCAGGGCGGAGATGCTGCCTGCATTCTGCCCGTTCAACATGCCCAGGATGGGACCGCTGACGATGATAACCGGCAGGAAGAAGATGAGCCGGAAGAAACCCTTGAGCTTAATCTTCTGGTTCAGCATCATGGCGATGAGCAGAGCGAACACCACGATGACCGGCACGGAGATAAGGGTGGAGATGATGTAGTCCACCAAGTCCGGCAGGAACTGCTGGTCAGACAGCAGAATCTGGGTGAAGTTGCCATACCCCAGGAAACGGAAGGTCTTGCCCATAGGGGTGATGCGGATGTTGTTCAGGGCGTACCAGAAGGAGGTAATCAGAGGATACGCCAGGAAGACCGCTGCACCGATGAACCAGGGAATCATAAAGGTCAGGCCGGCCAGTGCTTCCCGTCTTTCCAGAGAGCCCATGCGAATATGGACCTTCTTTTCCTTCTTGGGCTTGGATTGAGTGGTTTCTTTCTTTGTCATTGCGCTTCACCTACCTTATACGACAATGCATCCACCGTGTAGCCATCCACGCTCACGGGCTGGTTGGAGTAGTTCACGTACACCACGGTTCCGTTGCTGTAGGTCACGCGGGTCACACCGCCGGACAGCTTCTCGTGGTTGGTGATGGTGGCGCCATCCGTAGCAGCGGCGATTTGACGCATCTGCTTGTCGTAATCCACGATGGTATCCCGATAGGTGGTGAACTCGGTGCTGTAGAGGTTGGAGGAGTTGGTGTAAATCAATGCCGCAGAGTTCTCGTATGTCACATAGAAGGAGGGGAACACGCCGGACTCCACCAGCTGGAGGAAGAACTCGGTCTTGTTGGCCTCGAAGTTGACATAGTCGGAATACATAGGCAAGGTACCCTTGAGCACGATGGACAGGAAGGGCACTTCCTCATCCAGGAACATGTAGTCGGAGGAACCCACCGGCATATCCAGGAAGGCGCCGGCATACTTCCACAGGTAGGAGAAGGGCTGTTCCAGAATCAGGTCCGTGTTGTTGCTGATGGCTGCCACGGTCTTCTCATAGGCAGAGGCCGTGTCGCTTCTGGTGTAGTAGCTGCCCTTGGAGCTGTAGGAGTACAGGATGTTGCTGATACCGGCCAAGGCCAGCTTGTTCACGCCCTTGCTGGTATAGGAGGACACGAACTTCATCAGCACGGAGCCGGCCCGGTTGGGCATCTGATAGTAGAACAGGTCGTACACCTGCTTGACGGGCTCTTCCTTTAAGGTCCGCTTGTTCACCTTCTTCACGGCGTTCATGGTGAACTTGTTGGTATCGCCGTTGATACGCAGACCGTCGTTATAGAGGTACAGGTCGTACCCGTTCTCGTCGGATTCCTTGATAAGGTCCACCAGCTTGCCGTTGCCGCCGATGCTCTTGCTGGCGGAGAAGCTGTTGATGGGCAGCGCATAGTAGCCGCCCTTCTGCCAGCCCTTGTAGACGCTGAGCAAGGAGGTGACACCGGCATTTCGCAGATTGTTGTAAATCTCCTCAATGTTCTCGGTGGTAGTCATGGTGACGGACTTGGTGCTGATCAGGAAGGGCTCCACATCCGCACCCAGGAAGTCCACCCGGGTCTTGTAGCTGGTGTCCTTCTTGGCAAGGGCGCCTTTCTCCAGCAGGTAGTCCCGATAGGTCAGGGCCATACCCACATAGTCCGCATCCTCGCCGCTGAGGAGGAAGTACCGGACCGCCAAATCGCCGTGACCCCGGTCCACTTCCGCCATGGTGACGGTACCGGAGTTGGACTGGTTCAAGGGCTGGATGTAGACGTCTCTGAGCAGGAACTTAGCCAGGCACCGGTTGTAGGCCACCATAACGCCGTTGGGCTGGGCCTCGATGGTGCAGCGGTTCTGCCCCTCCTCCACCACCGCGAGGTAACCCTGCTGCTCATCCGTATGGGCCATGCCAAACACAGGCGCTATGACGTTGTTGCTTCTGAGCACCGTGTCGTACTTATCCCACAGATAGGAAGGCGTGGTGGAATCGGTGAAGCCATCATCGCGGCCATAGATCATCTGGGAGAAACCGGTGGAGAACCGGCCTTCCTTATCCGTCAGATTGATCAGGGCGCCGTTGCCATCGGGCACCAGCATATAGCCGGCGGTGTCCCCCAGATGGGTGTACCCCATGAAGGGGAACAGGGAGATGGCGGAGATGAAGGTATCGGTGGCATCCTCGCGGATGGAGCTTTCCGGCACCTTGACCAGCAGTTCCTTGCCTTCCAGAGTCACCTCCACGGTGAAGCCGAACATCTCTTTAGTGAAATAGATGTCGCAGGCAAAACCGTTCTTCAGGTTCCGATAGGTCTTCGTATGGTCGCTGTTGAAGAGCTCTGCCTGGAAGGTGTTGTTGGTGCCCTTGATGTACTGCACCACCACGCCGGACTTCATGTAGCCGGTCCAGATAGCGTTGCTCTTCCCGTCGTCCTTCTCATCGCTGAGGGTAGACTCCAGAATCACACCGGTTTCCTTGTTCTCCAACAGAATGGACATCCGGGGCTCGTACAGATATAGCTTGTACGAATCACTTTCCGTCACCAACTGATAATCCGAATAGGTAACCATGGGTTCCTCATCGGCAAAGGAGATGGCAGGCAGCAGTGTGAAGAGGAACAGGGCGGCCAGAAGCAGACTGAGTATTTTCTTCTTAGTAGCCAAGACGATACACCACCTCTCCAAAGATAGCGCTGATAAATTCGAATACCTGCGCCCAGAGCACATAGACGATGAACACCAACAGCGCCATGATAAGGATGGTGAACAGGGTCAGCAGAATAATCTTCACCGTTTCCTTTGGCGTATAGTTGTTGACCTCCTTGATGCCAAGAACCATGAGCACCGCAATCCAACCATACATGAGAATCTGCAGCAGGTTGATGAGGAACTGCTCGTTGGTGGTCAGCACATGGGAGAGCACGAAGCACACCGGCGTCAGCAGGATGTAGGGCATCAGGCTGAAGCAGAAGTAGGTATAGATTTTCTTCACGGTGCCTTCGCCGTCGTTGATGGTGCACACCAGGTAGTTGCACACGGTCACGGCGAAGATGACCACCAGGATGATACCCACATCGGACAGCACCTCATAGCGGCCTTCACGGACCGTCTTCTGAAGGAAGCCGCACAGGTACTTGTACACCAGGTATTCAATGGTGAAGATACCCAGCAGAATGGTGGAAGCGCCCCAGGAGGCATGGCCCTCATGGGAGATACCGTAAGCACCGTCGATGGGATGCTTCATATAGTATCCGGCGTACTTGATGTGGGACATCAGGTCCTTGGACCAGATGCTCTTGCTCAAATTCCGGACGCCGTTGAAGATGCCCTTTTTCTGATCCAGGTTCTTGAGAACCTTGATGAGCACAAAGGCCAGCACGATGACGATGATCATGGTGGTGATGTTCCGCTTGAGCCACTGGTTGCGAATCTCCCAGTAGGCATCGGAATACCCCTCATAATCCTTGGCCAGGCGAGCATACTTCAGGGCCATGTTGTAGTTTTCTTCCTGGAAGTAGGCACGGCCCATCGCCCGGTTGGCGTAGTCGAACATGCTGTTCATCTGCAGCACCTTCTCCAGCGGAGCCTTGCTCTCGGTGTACAGGCCCTTGGAGTAGAGGTACAGGGCTTCGTGCAGGAGGCTGGTGAACTCGGTGGGCGTATAGACCTGAATCTGGGCCTTGTCCACATCCAGCAGGTAGAGTCTATCCTGCTTGTCCGCCTGAATGGCCGTGACCATGGTGGATAGACCAATACGCTGGGAACCGTCGTCCTTGCCGCCGAAGACGTACAGCAGGTCGCCTTCGTTATTGTACTCGTAGATGTAACCGTTCTGGTCGGCCACATAGACGTTGTCGTGATTGCCCGCGGTGACGGCCGCCGGGATGGTGGCGTTCCGGGACTTATCGATCAGGTTGATACCGGCAATGTTCAACCGTTTCAGGGTCTTGCTCTCATCACCGCGGGTGACGGTGTAGATAAGGCCGCGCTCGTCGATAGCCAGGTTATCGGGGGTGGACGGAATGTTGCTGACCATCTTGGCCCGCTGTGCATCCGTCATGATGGCCCGGTAGATGATGGTACGCAGGCTGGCGGAAGCAAAGTTGGTGCCGAAATAGCCCAGGAACATCCCACCCTCTGTGGGAGAGATTTCCACGATGCCGTTGGTGTTGGATTCGCAGATGATGAACATGATGCCCGCATCGTTGACCACCACTTTGATGGGCATGAAGGACAGGTTGTCGCCATACAGGGGGCTGGTGGGCTTGCCATAGGTGTTCAGAAGCTTGCCGTTTCTGTCAAACTCGAACACGGCCTCCCCATCCCTGTCGGCCACGTAGACGTGCTTGTTCTCTTCGGTGACGAACACGCCGCGGGGGCTCTTCAAGGTGCCCTCGCCAATGATGCCGAGCAATTCACCTTCGAGGTTGCCAACCAGCACCCGGGCGTTGCCCGTATCGGCAACGTAGATTTCGTTGTCGTCGGTTACATAGACATCGTTAGGCCGGTTCATGGCCTCGTCGCCGAACTTCACCAGGGTCTCGTAGGCCAGGTACGCCGTCTGAGTCTCCTGGACGTCGCCATATCCGCTGAGCGTATAGGTCTTATAGGGCGTTTCTGCATAGCTGAACATGGGGCTTACCGCCACAAACGCCAGCAGCAGCGCACAAAAGACGCTCAGGATGATAGTAGTTCTCTTTCTTTCCATTCACATCACCCCTTACTTGATGCCGGAATTTGCCATGGTGTTCATGATGGCATTCTGGCAGATGATGAACAGAATCAGGTTCGGAAGGAACATGATCAGGGAGGCGGCTGCGGCCATACCTTGGCCGGCCACGGAGCTGTTTGCATTGGCCAGCGTATTCATATAGAAGGTCAACGTCTTCAGTCCGTCATCGTTGATGAAGTAGCTGGAGGTTTCCATGTTGGTCCAAACCTGCTGGAAAATCAGGATGGAGGCGGTGGCAATGGCGGGTTTAATCATGGGAATGATAATCTTCCAATACACGCCAAAGTCGGTGGAACCGTCCAGATATGCGGCCTCAATAAGGGAGTTTGGAACCTGGTCCACGAACTGTTTCACCAGGAACAGCGCCACCGGGTAGGCCAGCAGCGGCAGGATGTGCGCCCAGAAGGTGTTGATGATGCCCAGCTGGCAGATGACCAGATACCGGGGAATCAACACGGACGTGGACACGAACATGATGGCCACCTGGTTGATTTGCATCATCAAATCACGGCCCTTGAAGCGAATCTTGGACATGGCGAAGGCCGCGCCCGTGGTCAGCAGCAGGGAGAACAGGATGGTCAGCACCGTTACAATCAAGCTGTTGAAGATGTAACGGGACATGGGGATGCCTGCCGTCCGGCTGAACTTAATCAGCTTCACAAAGTTGTCCAGCGTGGGGCTGTGGACAAAGAATGTGGGCGGGAAGGCAAACAGCTCTTCCATGGGCTTGAAGGCATGGTTGATAATGAACACGAGGGGCAGCGCCATAAACACGACCAAAGGAAGGATGATCGCGATAATCTTGACTTGTCCGCGCTCAAATTGTTTCGGATTGACTCCTCGACCTCGATTTACCATTCGTTTTCCCCTCCTTTCAGTCTTTCTCGGTGAGCAGCGCGTTGGCTCCCTTGGAGAACAGCTGGATGATCAACAGCAACACCACGGAGACCGCTGCCGCATAACCCATCTCATAGCGCATGAAGCCGTAGTCCTCGATGTGGTTGACAATCAGCTGCGCTGCGTAACCGGGAGAGGGGTTTCCTGTGAGCAGAGAGGAAATCATGCCGTTTTGGAAGGCGCCAACCACAGCCATAACTGCGGCGAAGAGCATCTGGGGCTTCATCTGGGGAATGGTCACATAGATCATTTCCTGGAAGCGGTTGGACACGCCGTCGATGGCGGCTGCCTCGTACAGGGACTCATCGGCATTCAGAATACCAGCAATCATGGAAAGGAAGCCGATACCCATGGAGGACCATAGGCCGATGATAATGACGATGGCCAACAGGTACTTGGTGCTGACGAGCCAGATGACAGGTTCGGTAATCACCCCCAGGCTCATGAGCCAGCTGTTGAGCAAGCCGGTTTGGTCGCCGGAGAAGATGACCTTCCACACCACGGCCATGGCCACACCGGCGGTCATGCTGGGCGAGTAGAGAATCAAGGCGAAGACCGTCCGCACGGGCTTGGTCAAATTGCACAGGGACCAGGCCAGCAGGAAGGACAGGATGTAGCCGCCGATACCTACCACCACCGCATAGACCACGGTGTTGGGCAGCACGTGCTGCATGAACACTTCGTCGCTGGTCAGCAGGGTGATGTAGTTCAAGAATCCAACAAACGACGGCCATTCAATGGCGTTGAAGTTGGTGAACGAAAGGATAGCCGCAAGCAGCACCGGGATAAGGATGAAGATCAGGAAGATCGCTGCGTACGGTCCCGCAAAGAAATAACCGCTGATGTTATTCCTCTCTCTGCGGGCAATGGAACTCTTCTTTGCCATGCGCATCACTCCTTTCAGTCAGCCCGACCCAGCATCCGCTTGAGGGATTCTACCGTCGGGATTCTGTATTCCTTCAGAACATAACCGTTAGAGTCGCTGTAGCCGAACTCCTCCAGCTTCCGGGCAAACTCACGGTTGATGGTCTTCACAGCCGCGTCGATACGGGTCTGCTCGTTGTCGCCGTTGACCACGATGTCGTTGAAGGCGTTGGAAACTTCCCGCTCCAAGAGGTAGGTGCCGGGCACACGGGCCACGTCCACCACATTCTTGGCAAAGGCCTTGATGACCTCTTTGTCTGCGGTGTCCCAGGGGAGCCGGTCAAAGGCATCGATGTTAGCAGAGGGCCACATGTACTCGTCGCCGTAGGTAATCTGCAGGGTCTGACCGAAGCGAGCCTGCACCTCGGTGGAGGACCACCAGCGGATGAAGGACCAGGCCTTCTCTTCCCTATCGGCATCGCTCTTGAAGATGACGGTGCTTTCGGCGCAGCCGCAGGTGCTTCTGTCGATGGTGCCGTCGGGCCGCTTGGTGCCGGGGATGATGCGAATCTCCCAGGAACCGTCCAGCTCGGGGGCGGCGTTCTTGAGCAGGTTGTACACGCCCAAATCAGCGATGCCGATGGGCAAGTCGCCGTTGCGGAAGTGCTGATAGAAGCTGTCCACGTTCACGGGCATGTTGTAGATAGTGAACAGGTCCGTCAAAGCCCTGAAGCCGTTGACGGAAGCCTCGGACCCCAGCGCCGTGCCCTTGGAGGCATCGCCATAATAGAGGGAGCCGCCGTTTTGCACGATGAGGGGGGTGGTGCCGTGGAAGTTACGCATGCTGGACATGCCGGCGGTGGCGTAGTAGAAGTTCAAACCACGCATCTGCAGCTCCGGCAGCATATCCACCACGTCATCCATGGTGTCGGGAACCTCCAGGCCCAGCTTGTCAATCACATCAGAGCGATAGAACAGCACCCAGAAGTTCATGGTCTCGGGCATGGAGTACACGGAGTCGCCGATGGTACCCGTCAGGAAGAAGCCGGGCTCGTAGGGAGCCGCCACCTCTCTAAAGTCGCTGAACTGGGTCATATCCACCAGAGCGCCGCGGACGGCCAGCTCGTAGGGAATGGTGTAGTTGATGCCCGTGGCCACATCCGGGGCCGTGCCGGAGGAGTTGGCCAGCACCAGCTTGTACTGGTCGGGCATGATGGAGATATCCACATCGATACCGGTCTCGGGCGTGTAGTACTCGTCGATCATCTTCTGCATAATCTGGACGTACTGGCTGGAGCGGTTCACCCAAACCTGCAGATGGTTGGGGTCGTTGTTGCTGGCGGAATAGGCCTGATCCGTGAAGGAGGCGATAAACCGCTTGAAGCTCATGCCCAAGGACTTGAAGGCGCTGGGCCGCTTGGGGAGCTTGGCGCCGTTCTGGTAGAGGTAGATACGATCGATGGCCAGGTTGTTGCGAACCAGACCGTCGATGGTGGTGGCCAGATAGTGGTTGGCGGAGTTGGAGCTGGAAGAAAGCTCAGCGCTCCGATAGGGAATCTCGTCGGGGCTGTCGCCCAGGCTCCGCAGCTGCTCGGCGGCGATGATCATGGAGGACATGATGGCCACGTTCTTCTTGCTGGAGCTGTAGGGCATGTAGGAAGCTTCCAGGGCGGTGAGCCGGTCCGCATAGCCATAGAGCTGATCCTCGATATCGGGGATGTAGCGGGACAGCTTCAAATCACGATACTTGTCGGCGTTGGTACCGGCCACCTTGGTGATTTCCAGGGACAGGTCGTTGATGCCGGACATGATTTCGTCCAGAGCCTCCAGCACGGTCCTAAGCGGATCGATGGAGATGGTGAAGGACACAGTGTGAGTGCCCTTGCTTAAATTCACGGTCAGGGGGTTCCCCTCCGCATCCACCAACGTGCTTACCTTATATTTAGTAGTATAGGCCATGGGGTAAGCCACGAAGGCATCGCTCGGGAAGTCCCCGTCCACCCGCACATCCAGAAACACCGGGAAGTCCGTCTTGTCGGACTGGCGATAGTTCATGGCGATGGCGTAGCTGCCGGGCTCGTCCACGGTGAACTCATAGCTGATGGACTGACCGCCGTTGTCGAAGGAGTCGGAGTCCAAGGCGTTGAGCACCGTGTCGGTGACTTCGTAGGGGTCCAGGCTGGCATCGTACTCCACCACCGCATGGATGGAGGAGTCGTTGGACAGGGTGAACTTTTCGCCCTGCAGAGTGATAAGGGCATCACCCTCCGCCTGGGCGGAACCATCGTAAGCCTTGGGGGCAAAGGGAGCCACCAGGGAGATGGTGCCCAAAAGGAAGTTGCCTTCCTTCACCTCCAGCTCCACCTCGTGGGTGCCGGCGGTGAGCTCAAGGCAAAGAGGATCGCTGTGGCGATAGCTGGCATCCATGAGATACTTCTCTTCCCAACGAATCTGCTTGTCGGGAATGGTGACCAGCTCGTTGCCATAGCGATCATAGGAGGGTTCCTGATTCTGCTTCCAGGTGGTTTCAAAGCGAAGGTTCCTGGACTCATAGAAGGGATAGTCCCCATCCAGCTTCATGCCCATCTGGACAGGCAGCACCGACTCATCGAATGACAGGTAATCGAAGAGCACGAAATACAGCCCGTCCTGGGGAACATCGAAGGCAAACGCCACCTTATCCCCATAGGACATGGACAGCGCCTTATCCGCCTTGGTGTTGCCGCGGCTGTCATCGGCGATGGTGGCATCTCCGATGTCCGTAACCGCATCCGCCAGCGGGACCACGATGGTCTCACCGGTGTAGGCCTTTAGCGTATAAGCGGCGCTGACCTTGGAATAATTGTTTGCAATGCGTTCACTTACATATTCGGTGTTAGCCGAATACGTAGCACCGGCATCAGAGAGCGTCTGCGTACCCTTGTTGGCAGCGCCCAGCACCGTTGCCGGTGCCATGCCGAGGCTTGTGAAGAGCATGGCAAGTAGCAGGAAAACACTGACTTTCCGTACGAGCTTACTCCTCGTCATCTCTTTCCCTTTCCTCCTTTTCCTTCTGTTATCTATTTGAGTGTAGAATGTGCCAAATGTAAATCATTCTCAATAATGTTACAATTCCAACACATTGTTGTCAAGACAGGAAATATTTGACCTTCAAATTATATAAACAGATCTCATCATATTGTCTATTTATATAATTGTGCAATCTATAGCAACTATGTTACACTACGATAGGAAAAATGAATATGCGGAGGAGGGCAATGGTATGCCTATTTTTCACAAACAGTTCCGTCTGCTTCTATTGTGTCTCATTCTGATCGGCATGCAATTATCCTGCGCCGCAAGTGAACCTGCCAAAAGCGGGGAGATAAGTAAGGAGAACCTAATGGATCAACAAACCGAAGCCGTCGCAATGGAGCCAAGCATCCTGGCCCTGGGCAGCGCAGCCGTCACCGTGGATGTATCCGAAACAGGATTATCGCAAGCGGTGGAAGAATCTGACACATTATTCGGGTTGTTTTTGGAAGACATCAACTTTGCCGTCGATGGGGGACTCTATGCCGAGCTGGTGAAGAACCGTTCCTTTGAATACGGCCAATACGCCGTCAACGAGCATAAGCACGGCTGGCTGGTGACCGACAGCGACACCGTCACCTTTGAAATACGCGACGGCGCTGCCGACGGCACCGCCCTGAACCCCAACAATCCCACCTATGCCGTCATCACCAATGCCGGGGCGGATTTTGCCGGCATCGCCAATGTCGGCTTTTTGGACGGCATGGCGGTGGAAGGCGGAAAAGAGTATGTTGCTTCCTTATATATAAAGAGCACCGATGTGCAGCAGGCTGAACTTGCCTTGGTAGGCAAGGACAAAACGGTCTATGCGGCCGCTGCCGTATCCGGCATCACCGACTCCTGGCAAAAGCTCAGCGTCGCCCTCTTCCCCACCGAGACGGTGACAAAGGGGCTCAGGCTCCAGGTCAGCATTCCCAAGGGCACGGTTTGCCTCGATATGGTGTCCCTCATGCCCACGGATACCTTCATGGGGCTCCCCATTCGCAAAGATTTGGGGGAGGCGCTGCAGGCGCTCAATCCCTCCTTCCTTCGCTTCCCCGGTGGATGCATCATCGAGGGCAGGGATTTGCAGAGCATGTACAGCTGGAAGGATTCCATCGGCAATGGGGAGACCTACGCCATCAACGGCACTCCCGCCACCGGGGATGTGTTTTCCCGTCCCCAGGGGGTGGATTTGTGGCACCGGGACAACCGCTACCCCTACTACATGACCTATGGGCTGGGGTTCTATGAGTATTTCTGCCTGTGCGAGAAGCTGAACTGTCTGCCCCTGCCGGTGCTCAATGCGGGCATGACCTGCCAGCTGCAAAGCCCCCGGTACACCGTGTTTGATACGGACAGCCCGGAGTTTCGGCAATGCGTGCAGGACGCCCTGGATTTGGTGGAGTTTTGCCGGGGCGGCGTGGACACCCAATGGGGCGCCGTTCGGGCGGCTATGGGTCATGAAGCCCCCTTTGACCTAAAGTATATCGGCATCGGCAACGAGCAATGGCAGCGGGAATACTTCGACCACTACCTTCTGTTCCTGGAAGCCTTCGATGCCGCCCAGCAGCAGCGGCCGGAGCTGTTTTCCGGTATCGAGTTGATTTTAGCCAACGGCACCACCTCCTCCAGTCACGAAGGCTGGGACTTCCTCCGCCAGCATGGGGGTCAAAGAGACACCCGCACCGGCCTGGTGGACGAGCATTTCTATAACACTACGGACTGGTTTTTGAGCAACACCCGCCGCTACGACGGCTATGACCGCAACTGGCAGGACAAGGTGTTCGTGGGCGAATATGCCTCCTGGACCAACACCCTGCGCTCCGCCCTGGCGGAAGCCGCCTTTATGACCGGTATAGAGCGCAACGCAGATGTGGTGAAGATGGCCTGCTATGCGCCGCTTCTGTGCAGTCTCACCTCCAGCCAATGGACGCCGGACATGATTTTCTACAACAACCACACCATCGTCAAGTCCGTCAACTATTATGTGCAGCAGCTCTTTGCCCAGCATGTGGGTAAGCTCTCCCTGCCCACCACGGTGGAGCACCGTCGTCTTCCCGAGGACACCACCCTCTGCGGCGGCATCGGCCTTGGCAGCTGGGAAACCTCCGTCATCTTCGATAACCTGAAGGTGGTCTCCAACGAGGACGGAAGGGTCCTCTATGAGAATGATTTCTCAGAGGATACTCTGGCAAGTGACGGCTGGCAGATGCACCAGGGGGACTGGCAGGTGGCGGACGGCACCCTGCAGCAGACCGACATCGGCTACCCCAACGATCCCAACACCGGTGATGTCATCTTTATCGGAGACACCAGCTGGAAGAACTATACCCTCACCGTGGATGCCACCATCGACGAAGGCTCGGAAGGCTTCTTGATTCCCATCTGTGTCCACGACGCCAAGAACCTTATCTTCTGGAACATTGGCGGCTGGGGGAATGTAAAGTCCTGTCTGCAGATTGTTTCCGACGGCATGAAGGGCAATGAGGTGGCCGGCACGGAAAAAAGCTTGCATTTGGAGCAGGGTAAGGTTTATCATTTGAAGGTGGAGGTATTGGAGGACACCATCCTTTGCTACATCAACGATAAGCTGTATGTCCACTATCTGTGGCTCCCTGTGGATGATGTGTACGCCATCGGCTCCCTGGCCCAAAACGGGGACCTGGTGGTAAAGCTCGTGAACAACGGTTCTGAGGATATAGACGTGAGCCTTCGGCTGCCCGGCTTTGATGCCGCCGCCTATGCTTCCGAAGCTAAGGTATACACCCTTTGCGGCCAGAGCCTGTTGGATGCCAACACCCCGGAAAACCCTGATTTGCTGGTGCCGGTGGAAAGCACCCTTTCCATTGGGGAACAGACCAGCACCACCCTTCCCCACTATTCCCTGACTATCATTACAGTTGCAAAGAACTAAGGAGGAAAGAACATGAAACTTCGCAAACTGATTGCCCTGCTGCTTGCCTTGGTCATCTGCCTGGGGTGCATTGCCTGCACCAACGAGTCGGCATCCACCGATGAGCCTGCCCCCCAGAGCGGTACCGCAGCGGAAGAAGTGAAGCAGGAAGAGCCTGTCTTTGAAAGCAAGTTCGCCAAGCTTCCCGAGCATGCCGACGAGGAAGAAGCCTCTATCAGCCCGGATTACGATGCCAACTATGAGTTCATCGACACCGGTGCCGTGCCTGCCGGCGTGTCCGTCCACGATCCCTCCATCTATGCGGAGAATGGCGTGTACTACATCTTCGGTTCCCATCTGGCCTCTGCCTCCTCAACGGATCTGCGTAAGTGGACCCTGTTCACCAAGGGCTTTGGCAAAGGGGAGCATGAAAATGTTTACGGGGACATCCTCAATGCCGACAGCGGCGTGTTCGACTGGTCCGGTGCCAAGTGGAGCGTGAACCCCATCAACGGCTTTGGTCTGTGGGCGCCGGATGTGGTGTATAACCCGGTCATGGGCAAGTATATGCTCTATTACTGCACCAGCACGGATTTCTACACCTCCAGCATCATGTTCAGCACCTCCGACAGCCTGACCGGGCCCTATGATTTTGAGAAGATTATTGTCTACTCCGGCTTCAACGAGAAGACCATCAAGGATACGGATGTGCTCAGCGTAGTCTCTGCCGAGGATGCTCAGCGGTACTACAGCCCCAAGGAGTATGAGTTCAAGAAGTGGCCCAACGCCATCGACCCCTCCGTCTTCTTCGATGCCGACAATCGGCTCTGGATGACCTACGGCTCCTTCTCCGGCGGCATCTTCCTGCTGGAGCTTGATCCCGCCACGGGTCTGCCCATCCATCCGGCGCTGGATGAAGAAAACAATGTGGATCCCTATTTCGGCCGCAGGCTTCTGGGGGGCAACCACAAGTCCATGGAAGGTCCCTATATCCTCTATGATGCCGAAGCCGGTTACTACTATCTCTATGTGTCCTACGGCGGGTTTGAAGCCTACAAGGGCTATCAAATCCGGGTGTTCCGCAGTAAGAATGTGGAAGGTCCCTATGTGGATATGAACGGGCTCACCCCCACCAACCTGCTCAACCACGCCATGTTGGGGCTGAAGCTTTCCGGCAACTACGATATGCCCAGCGTTCGCAAGGCCTATGTGTCCACCGGTCATAACTCCGCTTTCATCGACAAGGACGGCAGGCGCTACATCGTCTACCACACCCGCTATGATAATAACGGCGAGGTCCACAACCCCCGTGTAAAGCAGTATTTCCTGAACGAGGAGGGCTGGCCCTGCATGCTGCCCTATGCCACCAACGGCGAGACCATCTCTAAGACCGGCTACGGCCTTGACGAAGTGGTGGGCCGCTACTATGTCACCAACCAGGGCACCAAGATTGACGGCGAAATCGCCAAGCCCTTTATCCTGTATCTGACCGAGAAAGGCAATGTCTTCGGGGAGGGCATTCAGGGGACTTGGTATATGGCGGACGGCGCCCCCTATGTTCACATCACCATAGACGGCGTGGTGTATTCCGGCGTGTTCTGCGCCATGCAGGATGAGGCCAAAACCGATTGCATGACTTTCACCGCCGTTGGCGATAATAGCAGCATGTGGGGTGTGAAATATGACGAAGAACTCATCGCCGAGCTCAAAGAATACTTCAACTGAGCGCAAGTTCGTCTTTGACAAGGCCCACGCCATAGACCTTGTCAAGGATGTGATTCAATGGCTGGTGGTCACCGCTTTAGGCTTTATCTACTGGATGGCGGTGCTGCTGCTGGCGTCCGTGTTCCTGCTGAACATCTGGCATGTGAGCTTCACCACCATCCTCAAGTATGGCATCGGCCTGACGGCCATCACCGGCGTGGTGTACGCCATCGTGATGCACCGCCGCAACATCAACCGATAACCCACAACAAAGGAGCTGGACAACCAGCTCCTTTTTTTACCAATGCCTTACTTTTCGTTCACTTATTCCACCACTTGATACACCCGGCAGGCGTGGGGCTCGATGACCTCCTGTATGCGGCCTTCCAGCAGCGCCCTCTGCTCCCCGGTCCAAAGCTCCAGGAGCCTGTGCCGTCCGGGCCAAAGGCCGGAGGCGGCCACCTTCTGCTCCCGATCCGAAAGGTTGAACATGGCCAGATACCGGCGCCCCTCCCCCGCTTCCTCTCCCAGCCACAGGGCAACGTCCTCCGTCCGCTGGAGCTGCCGCGGCACAATGGCCGGATCCAGCATGCTCAGCACCCGTTCATTGGTGAGAAGGGACAAATCCTGCTCATTCATCAAAGTCAGCTCGCCCCCAATCATCAACGGAGAGCCAAACAGGCACCACAGGGTCATCATGGTCCGCTGCTCTGCCCGGGTAAAGTTGCTGCTGCGAAGGTGCCCAAAGCCCTTGCCCACCTTGCCAATGGGCAGCATGTCGCAATCCGGATAGCAGCCCTGTTTCACGAAAGGCGCCCAGGCCTCGCACCGGGAGAACATGTCCTTCAGCAGGGGCCAGTTGTCCCAAAAATCATCGGTGATGCGCCACATATTGGCGTACTGCTCATAATGGGCTGCCTCCTGCAGCAGGGCCGGACCCGGGGACAGGGACAGCACAATCTCCCGTCCGCAGCGTTCTATGGCTTTGTGGAGCATTTCCACCTCATGGCGGGCGGAGTAGGGCCTATGGGGGTATAGGTTGGTGTTGCAGATGTCATCACACTTGATAAAATCCACTCCCCAGGAGGCATACAGCTGCAGCAGAGAATCATAGTAGGCTTGCCCCGCTTCTCCCTCCCGCACACCGTACATATCCGGGTTCCAGCCGCAGATGGAGGACGGGTCTGCAATATCCGCCGCCGTCTCCGTCCGGCCCAGAATCTTCATATGCTGCTGAGCCGCCGCCCGGGGAATGCCCCGCATGATGTGGATGCCGAACTTCAGGCCAAGGCCATGAACATAGTCCGCCAGGGGACCAAAGCCTTTGCCACCCTTAGCGGAGGGAAACCGCTGTGGGTCGGGCTGCAGACGGCAGTATTCATCCATATACAGGTGGGAAAAGGGGATATACTGGAACATGTCCCGCTGACTGCCGGCGCCCTGGGCATACCATTGGATGTCCACTACGATATACTCATAGCCATAGGGCTTGAGACACCGGGCCATAGCATCCGCGTTTTTCTTGACCTGTTCTTCGTTTACGGTGGTGTCGTAATAGTCATAGCTGTTCCAGCCCATGGGGGGCCGGGGTGCAAAGGTGTTTTTGTCCATGTTCTCCCTCGCTGCACTGCTGATAATGCCTCAATTGTACCTGGGGCACGGGTCATCGTCAAGCCGAATTTTAGTCCCTTTTTGTGTCGAAATGTCTTGCGCTCCAGGGGCAAATCTCCTATAATATAAACAGGATATCTTGCGTAGGCAAGAATATTACTGTTTTGTGCGAGGTGAAAGTATGCAGCGCGAATTTTGGTTTATCGTGGGCAGCCAGTTTCTCTATGGACAGGAAGTCCTGGACACCGTGGATGCCCGGGCAAAGGAAATGGCGGCGGAACTGAGCAAGGTCCTCCCCTATCCTCTCGTATATAAGGTCACCGCTAAGACCAACAAGGAAATCACCGAGACGGTGAAGGAAGCCAACTATTGCGACCAGTGTGCCGGTATCGTCACCTGGTGCCACACCTTCTCCCCCAGCAAGATGTGGATCGACGGCCTTAGGGATTTGCAGAAGCCCTGGTGCCATCTGGCCACCCAGTACAACAAGGAGATTCCCAACGAGGAAATCGACATGGACTTCATGAACCTGAACCAGGCCGCCCACGGCGACCGGGAGCATGGCTTCATCGGTGCAAGGCTGCGCAAGCCCCGGAAGGTCATCGCCGGTTACTGGCAGGATGAGAAGGTTCATAAGCGCCTTTCCGACTGGATGAAGGCCGCCATCGGCGTGGCTGCCAGCAAGGAAATGAAGGTCATGCGCTTTGGCGACAACATGCGGGAAGTGGCCGTCACCGAAGGCGACAAGGTGGAAGCCCAGATTAAGCTCGGCTGGCAGGTGAACACCTGGGCCGTGGGCGATCTGGTGAAAGAGATGGGCAAGGTTACCGAGGCGGAAATCGATGCTCTGGTGGCTGAATATGAAGCGAGTTACGACATCGCTACCGACAACACCGCCGCCATCCGTTACCAGGCCAAGGAAGAGATTGCCATGAAGAAGATGATGGATCGGGAGGGCTGCAAGGCTTTCTCCAACACCTTCCAGGATCTCTATGGCATGGAGCAGCTGCCCGGCCTCGCCTCCCAGCACCTGATGGCGCAGGGCTACGGCTACGGCGGCGAAGGCGACTGGAAGGTCTCCGCCATGACCTCCATTCTCAAGGCCATGGGCGAAAACGGCAACGGCGCTTCCGGCTTTATGGAGGACTACACCTATCATATGGTGGAAGGCCAGGAGTATTCCCTGGGTGCCCACATGCTGGAGGTTTGCCCCTCCCTGGCCGCCGATAAACCCCGGATTGAGACCCATCACCTGGGCATCGGTATGAACCGGAAGGACCCCGCCCGTCTGGTCTTTGAAGGCAAGGCCGGCAAGGGTATCGTAACTAGCCTCATCGACATGGGCGGCCGTCTGCGCCTCATCGTCCAGGATATCGAGGCCGTGAAGCCCATCCTGCCCATGCCCAACCTGCCCGTGGCCCGTGTCATGTGGCGGGCTATGCCGGATCTCACCACCGGTGTGGAGTGCTGGATTATGGCCGGCGGCGCCCACCACACCGTCCTCTCCTACGACGTTTCCGCTGAAATGCTGCGGGATTGGGCCCGGATGATGGACATTGAGTTTGTCCACATCGACAAGGACACCACCCCCGAAAAGCTCGAAGAAGAGCTGATGGTCAAGGACCTGATTTGGAAGCTGAAATAACCCCCGCACACCCCGCAGGGCTGCCGCATTGGCAGCCCTGTTTGTATATAACAATACTGCCTTTTTCTATTTGAAAGCTTCTGTCTCCTATGCTATAATTTCATATCATGTGATTGCCTATCAAAGGAGAATGAAAATGCCAAAGAGCGATGATTATCGAAACATATGGGGAATTCACACAAAGGACGACACATTGTTTCTCAAAGGCAATGTTATCGCCATTGGCTGGAAAAAAATGGGTGACCTTTCCCTTATCGCCCCTAACCGTGAAGCATTTAAGGAAAAATACGAATTGACCTTTCCTGATGCAAAAAAGGGCAGTATAGCTACTGGTGCCGGAATGCTATACCGTTTTTGCTGTGAAGTGCAGGTAGGAGATTATGTTGTTTACCCCTCCAAGAGTAATCGCCAAATCAATCTTGGTGTAATCGAAAGCGGCTACATCTATGACACTTCGCATTACGAATATGTTCAATTACACAAAGTGAAATGGCTAAAGCACTTGCCCCGCACGCTATTCTCTCAAGGAGCGCTGTACGAAGTAGGCTCCGCCTTGTCATTCTTCGCCATCAAAAACTATGCAGACGAGTTTATCGCTGCGCTCGATGCGAAAACACTTCCCATGGAAATCGAAGATGAAACAGTCTCTTCAACTGCCGATGAAATAATTGAAAGCACTCGTGATTTCATATTGAAAGAGCTTAGCAGGCAGCTAAAAGGATATGAACTTGAAGAATTCGTAGCGGATCTATTAAGAGCGATGGGCTACCGCACCACCATTTCTCCCCATGGTGGAGACAGTGGAATCGACATAACTGCATATAAAGATGAACTTCCGCCCAGAATACTCGTCCAAGTAAAGAGTCAGGACAATGACATTAAGGAAACAACCATTCAATCCCTTAAAGGTGCCATGCGCGAAGGTGACTATGGTCTGTTTGTCACCCTTTCCAGCTATACTAAAAACGCAAAACGGTATCTAGAAAACACTCCCATTATTAGAGGAATAAATGGATCTGAATTGGTAGATTTAGTCCTTAAATACTATAAGGCCTTGTCTGAGCGTTTTCGGAAACTTATACCGTTACGAATGGTGTATATTCCTGTTCCAAGTGACGAACACGAATAAATGGCTTAAATACACCCCACAGGGCTGTCGCATTGGCAGCCCTGTTTTTGCGTAAAAAGATGGGTTTTGGAGATGGTTTCAAACTTGATAAAATGAAGTCGCCCCAGCTTATCATTACTTCGACCCTTCGTTAGCGAAGCGTCTTCATTGCCTCATTGGTCCCTCAGGGGTGACTTCATTGAAAAAAGCACTGCAAAGCAGTGCTTTTTTTCTGGCAGGGGCAGTAAGATTCGAACTCACAAGAACGGTTTTGGAGACCGCTATGTTACCATTACATCATGCCCCTATATGTGCTATTTCGGCAACAGATGCAGTATAGCACACCCAAGCGCCGTTGTCAAACGAATTGTAAAAGAAATGGAGAGAAAGAAGCGCTGCGCTTCATATCTGCTGCAAGAAGCCGATCATCTTGATCCCGGACAAAACGGCTCCGATCAGAAACAGAAGGCTCAGAAGGACACCTAACGCTGCGTTCAGCTTTCGGCCGCTGACCTTGGGCCGCCGGATGGCGAGGACGGTCATGTTGAGAAAGCTGATCGCCCCCATCAACAGAAGCAGGGTGAACCCGCTCGTCAGAACGATGGCTTCATTCAGGTTGCCCGCCTGCAAATGGATGAGTCTCGTATCGATCGTATAGCTTGCCTCGCCCAGGGGTTCCGTGAGAAGCAGAATGCCATGGACCAACATGGTGATGGCGCTCAAGACGTATGCGCCAAGTCCCAGCAGCGACAGCTTGTTCCTGTTCGTCTTTTTGTTCTTCCTCTTGCCCGCCAGCGGATCGCTTTGGTCGATCAGTATCCTTGCGGCGATGGGATTGCGGATAACGAGAAAACCTTTGACCAGCTGGTTTGGGTCATAGGCAGCGTTTCCCCTGGCAATCAGAAGAAACACAAGATACAGCAAGGGCAAGGATCGCATTATGCTGGCCTCCTTAAACGAATTGTGACAAATACCGGTGCAAATTCCAGTAGGCGATGCGGGAGACTTGCTCCTCGTTGAAGCCGGCTTTGAGCAGCGCCTGGCACAGAGCCGGGAAATCGGCCCCGTTTTTCAGGTCCTTTGGATAGGTGCTCATGCCGTCAAAGTCGGACCCGAAGCAGCAGCAGTCCACCCCGCCGATGCTGACGATGTGGAGGATGTGCCTGACGATGTCGTCGATGCAGGCCAGCTTGTTTTCCGTCAGCTGGGGAGCATAGAAGTTCACGCCGATAACGCCTCCCTGCAGGGCGATGTCCCGAATCAAATCGTCCGGCAGGCAGCGGGGAGAATCCTTCAACGCCCTGGCGTTGCTGTGGGAGGCGAAGATGGGGCAGGTGGAAATCTCCAGCGCATCCCGGATGCCCTGGTCCGACAGGTGGCTCACATCCATGGCCACCCCCAGGCGGTTCATCTCCCGCAGCATCTCCAGGCCCAGGAGGGTCAACCCCTTCTGTCGCCGAGCCATGGCGGCACCGGCCAGCTCATTGTTCTCGTTCCATGTCATGGTCATGGCCCGAACTCCCAGCTCGTGGAAGATGCGAAGCATGGCCAAACTCCCCTCGCAGACCTCTCCCCCTTCGATGGTGAGGACCGTGGCAATCTTATCGCCCTGGGGGTCAAAGTCCCTGGTGAAGGGGACCAGGGCGGGGTTTCCAGCCAGCATCCGTTTATAGCAGTCCACCATGGTGAGCCCCTGCTGCAGCGGCGGAGTCCGCAGCTTTTGGTCGTACCAGACGGCAAACAGCTGCAGCTTCACATTCCCCTTTTGCATATAGGGCAAATGTACCACCTGCTCCCGGCGCAGGGTGTTAAGGTCGTAGCCATACTCCATGGCGCCATAGAGAAAGTCACAATGGGCATCGGCAATGGGAAAGGGCATTTGTATATCTCCTGTTCTAATCCTGCAAAAAAGGGGCCATGACGGCCCCTGTTGCGCTGTATGGTTATTTGGCAATCTCGGTGGTCCGGGTCTCCCGAATCACGTTCACCTTGATTTGGCCCGGATACTCCATCTCGTTCTCAATCCGCTTGGCGATATCCTTTGCCAGCAGGATGGTGTCCGCATCGCTGACCTTCTCGGGCTTGACGATGATACGCACTTCCCGACCGGCCTGGATGGCATAGGAGGTATCCACGCCATCGAAGGAGTTGGCAATCTCTTCCAGCTTCTCCAAACGCTTGATGTAGGTCTCCAGGGTCTCTCTGCGTGCGCCGGGGCGGGCGGCGGAGATGGCATCTGCGGCCTGGACCAGCACGGCTTCCAGGGTCTGGGGCTCCACATCGTTGTGGTGGGCCATGATGCAATGGATGACCTGGTTGTTCTCCCGATACTTCTTGGCAAGGTCTGCGCCAATCTCCACGTGGGAACCCTCCACCTCGTGGTCGATGGACTTGCCGATATCATGGAGCAAGCCGGCCCGGGTGGCAAGAGCCACGTTGGCGCCCACTTCGGCGGCCATAATACCGGCCAGGTGAGCCACCTCGATGGAGTGGTTCAGCACGTTCTGGCCATAACTGGTACGGTACTTCATGCGGCCCAGATAGCGAATGAGCTCGTGATGCAGACCATGGACCCCAACCTCCAGCACGGCGGCCTCTCCGGCCTCCCGAATCTGGTTGCTGACCTCCTTCTTGGCCTTCTCCACCATCTCCTCGATGCGAGCCGGATGGATGCGCCCGTCCATAATCAGCTTTTCAAGGGCAATCCGGGCAATCTCCCGGCGGACCGGGTCGAAAGCGGAAAGGATGACGGCCTCGGGCGTATCGTCGATAATCAAATCTACACCGGTGGCGGTTTCCAGAGCACGGATATTCCGGCCCTCACGGCCGATGATGCGGCCCTTCATTTCATCATTCGGCAGGGGCACCACGGAAACGGTGGCTTCCGCCACATGGTCGGCGGCGCAGCGCTGAATGGCCAGGGTGACGATGTTCCGGGCCTTCCGGTCTGCCTCCTCCTTGGTCTTCTGCTCGATATCCCGCAGCAGAATGGCGGCATCGTGGCGGGCTTCCTCCTCCACCCGCTGCAGCAGCATCTCCTTGGCGGACTCCGCCGTGAGGCCGGAGATACGCTCCAGCTCCGTCTGCTGCTCCACAATCAGCTCCTCCACCTTGGCTTCCCGCTGGTCCACCTTGGCGGTACGCTGGTTCAGGGCTTGCTCCCTGGCTTCCACGGCTTCAATCTTTTTGTCCAGGGACTCCTCCCGCTGGAACAGGCGGCGCTCCGTCCGCTGCAGCTCGCTTCGACGGTCCCGGTTCTCCTTTTCGGCCTCGGTACGAAGCTTATAAATCTCCTCCTTGGCTTCCAGTTCCTTCTCCTTGCGAATCTCGTCCGCCTTATGCTGGGCTTCCTCCAGCATGGCCTTCACGGCATCCTCGGCCTTGGCAATCTTTGCTTCCGCCACATGCTTGCGGTACAGATACCCTGCCAATGCGAACACAACAGCCACCGCCGCAGCGGCGACATACATCCACCAATGCATCTTTATTCCCCCATCTATAAGAATATAACCGGGCAAACGCCCGGCTACAAAGATTCCATCATAAGTTGTATATATTCGCTGTATATGCAAAAAGCACAATGGTCCTGTATCTTCAGCTTGTATATATCTATGAATGAACGCACCGAGCGTGCAGATTACTTAAAAATATTATACGATTCTCCCCTAAAGCTGTCAAGCGTTTTCCCCTGAATATTGTATGATTCAGAAATCAAACAGGGACAGCTGATTGCTCTTGGGCAAATCGGCAAAGCAGCCGCAGCTCTCCAAGGCGGAGATTACGCCGCTGTTGGCACCGGTGCGGGCGGCAAAATCCTCCACGGAACGGAAGGGCTCAGTGCCCCTGTTCTCCGCCATGGCGATGGCCGCGTTGGTGCCAATGCCGGCAATGGCCGTGAAGGGCGGCCGAATGGCCCCGTTTTCGATGACGAACTTGGTGCCCTGGGACTTATAAATATCCACGGGCAGCAGCTCGATGCCCCGCATGTTCATCTCGTACACCACTTCCAGTATGGTGATGAGATCCTTATCCTTCTTGGAAGCATCCGCATCGGCTGCATCCAGGCTCTTTTCCAGGGCGTGAATCTGCCGCAGTACCTCCTCTGCCCCGCCCAGGGACCGGGAGATATCGAAAGCATCCGCCCGGACGGTATAGTAGACCGTATAGAATTCCAGCGGATGATGGACCTTGAAGTAGGCGATGCGGAAGCCCATCATGGTGTAGGCCACAGCATGCCCCCGGGGGAACATATACTTAATCTTCTTGCAGGAGCCGATGAACCAATCGGGTATCTTTCCCTGGCGCATGGCCTCCTCCATCTCGTCCGTAAGCCCCTTGCCCTTGCGGACCCGCTCCATGATTTTGAAGGACAAAGACGCCTCCATGCCGTGGACGATGAGGTAGTTCATGATATCGTCTCGGGTGCAGAGGACCTCCTTCAGCTTGGCAATGCCGTTGACAACCAGAGGCTCGGCGTTGTTCAGCCACACATCCGTGCCGTGGGTCAGGCCGGAGATGCGAACCAGCTCCTCCATGGTGGTGGGCCGGGTCTGCTCTAAAACCTTCTGCACAAAGCTCGTGCCAAACTCCGGCACGCCCAGGGTGCCCACCGTGCATTCAAGGCCGGAAAGGTCCACGTTCAGCGGCTCCGGAGAGGAGTAAATCTTCCGGGTCTCGGGGTCATCCAGGGGGATGGTGGTGGGGTCGATGCCGGTCAAGTCCTGCAGCATACGCAGGGCCGTAGGATCGTCGTGACCCAGAATGTCCAGCTTCACCAGTCGGTCGTCCATGGCGTGGAAGTCGAAGTGGGTGGTGATGATGCCCTGCTCCACCTTGTCCGCCGGGTACTGGATGGGGGTGAACATATAGATATCCTCGTCCTTGGGCACGATGACGATGCCCGCCGGGTGCTGGCCCGTGGTCACCTTCACGTTGAGGCAGCCCTGGCTGAGCCGCTCAATCTCCGCCCTACGAAGGGTCTTCCCCGTGGCTTCTTGATAGTGATAGACGCATTCAAAGCCCTTCTTTTCAGCGATACCGGCAATGGTGCCGGCCCGATAGGCGTGGTGCTCGCCGAACATCTCCTCCACATACTTGTGGGCGCGATGCTGGTACTCTCCGGAGAAATTTAAGTCGATATCCGGGGTCTTGTCCCCGTGGAACCCTAAGAACACCTCGAAGGGGATATCGAACCCCTCCTTCTTCAGCCGGGTGCCGCATTGGGGGCAGTCCCTGTCCGGCAGGTCCACGCCGGTGTTGTACTGCAGGGGGTCGATGTCAAAGTCGCTGAACTTGCAGTTGGGGCACACATAGTGGGGCGACAGCGGGTTCACCTCCGTAATGCCGGACATGGTGGCCACGAAGGAGCTGCCTACGGATCCTCGGGAGCCCACCAGATACCCATCGGAGTTGGACTTATGGACCAGGCGCTGAGCCATCAGGTACAGAGAGGCAAAGTGGTTGCCGATGATGGAGCTAAGCTCCTTATCCAGCCGCTTTTGCACCACCTCCGGCAGGGGGTCCCCATAGATGCTGTGGGCCTTGTCCATGGTCATGGAGGTGAGCAGTTCCTCCGCATTGGGAATCATGGGCGCATGGGTGCCGTCGGGGAAGGGCTTCAAGACCTCGATCTTTTCGGCAATGGCGTTGGGGTTGTCCACCACCACTTCCTTGGCCCGCTCCCCCAGGTAGGAAAACTCGTCCAGCATCTGGTCCGTGCTCTTAAAATACAGGGGAGCCTGGAACTCAGCATCGTCGAATCCCAGTTTGTACAGCAGAATCTGCCGGTAGATGGCATCCTCCGGCTCGAGAAAATGCACATCCCCGGTGGCAACGGTCATCTTCCCCAGCTCGTCCCCCAGGGATAGAATCTTGCGGTTGATGGCATGGAGCCCTTCCTCGTCGGGCACCATTCCCTCCCGCACCAGGAAGGCGTTGTTGCCGTCGGGCTGAATCTCCAGATAGTCATAGTACCCGGCGATGCGGCGCAGCTCCTCCTCCGGGCGTTTTTGAAGCACCGCCCGGTACAGCTCCCCTGCCTCGCAGGCGGAGCCCAGAATCAGCCCGCCCCGGAACACGGACAGCATGCTCCTGGGGATCTGGGGCTTGCCGCCCCGCAGATGGTCCAGGTTGGAGAAGCTGACCAGCTTATAGAGATTCTTCATGCCCGCCTGGTTCTGGGCCAGGATGATGATGTGATAGGTCTTCTGCTTCTCCTTCTTTAGGTGCCGCTCCCGCTCCAGAGCCGCATCCGGCACCACGGGCAGAATGGACACGCCCATGGTTTTGAGCTCCTCCATGAGCTTCAAAAGCAGCAGGGCGCAGGAATTGGCATCGTCGTCCGCCCGATGGTGACTGCCCATGTCGATATCATAATAATGGCAAAGGGTGTCCAGCTTGTGGTTGGGCACGTCATCGTGGAGGATATAGCGGGAAAGAGTCAGGGTGTCCGCATAGGGTAAATCAAACCGAATGCCGAACTTCTCCCCGTGATGGGTGATAAAGCCGATATCGAATCGGGCATTGTGGGCCACCAGGCAGGCGTTGCCGCAAAAGTTTCGAAACTGCTGGAGGGCATCCCGGCTGGTGGGGGCACCCCGGAGCATGTCCCGGGTGATGCCCGTCAGCTCCGTAATCTTCTTGGGCACCACCACGCCGTCGTCGATGAAGGTGTCAAACCGCTCCGTCACCACCCCGTTCACAAGCCGCACGGCACCGATTTCGATGATGTCGCAGCTCTCCGCCTTCAGGCCTGTGGTCTCAATGTCAAAGGCCACATACTCCCCCTCCATGGGAAAATCCACCGTATCCGGCAGCAGATAGCCTTCCACACCGTAGATGGCTTTCACGCCGGTAGCTTTGGCGGCCTTGGCGGCTTCCGGAAAAGCCTGCACGCAGCCGTGGTCCGTAATGGCCATGGCCTTGTGCCCCCAGCGGGCGGCGGTTTTGAAGGCGGAGGTCAGATCCGTCACCCCGTCCATGGTGGACATGCGCGTGTGCAGATGCAGCTCCACCCGCTTCTCCGGGGCCGTGTCCTGCCTTAGGATGCGGTCATTTAGGTTGCAGTCGTTGATGAAGAAGTTCAGCTCCGCATTGAATTTCCGGGTTTTGCAGTTGCCCCGCAGCACGAGGTTCTTGCCCTTCTTCTTCGCCGTCTCCACCCAATACAAAAACCGCTGGGCCTTCCACTCTTCATGGAAGGTGGCCTCGGCATAGACAGAGTCCGTATAGTCCGTTATGTTCAGCTGGACCCGCCAGCTGTTTCTCATGTTCTCCTTCTTGTTGCCCCAACCCTCCCGCAGGGTGGCAGAGACCAGGCTCCCCTCGATGACGAACTGCCGTTCCTCCTCGCAAAGCTCGTGAATGGGGGTGCGCTTGCCGCTGGGGATGCTGTTGCCCAGAAGAATATTGTTCTCCGGCAAATCCGCTTCCACCTGATTGGTCTTCTTCTTCACAACCACCGTGGTGGGTGCCACAGGGGGCGGCGGCGGTGCCAGCATCTCAGGCTCGGGAGCCCTTTCCTGCATGGCATAGGAAAACTGCAGGGTATAGCGAGACAGAGCCTCCCGCAAAGCCTGCTCAAAGGCCAAGCGGCGGCCCTCCTCCAAGGGGGCATAGATGCTGCAGGACACCTCCACCAAGCCGGTGCTTCGATATAGATGCACCCCTTCGATGGTGACTTCCTGTTCGGTTATGCCGGATTGTTCGTATACCTGCCTGAGGGGCTGCTCCATGCTATGCCTTTCTTGTCTTCACTTCCAACATACGGTTGGCTTCGCTGACCAACCGGTCCAAAATCTCCTGCACGGGGCCGGAGGCGGCCTTTTGGCCGTGGCGGAACAGGACCCCGTTCCCCTGCCCAAAGGCGATGCCGATGTCCGCATCACTGGCCTCGCCGGGGCCGTTGACGGCACAGCCCATGACCGCGATCTTCAAGTATCCCCTGTCATGCTGCACATGCTTATCCACATATTGGGCAATGGCCGGCAGGTCCACCCGGGTGCGGCCGCAGGTGGGACAGGAGATAATCTCCACATCCTCCCGCCGCACGCCCACGGCAGAGAGAATCTTTTTGGCGGCATAGACCTCCTGCACCGGGTCCCCGGTCAGGCTCACCCGCACCGTGTCCCCGATACCGTCCATGAGCAGGCTTCCGATACCGGCGGCGGATTTGATAAGTCCCGCTTCCCCGCTGCCTGTCTCCGTGATTCCCACATGTAACGGATAGTCCGTCAGCTCCCTGAGGCGGCGCATGGCCTTGACCGTGTGCGCTACATGGGAATGCTTGATGGAGATGACCGTATCATAGAACCCCTCCGCCTCGAGGAGCTTCACATGGGATAGGGCGCTTTGCACCATGGCCTCCACCGGGTCGTCGGGGTATTGTGCCCGCAGGGCTTTATCCAGGGAGCCGCCGTTGACCCCGATGCGAATGGGAATGCCATGGGCCTTGCAGCAGTCCACCACGGCCTTCACCCTGTCCGCCGAGCCGATGTTGCCCGGGTTTATCCGAAGCTTCTTGCAGCCGTTCTCCACGGCGGCAATGGCCAGCCGATAGTCAAAATGCACATCCGCCACCAGGGGGATGGCGATGGCATCCACGATGCCCCGTACTGCCCGGGCCGCCGCCATATCAAAGACGGCGCTGCGGACAATCTCACAGCCCGCCGCTTCAAGGGCTTGAATCTGGGCCACGGTAGCCTCTACGTTCCGGGTGTCCGTATTGGTCATGGACTGAATGGAAACGGGCGCGCCGCCCCCCACGGGGACGGTGCCCACCATAACTTGTCTGCTCATGTCAGCCTCCTATGAGCCGCAGCACGTCATTAAAGGTGATAACCACCACCAGCAGTATTAAAAGCCCAAAGCCCACCAGGTGGACGATGCCCTCCTTCTCGGGGGATACGGGCTTGCCCCGCACCCATTCGATAAGGATGAACAATATGCGCCCTCCGTCTAAGGCCGGAATGGGCAGCAGATTCACGATGCCCAAATTAACGCTGAGCATGACACAAAGATTCAACAGCGTATACCAGCCGGAGGTAGCCGCCTGGCCCAGAAGCTGAATGACCCCCACGGGACCGGCCAAATCCTTGACCCCCGCTTCGCCGGAAAAGAGCATGGCGAAGGACTTGAACACCAGGCCGCCCATCTCATAGCAGAATTGGCCGCCCGCCGAAACGGCATCGGCAAGGGAGGCTTTCCTCACGCCATAGGAGATGGAGATGTCCATAAAGTTGCCGTCCCGGTCAGGGTTATATAGGCCGGTCAAAGTGAGCAAAACTTGCTCCCCCTCTCGCAGCACCACCACACTCATATTCTCAGAATCAGCAGCGGCAACGGCAGAGGTGACCGCTTCAAAGCTGTCGATGCTCTTGCCGTCAATGGAGACAAACCTGTCCCCCGCCGCCATGCCCGCCGCTTCCGCCGGGCTGCCCGGGTTCACAGCCTGTACGAGGACCTCGTCTGCCACGCCCCAGCCCAGGGCCACGCCCACAGCCATCAAAAAGGCCAGCACAAAGTTCATCATGGGCCCGGCCAGAATGACGATGAACCGCTTCCATGCCTTTTGGGCGTTGAAGCACCGCTCATCCTTCACACCGTCGTCCTCCCCATAGAAGCGGCAGGAACCGCCGATGGGCAGCAGGCGCAAATTATACTCGATTCCCTTTCGCTTGAAGCCCACCAGCTTGGGTCCCATGCCGATGGCATACTCTAAGATGGTAAAGCCCAGCAGCCGCCCCGCCAGATAATGCCCCAGCTCGTGGAACATCACCAGAAAGGACAGCACCAGCAGGGCTTCGATTATCTGCAAGATGCTCATACAAAACTCCTTGTGCTCGCAAATTCGTCCACCAGCCGCCGGGACAGGGCATCGGTTTCCAAAATGGCTTCAAGACTGTCCATGGGCCGATTGGTGTACTTCTCCAGGGCATAGGAAACGCTGTCCTCAATGCCCAGGAAGGAGAGCTCCCCGGCAAAGAACAGCTCCGCCGCCCGCTCGTTGGCGCCGTTATAGACCACGGGATAGCCGCCCCCCGCCTTCAGGCAGTCATAGGCCATCCTAAGGGCCAGGAACCGTTCCATGTCCGGACGATAGAACTGCAGCTCCGGCTGCTCCCACAGGTTTAGCTTCCGGGCCGGAGACGGGATTCTGTCCGGCCAGGTCATGGCGTATTGGATGGGCAGGCGCATATCCGCCCGGCTGAGGTTGGCCATGACGGTGCCGTCCCGATAGGCCACCATGCTGTGGACGATGGACTGGGGGTGGATGAGTACGTCGATCTGCTCCCCTTCAAAGTCAAAGAGCCGGGCCGCCTCCATCACCTCCAGGCCCTTGTTCATCAGGGTGGCGGAGTCCAGTGTAATCTTCCGCCCCATGGACCAGGTGGGGTGCCGAAGGGCCTGTTCGGGGGTGATGTCTCTAAGCTCCTCCCGCTTTATTTTGAAGAAGGGACCGCCGGAAGCGGTGAGAATCAGCTTCTCCACCTCCTGCCGCCGCCCGTTCTGCAGGCATTGAAAGAGGGCGGACTGCTCGCTGTCCACGGGCAAGAGCTCTCCGGCGCCTTTAGAAAGGGCTATTTTCACCAAATCCCCGCCGCAGACCAAGGATTCCTTGTTGGCGATAGCCACCCGTTTTCCGGCCTTCAAAGCCGCCAGGAGGGGCCGCAATGCGGCGATGCCGGAGATAGCCAGCACCACCACATCCGCTGCCGGATCCCCGGCTAAGTCCAATAGGGCTTCCTCCCCAAAGGCAAGCTCCACCCCGGGCACCGCCGGCAGGGGCAAAGAGAACACGGCCCGATGGGGTTTTTCCGCCAGCAGCTGCCCGCAAAAGGCCTCCTCACTGCTGTGAGCGCTAAGGCCATAGAGGGTGAAGGTCTCCGGGTGAGCATGGATTACATCCAGGGCTTGCCGGCCGATGGAGCCGGTGCTGCCTAAAATCGTTACTTTTTTCATCCTGTCTCCTTAGGACAATGCCAATATGCAAAAGGCCAACACCACCGGGGCGCACAGCAGGACGCTATCCAGCCTGTCCAACACGCCGCCATGGCCCGGAAGGGCTTCGGAAAAATCCTTCACCTGGGCGCTGCGCTTGAGGCAGGAGGCAAACAAATCCCCGAACTGACCCACCACGCCGCAGATGAAGCCCAGACTGACCAGCTCCATGCAGCCCATGCCCGGCCCCCTGTCCCACAGTCCCTGGGCAAAGTACAGTCCCAAGCCCATGGCGGTGGACCCCAGGAGGCTGAACACCGCCCCTTCCACCGTCTTCTTGGGGCTGATGCGGGGTGCTAACGGTGTCTTCCCCACAAGCATACCGCCGAAGTAGGCGCAAATATCCCCCACGGAGGGACAGAGAATGGCCACACAGCAAGCGGTCTTTGCCATATAGGGCGGCAAGGCGTAGTACAGGGCCACTAGGGCGCATTCGCTGAGAATAGGGTAGGCAAAGGGCAGCAGGCAATATACCGCCGAGGAGAAATCTTCCCGCATGAGCAGCACCTGCCCGATGACCGTCGCCGTCACCATCAGCAGCAGAAAGGCACACACCACCGAAAGATTGTATGCCGTCAGGTAGTACACAATGCCAAAGAAGCCGGCAAAGATATAGGCAGGGGTGATGACAATCTCCTTGCCCATGGCCTTGATGAGGGCGTCCATCTCCTTCACGGTCACCAGGAAGGCGCCGCCGAAGAACAGCAGAAACACGATGTCCCCCAAATGAAGGCACAGCACCAAAAGGGCGATGAGCACCATGCCGGTTATGGTTCGGGTCAGGGTCTTCTTCATCACAGACCCCCAAAGCGCCGGGCCCGCTTTTGGAAGGCCTGCAAGGCAAGAATGTATTCCTCCCGGGTGAAGTCCGGCCAGAACACCGGGGTAAAGTACAGCTCCGCATAGGCGGCCTGGTACAATAAGAAGTTGCTGAGCCGCTGCTCCCCGCCGGTGCGGATGAGCAAATCGAGCTCCGGCTGTCCGGCAGAGTATAGGTGTTGTTCAAAGGCCTCGTCCCCGGGATAGGCGCCGGTCTTGGCCGACTCCTCGCAGCAGAGCCGCACGGCCCGACAGATTTCCGCCCGGCTGCCATAGTTTAGGGCAATGTTCAGCCGCAGCCCCGTGTTGTCCCGGGTCCGCTCCTCCGCCCGCACAAGGGCCTGGCACACCTTCTGGGGGAAAGGGTCTTTTTCGCCGAAGATGGTGATGCGAACGTTGTTCTCGTGAAGCTCGTCAATCTCCTTGGAGAAATACTCCACCAGCAGGGAAAAGAGCACGCTCTTCTCCTCCTCGGGACGCCGCCAGTTCTCCGTAGAAAAGGCGTACAAAGTCAGGGCGCCGATGCCCGCATCGGAGGAGAAGCGGATAATCTCCCGTAGCCGCTCCGTACCCGCCCGATGGCCGAAGGTCCGAGGCCGACCCTTTTCCTGGGCCCAGCGGCCGTTGCCGTCCATGACGATGGCCACGTGCCGGGGCAAGCTCTGGGGCGACAGTCCCCATTGCTGCAGCTGTTGTGAAGTGAATTTTGCCATGTCTGCCTTTCATAAAGCGATGCAAAGCAAAACCGCCCTGCATCGCTTTCGTTGTTGCTCTATACGCTGAATTTTGCCCATACCAGGCGGCACACGCCGTCCTGCTCCTGTTGGCGGACCACCCGCCTTACCTGGGCCACTGTTTCTCTTTTGGGCCGGGTCTCTATCAGCTCCACGCAAACGCCCTCTGATTTGAGCCGTTCACACGCTTCCTCTACCGGCCAGCACAGCACGTTGGTCAAACGGACATAAGCTCCTTTTCCTTGGCCTGGGCGATGGCGTCAATCTCCTTCACCTTTTCGTCGGTGAGCTTTTGCACCTTCTCCTCCAGCTTCTTCTGGTCGTCCTCGGTCAGAAGGTTGTCCTTCTTCTGCTTCTTAATCTCCTCCATGGCATCCCGGCGGATGGCGCGGACAGCCACCTTGCTGTCCTCCCCCTTCTTGCGGACCACCTTGGTCAGTTCCTTGCGGCGCTCCTCGGTCAGCTCCGGGAAGATGAGGCGAATCACCTTGCCGTCGTTGGCGGGGTTGATGCCCAAATCAGACTTCTGGATGGCCTTCTCCACGGCGGGAATCATCTTGTTGTCCCACAGGGTGATAACCAGCATCCGCGGCTCGGGCACGGAGATGTTGCCCATCTGGTTGATGGGCGTGGCCGTTCCGTAATAGTCCACCATGATGCGATCCAAGGCCTGAGGATTGGCCCGGCCGGCCCGCAGAGAGTTGTATTCCTGCTTCATGACGCTGATGGTCTTGTTCATTTTATCGGTTGCAATATCCAAAATTTCCGGCATGACTGTTTCCCCTTTCGCATATTTGTCTCATTTTACAATAGGCCCCAAACGATTGCAAGGGGTTTATTCCCTGTCGTCTATCAATGTGCCAAGATTTTCACATTCCGCCGCCTCGTCCAGCCTGTCCAAGGCAAAGCACAGAATGGGCAGACTCTGCTCCCGGCAAAGGGTAATGGCGGTCAAATCCGTGGCCTTCAGGTTGTCCCGAATCACCTTCTCATAGCTCAGGTGGCTGTACCGCACCGCCTGGGGGTCCCTTTTGGGGTCAGCGGAATAGATGGCATCCACATTCTTAGCCAGCAGCAAGGCATCCGCCCCAATCTCCGCCGCCCGAAGCGCCGCCGCCGTATCCGTGGAGAAGAAGGGACAGCCGGAGCCGCAGGCAAAGATGACGATGGTCTTCTGGCTCAAGAGCTCCTTGGCCCGTCTGCTGGAGAAGGGGTCGCAGAACCGATCCATGTCCACGGCGGAAAGCACCGCCGCCTTGATGCCAAGGCCCTCGAACGCATCCTGCAGGGCCAGGGCGTTGATGGCCGTAGCCAGCATGCCCATGTGGTCCCGACGGTTCCGGTCGTGCTGACCCGCATCCCGGCCCCGGATGATGTTGCCGCCGCCTACCACCACGCCAATCTCCATGCCCTTTTGGGCAAGGGCGGCGATACGCCGGGCGGTCTGTTCCACCTTATCAAAGCCGATGGGGCCATCCTGGCCCATGAGAGCCTCTCCGCTGATTTTCAGCAAAATACGCTTGTACATGCTTATCCCTCCAAATTCTGTTTGGTTCAGTATAGCACGGTTGGCTGCATGTGCAAAGCCCTGATTTGACTCACGCTTGCAAAAAAGCACATTCCATACAAACATTTATGTTGCCAATTATTTATAAACAGGATAGAATATTTTTTATGAAAAGTGTATGGATTATTATATTTACCTGTGCTGTTCTTCTTCTTTTCGGATGCAATATCGGCACTGTCCATCAGAATATCCAAGTTCCGGAGCCATCTATATCTGAACTTGTTGTAACACTCGAGCCAACGGTACCTCCGATGACGGCTACGTGTAGCCCTACGCCCACTTCGACTCCCACACCGGAGCCGACAGAACCTTGTCTTCATCTGTATAATCACCCGAAAGATAAGTTTAGCGACCAAGAGCCTGTTTTAGACGAGTATGCCTACAAAAGTTCCAATGTTTCTATCAGCATTGAAAAGATTGTTGATCCCGAAGGCTTTCCTACCCCTTTAGCAGTTTTTGTCGCTGATATTTATATTGAGAGCATCAACAGCTTCCGTGCCTCCTGGTCAAAAAACACGCCTGAGGAGAGTCAGTATGCGCCTTTAGATATCCTGGAGTTTATGAGCCAGAAAAAGGCAATTCTGGCTATCAACGGAGACTATGCCAGTAAAAAGGATTTTGGTTGCCTGGTTCGCGACGGCGTATGCTATCGAACCATAGACAACCCTCGATATGTTGCCTGCATATTGTTGAAGGATGGCTCCATGGTCGTCCTGGAAGGAAAGGATGCGACCTCTGAAGCCATTATGGCCATGGATCCTTGGCAAGCCTGGTGCTTTGGTCCCTCTCTATTGAATGAAGAAGGCAAAGCGAAGAATACTGACGAGTTTAATTCCTCTCTTGTTGCACCAAATCCTCGAACCGTACTGGGTTATTATTCCCCCGGACACTACTGTTTTGTGGTGGTGGATGGCCGGCAGGACCGTTATTCTAAGGGGCTAACCCTGTATCAGCTCTCTCGCTTCATGGAATCTCTCGGCTGCCAAATGGCCTATAACATGGACGGTGGTGGCAGTTCCGTATTGGCTTTCGATAATCGACGCATAAACCACCAGCAGTCCACCCGCAGCATTCCCGACATAATATACATCTGCGAACCCGAAGTCGAATAACCTTTGCAAGCATATGCCCTTACAAAAAGCCCCTCCGAAAAACTCGGAGGGGCTTTCATTTGCAGGGCAAAGTCTCTTATGCCTTCATCTGGGACATGACTTCCTCAGCGAAGTTGTCCTCCCGCTTTTGCAGGCCTTCGCCCATCTCGTAGCGCACAAAGCACTCCACCTCGGAAGCGTTCTTGGCCTTGAGCATATCCTTCACGGCGATGCCCTGGTCCTTCACATACACCTGCTCCAGCAGGCAAACTTCCTTGTAGTACTTGCTCATACGGCCATCCACCATCTTCTCGATGATGGCTTCGGGCTTGGGCTTGGCGGACTGGGCGTTCTCGTCCAGGGCCTTGGCCAGCTGAATCTTGCGCTCATGGTCGATATAATCCTGGGGCAGGTCCTTCACACCCACGCACACGGGGTTGGCGGCAGCCACCTGCAGGGCCACATCGTGCATGGCTTCTGCATCGCAGGGGGCGGCAAACTTCACCACCACACCGATACGGCCGCCCATGTGGATGTAGGTATCCACGGCGCCTTCCACGCGCACGAAGCGGCGGATGGAAATCTTTTCGCCGATGCCGGCCACAGCGGTGGAAACGGCGTTGGCCACAGTCTCGCCATCCATCTTTGAAGACAGCAGCGCATCCACATCAGCAGGATTGGTGTCGGCAATCTGCTTGGCAATCTTCTTCACGAAGTCCAGGAACTTATCGGTCTTGGCCACGAAGTCGGTCTCGCAGTTGACCTCTACCAGCACGGCCACATCGCCGTCACGATAATCGGCCACCACGCCCTCAGCGGCGATACGGCCGGCCTTCTTAGCGGCAGCGGCCAGGCCCTTTTCCCGCAGGAAATCGATGGCCTTTTCCACATCGCCTTCACAGGCGGTGAGGGCCTTCTTGCAATCCATCATGCCGGCACCGGTGCGCTCACGCAGGGCGGCTACATCCTTAGCAGTAATCGTTGCCATATGTGTGTATTCCTCCTAAGATTATTCCTGGGTCTGCTCGTCGGCCTCTTCCTCGGCGGCGGCATCGGTGAACTGCTCACCCTGCTTGCCTTCCAAAACGGCATCGGCCATCTTGGCGGTAATCAGGCGGACCGCACGGATAGCATCGTCATTGGCGGGAATGGGATAGTTCACTTCGTCCGGATCGCAGTTGGTGTCCACGGTAGCCACGATGGGGATACCGAGCTTCCTGGCTTCGGACACGGCGATGTGCTCCTTGCGGGTGTCGATGACGAACAGGGCGCCGGGGAGCTTCTTCATTTCCTTGATACCGCCCAGGTTCTTGATGAGCTTCTCCTGCTCGGCCTTGATGGCGATGACTTCCTTCTTGGGAAGCAAATCAAAGTCACCGTTCTCCTCCATCTTCTCGATGGCCTTCAGACGGGCGATACGGGTCTGGATGGTCTTGAAGTTGGTGAGCATGCCGCCCAGCCAGCGCTGGTTCACATAGAACTGCTCGCAGCGCTTTGCTTCCTGCTCGATGCTCTCCTGAGCCTGCTTCTTGGTGCCGACGAACAGCACATCCTTACCCTCGGCAGACAGGTCGCGGATAAAGTAGTAGGCTTCTTCGACTTTCTTGACGGTCATTTGCAGGTCGATGATGTGGATACCGTTGCGCTCGGTGAAGATATAGGGCTTCATCTTGGGGTTCCAACGGCGGGTCTGATGACCAAAGTGGACGCCAGCTTCCAACAGCTGCTTCATAGAAATCACGGACATGAGTAACTAAACCTCCTCGTTTTATTTTTTGTCCTTCCCCCGCTTCCTCTTGGCAGCCACCCGAAACCGGGACGAGAACCGCCAATCCACGAAGGTGCGTGATAAACCTTGCAAATTATAACAGAGACGGGCAAGCATGGCAAGAGGTTTGCGTTAAAAAAATCCAAGTTTTTTTGCCATTTTTATGATGAAAAATTGACAAGCCATGCACGAACCTATATAGTGTGTAGTATAAAACAACGAAAGGGTGCCCCATGAAAAAGAAAAGTCCGCTTATCCGCATTGCTATCCTGATTGTCATCGGTGTTTTGGTCTACTTCCTGGGAAAACATCTTGGGGTAATCGATGCCGTACCCAGGCTCCAATGGAACGGGCAGCGCATCATCTACGGTCTAATAACGCTGCTGATGCTGCTGATTCTGGACGGCATCATCAGCTTCGTCCTGGGCAGTATCAACCCGAAATCCAACCGGGGCCGGACCTTGAAGGCCCTGACCAAGAATCTCATTCGCTATGCCGTGATTCTGCTGTCCATCTGTGTGGTGCTGACCATCTTCGGGGTGGATATCGTCACCATCCTTTCCGGCCTTGGCATCATCGCCCTGATTATCGGCTTTGGCGCCGAGAGCCTGATTGCCGATGTGGTGACGGGCATGTTCATCCTGATGGACAACCAGTATAACATCGGCGATATTATCGAGGTCAACGGCTTTCGCGGCACCGTCACCGATATCAGCGTTCGCACCACCATGCTGACGGATGTAGGCGGCAACGTGAAAATCATCAACAATTCCGACATGAAGAACATACTCAATCGGTCGGACAACACTTCCCGTTCCGTGGCGGACTTCCCCATCCCCTATGAAACGGACCTGGAGGCCCTGGAGAAGGAGATTCCCGCCATGCTCCAGCGCATCTACGAGGCCCATCGGGATGTAATGAAGGACGCACCCGTATATGTGGGCGTGGATTCCCTTGGCGACAGCGCCGTGGTATTGAAGTTTGTGGTGGAGGTAGCCGAGTCGGACATCTACGCCGGCGCCCGGGTGCTGAACCGGGAGCTGTTTGTTCAAATGCGTAAGCTGGGCATTGAGGTGCCCTTCCCCCAGATTGACGTGCACCAGAAATGAGAAAGCGGGTCCATGAAATCATGGGGCTGCCGCCCGAGTTTCACGAGGACGGCGCACCGGAATACACCCCTCTGCCTGACGAGTTCAACCGCTTCTCCCCGGCATCGGCGGAGGAAGTGGGTGCTTCCTCCCGCCTACGCAAGATGATGCTGCTGTTGGCCGCCGCCGGGTTGAGCGTGCTGGGCTTCCTGTCCCCCGTGAAGGGAAAAACCGCAGAAGCGGCACAGGAGCCAATTCCTGCCGCCGCTGCACCCGCCTTTGCAACGGCAACTCCCTCAAAGACCGCCATCATTGCATCCACGCCTGCGCCTGAGCAGGAGCCGGATGCAGAAGTGATGTTCTATGTCACCTCCTCCGTCTTCCATGGGCAGGTTAGGCTGACAAGCCCGGAAAGGACCGTTGCGGTTCGGGTGCAGATTCGCTTTGGGTCGATTCCGGACCCGGCCTTAACCTACGTTTTTACGCCCGAAGACATAGCAGCCGGTGAGTACATACTGGAGAGCTTTGACTATTCGGAATTCTATCTAAGCCACCAGGAGGCTTTTGAGGCTGAAACCGGCAACATCGTCCCCTGCCTGGAAGTGACGCTGACCTATAGGGATGAACAGGGTCAGGAGCAAACCCTTATTCGCCGGGAGAATCCGCAGCCGGAGGATTGGGTCAACCTTTCCTACGATGCGCCGGACGAGGATATGTCCTGGTTCTTTGACAGCAGCTATCCGGATTGCTTCGTGGCCCGGGTGTATGATTCTGCGCAGGAGGCCATTTCCTTTACCATGGACCCTGCACAGGAGCTGCGGTATGGGGATGTCTTCGTTTCCATCAGTGTTGATGGACGGGTGCTGGTGACAGAGGAGGCATATTTGGAGGTCAGCGAACAGACCTACACCAGCGAAGGCGGCCCCCTCACCCTGCGAACGTTTATGTATGTGATTCCCCGGCCCGCAGATTTCCCCGAACACGGCCGTGCTCACTTCACCGTCATACAGCATCTGGTGCATTATGACACGACGCTAAGCCGACAGTGGGACTATACCTACTAACATAACGGGACCGCCTGGAAAAGCCAAGCGGTCCCAAATTCTTTTTTGGCAAAAGCCTTATTCCTCTTCCCCGTCCTCAAGCTCGTCAAACAAGTCTTGAAACTCCTTGAAGACCTCGTCCAGCAGGATTTCATTTTCGATGGAGCGGTAGGTCTCCTCCCCATTCTCCTTGACAATCTCCAGCAATACGATTTCATCGTCCTCCACGCCCTCCACTTCCTCAATGGGCTGCAGAGCGGCATAGCGCCGGCCTTCATAGGCAAAGGTGAGCAGCAGGTCAAAGTCCACTTCCTGGCCGTTTTCCTCGTCGATTAGGGTGACGATGGTATCCCGTTCTTCCATGTTTCCGCCTTTCCGCCATCAGCCGTTGCAATGGCTTTCCATGTATCCCTGCAAGATGACCACGGCAGCCATCTTGTCTATGACCTGTTTGCGCTTCTCCCGGGAGATGTCCGCATCCAGCAGCACCCGCCGGGCGGCCATGGTGGTGAGCCGCTCGTCATAAAAGGCATACTCCCCCGGCCAGCGGTCGATGATACGCTGGGCAAACTGCTTCACCTTCTGCGCCTGCTCCCCATAGGTGCCATCCATGTTTCGAGGCAGTCCAAACAGGAGCATGCAGGGGGCGTACTTTTCTGCCAGCTGCAGCAGATACGCTGCATCCTTCTCGGCGCCGCCCTTGCGGTGATAGGTTTCCACGGGCTGGGCGGTGATGCCCAAAGCATCGGACACCGCCACGCCGATGCGCTTGTCCCCCACATCAAAGGCCAGAATCCGCTGCATCATTCCTCCGGCTTCCTCCGGCGCACATAGAAACGCACCAGCTCCTCCAACAGCTCGTCCCGCTCCACCCGCAAAATGAGGTACCGGGCATTGTTGTGGGAGGTGATATAGGTGGGGTCTCCGGACAGCAGGTAGCCCACAATCTGATCCACCGGGTCATACCCCTTTTCCTTCATGGCCGCATACACGGTCATCAGCACCTCACGAGGCGTCAGCTCCACCCGGGAGGCGTTGTAGCGTGTGGTTTTTCCGCCTTGATCTTCCATGGTGTTCGTTTCCTTTCCTATGCCTGAATGGGATACTTCTACATCCTGCCTATACTATAGCATAGCCGCAAAGGAAAAGCAAATCCATACCATAAAAAAATACAGGCGGCAATGCATAGCACCAACCAGGCGTACCGTTGCATAGAATACCAGCAAAACGCACAAGGAGGTTGTTGCATGAGACGAAGTGTTTGTGTCCTGCTGGTGACGGTGCTGCTTCTGGTGGGGCTTATGGGCTGCCAGAAGACAGTGAAGGAAAACCGGGTGGTGGAGCTCCACGAGGTGACCCGTTCCGTGTTTTATGCCCCCCAATACGTGGCACAAAACCTTGGCTACTTTGAAGATGAGGGCTTGACGGTGAACATCACCACCTCCGGCGGCAGCGACAAGGCCATGACTGCCCTGCTGTCCGGGGATGCGGACATCTGCCTGGCCGGTCCGGAAACGGCGGTATATGTGTATAACGAAGGTCGAGAGAATCACCCGGTGGTGGTGGGACAGCTGACCAAGCGAGACGGCTCCTTCCTGGTGTCCCGAAAGGCGGAGCCGGACTTTAGCTGGGAAAGCCTGAAAGGAAAGACCATCATCGGCGGCCGCACCGGCGGTATGCCGCTGATGACCCTGTGCTATGTACTTAGGCAGCACGGGCTAACCCCGGGGGAGGATGTGGAGGTCATCGACAGCATCCAGTTCAACATGATGGGTCCCGCCTTTGAAGGGGGCACCGGGGAGTATGTCACCCTCTTTGAGCCCACGGCTACGGAGCTGCAGAACGCCGGGAAGGGGTATATCGTGGCGAATGTGGGCCTTGCCTCCGGGGAGGTGCCCTATACCGCATATCTCGTGACACCTGAGAAGCTGCAGCAGGATTCGGATACCATCGCCGCCTTCCTCCGGGCCATTTACCGAGCCCAGCAATGGTGCATCACCGCCACAGATGAGGAGATTGCCGCGGCTATGCAGCCCAGTTTCCCGGATACCTCTCTGGAAAGCCTAAAGATTGTGGCACACAGCTATCGACAGACGGATTCCTGGAAGCAGGACCTTACCATGGAAGCCGCGGATTATGCCCGCCTTTTGGACATAATCGAGAGCAACGGCCAGTTGAGCGCCCGTCCGCCCTTTGAAAAGCTGGTGGACAACAGCCTGGCCCAGGCCATCGCCGCCGGAAAATAAAACGCAACTGCAAAGGGGCTGTTCAGAAAGCCCTGTCATCCCGAGCGTAGCCGAGGGATCTAAGAAATTCTTGCGAGAATCTCTGAGATTTCTCCACTCGCTTTGCTCGGTCGAAATGACAATCGCGGCTTTCTGAACGGCCCCTTTTCGTTCCTTCTGTTTGTAGTCTATGACGGGCATGACGGGCATTTCCTAAACTTTTTTTAGAAAGATATTTAAAAAATGCCCTATACTAGTTTTATGTTTTGCCCGTCATGCCCGTCATAGGTGGGAATGCATGGGTCGGTTGAGGCTACTCTGTTACCGATAGAGTTGCCGTATGGGAAGGGGTACTGCCGTCCCCATTGGTGAGGATGCAGCGGTACTGCTTGCCATCATCCGCCGCAATCACCTTCTTCACCGTCAGCTTATTCCTGGTGGCCTTGGGAATGTCCACCCAGCCGCTGCCGTCGTTCACCTGCCACTGATACCTCTTGGCCTCCTTAGCCTTTACGGAGAAGGAGGCAGTCTTGCCCGCCTTTACGGTGGCATCCTTAGGCTCGGCGGTGACGGTGGGCGGCACCAGATAGACCGTCAGGGTGGCCACTTCGCTGGTCACCTCCCCGTCAGCGTTGATGGCCACGCAGCGGTATAGGTTCCCGTTCATATCGAAGGTGACCTTCTTCAAGGTGAGCTTGTTCTTGGTGGTCTTGGGAATATCCGTCCAGCCGCTGCCGTCGTTCACCTGCCATTGATACTTTTTAGCCCCTTTGGCCTTTATCGTCAGGTTGGCGTTCTTCCCGTTGCGGACGCTGACATTGGCGGGCTGACCCGTAATCACCGGCGGCACCAGCTTCACG
>JAFSPW010000075.1 GCA_017451295.1 Clostridia bacterium
CTATAGCTCGGCCCGGAGAAAACGGCTTCTGCCCTCCACCCCAACGGCCTTCGGCCCCCGCGTGAGGGGACTTCTGCCCTCCTTCTCGAGGGCCTTGCTGAGCGCAAGCGATGCCCTCCTCTTGTCATCCCGACCGTAGGGGCCGACGCCCTCGGCGGCCCGGGTGCCTCACGGCTCCGGGCTTTTAGTATGCCACCTCATCCGTCACGGCTTCGCCGTGCCACCTTCCCGGACGCTTTCAGGCGTCCCCACCTCATCCGTCACGGCTTCGCCGTGCCACCTTCCCCTCAAGGGGAAGGCAAGGCGGGGAAGGCTTGTGGGTACGGATTCTTGCCTCCACCAACCTTTTTGGGGGGCAAAAAGATTTTTAACGGATTGAAATTTTCGTTCAGCGTGGTATGATGGGGTGATGAACGAGACGGAGTTTTACAGCGCCATAAAGAGCAAAAGCCTGCAGGGGGGATATCTGCTCCACGGGCCGGAGGAATTGACCAAGGCCTTTGCCTTGGAGCAGGTAAAAGCCATGCTGGAGCCCTCCCTGGCGGACATGAACTATCTGCCGCTGCACGCCCCGGAGCCGGAGGCTTTTCTGGCCGCCGTGGACCAGCTGCCCTTCTTTGACGAGCGGCGGGTGGTGGTGGTCACGGGCTTTGACGAGGGGTTTTTGTCGGCTCTGGAGGAGAAGGGGCGGCTGACCCGGTTCCCGCCGGAGACCATCGTTCTGTTCGTGCAGCGGGGCAGCATCAAGAAGACCTCCCGGCTGTATAAAGCGCTGCAGCCTATGAACAGGGTGGTGGAGTACGGAGCCCTCAACGAGGACCGGGCGCTGCAGAAGGTCCAGCGGGAAGCGGCCCTAAGGAACGTGCAGATAGACCGGGCCACGGCCCTGTACCTTATCCACCGGGTGGGGCTGGACGGGTATCGGCTGGTGAACGAGTTTTCCAAGGCCGCCGGCTTTGTGGGCCGGGGCGGCACGGTCACAAAGGCGGTGGTGGAGCAGGTGACCACGGCCTCGGAGGAGTTCACCTCCTTCTCCATCATTGACGATTTGCTGGACGGGAACAAAAAGCAGGGGTATAGGAAGCTCTCCCAGGCCCTGATGCGGGGGGACAGCGCCATGGGTCTGGCGGGGCTCATGGTCTGGCGGCTAAAGCAGCTGCTGGTAGCCCGGGAGTGTTTGGACCTGGGCATGAACGAAGCCGCCATCAAAACAAAGCTCGGCGGGAACCCCAACGCCGCCTACTACACCATTAAAAACGCCCGCCGCCGCAGCGCCAACAGCCTGCGCCGGGGGATAGCCGCTTTTACCGAGGTCAGCGCCAATGTGCGCCAGGGCATCTATAAGGATAGGGAAGCCCTGCTGCTGGCCGTATTTGACACCTTTGAAAGTAGAGAGGAGAAACAAGCATGAAGTTTGCCATCATCGGCTGCAATTCCGAAGACGCCATTTCCTTCCCCCACGAGGTGGAGAACGTGACCACCCCCTACGGCAGCGCCCGGGTCATCCACGCCACCCTGCCCGACGGAAAGCAGGTGGACTTTCTCACCCGGCACAGCATCTGCCTGAAGGAGGACGCCTATGAGACCAACTTTCGGGCCAACATCTACGCCCTGTATATGTGCGGCGTGACCCATATCATCAGCATCTCCGTCATGGGCACCTGCGACTATGCCTACAACCTGGGCAGCTTCTGCCTTATCTCCGACTTTATCGACTATACCCGCCTAAGGGAGTCGTCGTTCAGCATGGAGCACCGGCTCGTGCGCCATGCGGGCATGGAGGATGTGTTCGACCCCCATATGAACGACGTGCTGGAGAAGATTATCGAGGACCAGCACATCCCCTACGAAGGCCGGTCCATCTATGCCTGCACCGACGGCCCAAGGTATGAGACCGCCGCAGAGGTGCGTATGATGCGGGCGCTCGATGTGCAGGTCATGGGCAGCACCCTGGTGCCGGAGGCGCCGCTTTGCCGGGAGGTGTGCATCAAGTATGCTTCCATCGGCATCATCGCCCGGTACGCCACCGGCATGTATCGGGATGTGACGGACGAGGACCTTCTGAACATCTCCGCCCAGCATAAGGGCGTGGCCCTCGATGTGGCGCTCAAAGCTATCGAGGCGTATACAGAGTGACGGCCGTTGTAGGTCTACGGCCCCCGTGTGAGGGGTCAGACCATTTGCGGCAAATACCTTTCTTTGCCGCTTTTTCTCTTTATACAAAGGAGAAAAAGCGGCGCAAAAAGAGAAACTTATGTAAGGTATATTAGGGGAGCTGCTTTGACGGCTCCTCTTTCTTGCCTCCACCGTTTTGCAAAGCCAAATGGGGGAGGCAAGGGTTTCCCTTGTCATTTCGACCGAGGAAGCGAATGCGACCGAGCGGAGAAATCTCTTGTATATGCAAGTTGGTTCCCAGATCCCTCCGCTCGCTTCGCTCGGTCGGGATGACAAGAGGGGGAGGCGGCTCGGTCGATTGA
>JAFSPW010000076.1 GCA_017451295.1 Clostridia bacterium
ATTTCTCCACTCGGTCGCTTCGCTCCCTCGGTCGAAATGACATAAAAGCGTTCTTGCCTCCACCGTTTGGCAAAGCCAAATGGGGGAGGTGGCATTTTGCCCTCTGGGCAAAATGACGGAAGGGGTGGCCCCCCGTGTGAGGCGCAAATCATTCAATGAATTGGCTTCGCCATGAATTGGGCTGCCGCCCGTGAATTGGCTTCACCATGATTTCTCGCTTCGCTCCATGAAGGAATGCCCGGGTGCCTCACGGCCCCGGGCTTTTTCTTTCCCCTCCCCGTTGATCACTTTGAGCATGCCGTAGCTTAGCTAAAATCCGCCTTTGTCATATGGTAATGGTCCCACAGGTCCCGGAAGATGATGTCGTTGGTGCCGTGGAGCACGTTGATGTTGGTCAGCTCCTCGTCCTGGTTCAGATTCACGGTGGTGGGCATGGTCATGTTGTTCCTGGCCCAGGCCACCTTCACGCCGCTCTTAATCTCCATGAACTTCAAAAAGATGTCGTCGGCGGTCCGGGCCTTGCCCATAAACACGTCCCGGTTCAGCACCTCCGGAATCAGGCACTTGGGGGGGAACAGGGCCCCCGCGCCCGTGGTGGCCATGAGGGCGTGGGAGGGCGTCTGCGGGTGCACATCCCCGTCCCATTTTAGATAGGGCAGGGGGTTCCCCTTCTCGTCGAAGGTGATGCGGTGGACCCGCCGGGCGCTGACACAGTCCGGGTGCTTCTGGTAGGAGGCGTAGAGGGAGGAGAGCCAGTCCGCCGGGTAAATCAAATCGTCGTCCGCCAGCACGATGATGTGCTCGGACAGATCCCGCAGGGCATAGTAATACTTCTTGTGGGAGCGCAGATTCTGCTCCGGGTCCCGGATAATCTCCACCCCGTAGGGGCCGTACTTTGCCACCAGCCGCCCTTCGTCCTCCAGGCTCGCATCGTTGCCCAGCCAGAGGATGATTCTGTCCGCCTTCAGCTGCTGGTTCACCATGGACTTGATGCAAAGCTCCAAGTCCATAAAGCGCTTCGGGTAGCTGGTGAAGGACACGATCAGCTGAGGGGTCCGCTTGTCTTTGGTGACCCCGTACTGCCACTTCTGCCCCTTCACCTTCAGGCGCAGGGCTTCGTGGCGAATCTTCATATACACCCGGTGGGCAAAGCGTCCCATATCCATAGGTACCTCCCTTATCTGCCGCCGGTCCTGGACCGGATTTTTTGCCATAGTTTCATAAACAGTTCGTCCTTTTTGTATCCGTAATACAGCCCGCAAAGGACCAGGAACAGCAGCCCGCCGGCGGCCACCTGCACAAGCAGCGTAAACGGCGCGCAGCCAAGCCCTGCCCCAATCCAGCGGCAAAGGCCGAACATCAGCGCACCCATGCCGGCCACGGGCGCGAGGTCCTTTAGATACCGGCCCAGGGGCAGCTCTTTGCGGATGCGAAGGCTTTCATACACGGCGGCGGCGGCCTGCGCCCCCACGGTGCCGATAACGGCGCCGATGGCTCCCAGCCGGGGAATGAACAGGAAGTTGAGCACCAGGTTGCAAACGGCGGCGGCCACGGTTCCCTTCACATAGACGGAGTCCCGGGCGTGGGGCAGAAGGTATTGGGTTTTGAGAATGTTCTCCCAGGAATAGAACAGCAACGCCAGGGAGATGATGGCGATGGCCGGGCCGCAGAGGGCATACTCCGGGCCAAAGTAGACCACGGCGAACTCCCGGCCCACCCCGGCGATGCCGCAGCCCACGGCGATGGCGAAGGTCATGATGTAGCGAAGGGACTTGGATAGATACAGCTGGGACTTGCCGTGCTGCTCGTTGCTCATTAGATACGTCATTCGCGGCAGCATCACCGTGCCGATGGCCCCCACAATGCCTGTGGACATGTTCAGCATCTTTTCCGTGTTCTCGTAAAAGCCCACCTGCGCCCGGCTGCTGAGCCATTCAATCATGATTTTGTCCATCATCACATAGATGCTCACGGCGATAACGGACACCATCAGCACGAGGTTTGGCCGCAGATGCTGCTTCACCTGGGCGAAGCTGATTTTGCAGAAACGAATCTGCTTGAGTAAAACCGGCCACAGGGTCAGCTGTCCGGCCAGCAGGCTCAGGGTGTTGATAAGCACATATATCCACACATGCTCCCGTGTCTTCACAAACAGGAACACCGCCCCCATGGTCAACAGCTTGATGATGCTGTTTTTGATGACCATGAACCTAAACTGCTCCGTGCCGGAAAAGAACCAGCTCACCTCGAACACCGCCGAAAGCAGGTAGGGCAGCTGGCAAAGGATGACGATGCCGTAGTGTGCAAAGCCAAACAGGGCCGTATAGCCCAGGAACAGGGCCGTGGACAGCAGGGAGGTGAGCAGCTGGAAGCAAAACAAGCCCGTGAACTCCAGGGACAGCCGCTGCGTATCGTCCCGGACGGCGGCGATGCGCCGGTTGCCATAGTTGGCCATGCCCAGCAGGCCGAACATCCAGAAGTATTTGGCAATGGCCGTGGTGACGGAATAGGTGCCCAGCCCCTCCGGATGCAGCACCCGGGACACATAGGGGGCCGTAACAAAGGGTACAATCAGAATAAGGATGTGATACCCGATGTTATAGATGACGTTGCTCCAAACTCTGTTCTGCTTCATATACGCTTTCCGGGGCCCTAAAGACCCGCTGTTATGGGGGATTATATCTTGGACGAGAGCTTCTGAATGACCCGCATCAAATAGTAGTAGCCCTGGGGACTCAAAAGGGCCACCCGGGCCATCAGGTTAAACCGCCAGGAGTGGCCGCCCACGGCGAAGAAATCGTCCTTGTATTTCTTCAAATTGTCCTTTAGCAGCCGCAGCACCTCCTTGTCCCTGGGGGTGTTATGGAAATAGGGATACAGATACTTCATGCTCCGCTCGAACATGCGGGCATACTCGGCCTGCTCCAGCTCCGGGCAGGGGCTGTCCTTGGCCAGCTTGGCTAGCTTCTCATAGGCCACAAAGGCGTCCAGGCTCCGCTGGGATACAGGCGCATGCAGAGCGGAGATGCCGGAGGTGATGTTGTAGTGGTACAGGGGCTTGTCCTCCACGGCGATGCGGGTGCAGAACTGGAAGTACCGGAAGCAGAAGTGCAAATCCTGCAGGCTCTTTAGATCCTCGTCAAAGCGCAGTCCCTTTTCACGGATGAGCCGCAAATCGAACAGTTTGTTCCAGGCATAGCCGGAAAACTCGGAGGAACGCACCAGGCGCCGCAGGGCCTCCTTGGTGTCCAAAATGCCGGAGGTAATTTGAAAGGGCTGTTCCTTGTTCTGGTTGAAACGATAGAAGCCGCAGATGCTCAAATCGGCGTGGGCTTTTGTGCGAAGATTCAAAAGGGATTCCAGATAGTCAGGCTCCACCCAATCGTCAGGATCGGGGAAGATGATAAGCTCACCCCTGGCATTGTCGATGCCGCAGTTGCGGGCGGAGGACAGGCCGCCGTTGGCCTTGTGAATCACCCGAATCCGGTCGGACCGTTGGGCCTGCTCCTGGCACACGTCGCCGCTGCCGTCGGTGGAGCCGTCGTCCACCAGGAGAATTTCGTAGTCCGGATAGGTCTGCTTCAGCAAAGAGTCTACGCAATGGGGGAGATATCTTCCCATATTATATACGGGAACAACCACTGTAATCACGTTCGGTACACTTCCTCTCCATCTTTCTTCCTTATATCGGGGCGGCCTTGCAGCCGCCGGGTATACAGCTCAATAAACTTAGGCGCCAGAGCGTCCCAGGTATAGTTTTCGGCCACGGTCCGATGGGCGTTCTCGGCCACGGTTAAGGCTAAATCCTCGTCCCCCAGAATCCGGCAGATGGTCTTTGCCCAGACCTCTGGGTCCAGCTTGTCCGCCACAAAGCCGTTTTTGCCGTCCTCTATCAGGGTGGCGGAACCGCCATTATAGGTGGTCAGCACCGGGATACCAAAGTACATGGCCTCCAGCAGCACCATGCCGAATATCTCATACCGGGTGGGGAGCAGGAACACATCGCAGCAGCGGTACAGCTCCTGCATATACTTTTGATCCACCTGGGGGGCATAGAGCACCCGGTCTGAAATCCCCAGCTCCTGCATGCGCTGCCGACACTCACAAAGATAGTCTTCCTCCCCACGGCCCACGAGCACCAGCTTCACCCGGGGGTCCTCGTCCATGGCCTTCTTGGCCGCCTCCAGCAGAAACAGCACGTTGCGCCTTGGCTCCATGCGGCCGATGTACAATAGATACTTGCTGTCCCCTTTGTTGGCCTTGAGATCCTTCACAAAGGGGGGCAGTTCGCCCTCGGGCAGCTGCAGGTTCCCCAGGTCGATGCCCACCCCCAGGGTGGTCACATCCTCGATGCCCTTGTCTTTTAGATACTGGGCCGCCAGCACGCTCTTGCACCCCACCACCATGTTCTTTTTGTGGCAGAAGGGGAGAAACACTCTATCGAGCACCGCCGCGCGCAGGTTGTCCTTCTTATTGAAGGGGGAGTAGTAGGGGCCCTGGTAGTTCACGGTCTTGTCCTGGTGCCGGGCGTTCAAGTACAGGGAGTTGATGCCGATATACTCGCTGACCTGGATGATGTCGTAGTCCTTGAGTATCTTGGGCAGGCAGGGGAACACCCCCTCATAGACCACGTTCTTGCCGTGGGCCCAGAGGATGGTGATGGACTTATCCCCGTCAAAGGGGATGACCTGCCGGCTGTCCTGCTTTTTATCCGTGTAGTAGAGGATGTCGCAGCGATGGCCCAGGCGCACAAGGGCCTTGGCTAAGCCCACCTCCTGCAGGTTGTAGGTGGAGAGCTTCATCACGTTGGCCATGGTGCGAAGAATCAGTATGTTCATAGGCGACTTATGCCTGGGTGTTCCGGCCGTCCTGGGCCACGGTAGTTAGATCGCAGGTCGACAGCTGGTCGCACATTTCCTTTGTCAGCTTCCCGTCCCGATAGTCCCGGCAGCACTTGAGCTCGTACATGGAATACTTCTTCTTCGTCCATACCTTGGCCTTGTGGGCGAGGACCCATAGGCCGGGCTTAATGATATACTTGTGCATGGCGGGGGACACGGAGCCGATCATCCAGCAGTTCCTGTCGCAATGGCGGACAAAGTTTCTAACCTCCTCTGCCTGCTCGGAGTGCCACAGCTCCTCCCAGCTCTGCCGGTTCAGGTTCCCCATGACCTTCTTCTCCTTGGTGCCGTTGCAGGGCATCACATCCCCATAGGGGTCGATGAAGAAGGTGTCAAAGGCCATGTCGCAGGGCAGCAGCCGCTTTTGTCCGTAGATATAGTTGATAAGGCCGTGGTTAAAGTAGGCCCTGAACCACTTCTTGGGGCTGTTGGAGTTCAACAGCTCGTTCACCAAATCTTCGAAGTGGCCCGCCACCATGGGCCGGTCGTGAATCACGTTCTTGTTCTCCACGAAGTAGAAGCTGTTGTGCAGCGACGCCGTGGCAAACTCCATGCCAAGCTCATCCGACAGCTTATACAGGGACACCAGATCCGGGGCGTTCCTGTCCTGAACCGTCATGCCAAAGCCCACGTCCTTTAGCCCCATGGCCCTAAGCTGCTTCAAGGTCTCATACCCCCGGCGGAACCCATCCTCGAGGCCCCGAATCTCGTTGTTGGTTTCCTCCATGCCCTCGATGGAGATGCGGATGCCGATGTTGGGGAAGCGCCGGGCCAGGCGGATGATTCGGTCCATGAAAAAGCCGTTGGTGCTGATGACGATGCGCTCGGACTTCGTCTGCAGCACCTCCACAATCTCCTCCAAATCCTCCCGGAGGAAGGGCTCGCCGCCGGTGATGTTGGTGAAGTACATGGGCGGCAGCTTTTTAATGGTCTCGATGCTCAGCTCCTCCTCCGGCTTGGAGGGCGCCTTATAGCGGTTGCACATGGTGCAGTGGGCGTTGCAGCGGTAGGTGACGATAATGGTCCCGTTCAGTTTCTTTTCGTTGCTCATGGTCCCGATTCCTTTCTTATTGGGCGTAGATTTTCAAGAGTTTCCCGGCATATTCCTCAATGCCGTCAAACTTCGTGTTCAGGCAGTTGCGCCGGTATTGGCTATAGCGCCCTTCGTTTTCCCACAGGGCGGCAATCTTCGCTGTCAAATCCGCTGCGTTTCCGCTTTCAAACAGCTCCCCGGTGCGCCCATCGTCGATAAGCTCCGGTATGCCGCCGATGCGGGCCCCCAGCACCGGGGTCCCCAGCATCAGGCTTTCGATGATAGAGTAGGGGCAGTTCTCGAACCACTCCGAGGGGATGACGCTAAAGGCGGCCTTCTCGATCAGCCCCACCAAAGCCCCGCCGGACTGGAAGCCCACATTTTGAATGTTGGGGGCCTTAACAAGTTCCCCTTCGAGCGGCCCGCTGCCCGCCGCCACAAACGGCACCTTAGGCAGGGCCTGGGCGGCCTTGAGTAACGTGCCCATGCCCTTCTCCTCGGAGAAGCGGCCAAAGTACAGCACATATTTTTCCGGCAAGCCCTCAATAGACAAGGTGTCCCCCTTGGCGGCGGGCTTGGCGGAGAAGTTTCGCAAAAAGACGGTCTTCCTGGCCAGCACCGGGTTGGTATCGAGCTTCTGCTTCATAAACTTTGAGGGGCAGATGATGGCGTCCAGGTGTTCATAGATGGAGCGGCCGTTCCAATAGGTGGCCTCGAGAAAGCCGAGGACGCTTCTGATGGTGGAGCCGTGGATGCACTTGCCCTTTACGCAGGGGAGGAAGCGGCCCTTCCTGGTGCCAAGGCACCTCTCACAGATGCGGCCCTGCTGGTCAAAGAGGGCATGGTTGGGGCAGATGAGCTGGAAATCGTGGGCGGTGTACACGAGGGCGCATGGTTTGCCCGTGTCCTTGCGATACTGCAGCACCTCCACAATCAGGGAGGGCGTCAGCTGATAGTTGAAGTTGTTGAGGTGGACCACCTCCGGCTGGAAGCTGTCCAGCACCAGCCTCAGCTTCTGCCGGGCCTCCTTGGAGTAGATGGTTCGGTAGGCATAGGTCAGCTTTTTCAAACCCGAGGCGGCGTGGAAGTCCATGGTGGAGGTATAGGCGTTGGCCGAATTGCCCACGCAGCGGTTGGGATGCTCCATGCCAAAGTATTCCACCTGATGCCCCTGGGCCGTCAGATACTTTCCCAGCTCAAACACATAGGTCTCCGAGCCGCCGTTGGGGTAGAGAAACTTGTTCACCAGCAGTATTCTCATCTTGTGCCTCCCTGCACCGTGTTTTACTCCTTCAATCCACCGTCTCCATGGGGGAGACAGGGGTCAGCTCCTGTATGGGGCTGCTGTCCTCTGCGGCAGGGGACAGGTCCGTCCCCTCCTCGCTGCGTACCGCAATCCAGTCCTCGCCGTTCTCCTGCAGCCGTTCGTTCTGGCCCAGGAGCACCCCGGAAAACAGCACCAGCAGTATCCCGGCGCAGAACAGGGCAAAGAGAAGGGCTATCCGGAGGAACCCCTTCACCGCCTGTTTCACGGGTTGTTTTTGCTTCATGGCCTCAATACCAGCTCACATCCACAACCACCAGCTCCGGGTTGTTGTTGATGCGGGGAATCTTGCTGTCGCCGCCCAGGCCCCGGCTCACCACCACGGTGCTGCCGCCGGGCACGGTCTGCATCCCCTCATACAGCTCCGGGAACAGCCCCTGGTCTGTAGAATACAGCCCCCCCAGCTTGGGAATGCGGACAATGCCCCCGTGGGTGTGGCCGCACATGGCTAAGTCTACCTCATACCCGTTCAGCTTCCCCAGGAAATACTCCGGGTAGTGAACCAGCAGGAGCTTGAAGCCGGCCTGGGCCATAAAGTCCTCCATAAAGGCCGGGGCATCGTAGGTTTCATAGTTGCCGACCTCGTTTACCAGGCCCCCGATGACCACCGGCGTGCCGTTGAGGGTTACGGTCTCAAAGCTATTCTCCAGCAGGTGGACCCCCGTAGCCTCAATCTTGGCCTTGATGTCCGTGTGCCGGTGGATGTGGTCCACCCATTCGTGGTTCCCGAACACATAGTATACATCCACGATCTCCACAAGCTGGGAGCAAAGGTCCGTCACCACGTGAACGTCGTCGTTATAGTGGTTGTTCATGTCCCCGGTGATGACGATGGCATCCGGCTGCAGCGCACGAACATAGCCGATAAGCTCCGCATTCTTCTCCCCAAACTCCTTTAGGTGCAGGTCGCTTAGCTGCACGATGCGGAACGGGGCGCTCACATGGTCCGATTGCAGATGATAGAAGGTGACCTCCAGGGTGTTCTTCTCCCGCTGCACATACAAATATCCGCCAAAGCCCAGAACGCACAGCGTCAGCAGCACCGCCAGCAGCCCTGCCAGCACCCGGCGCCCCTTCTTCCGGGCCGCCCTCTTTTTGGCCTTGCGCTGGGCCTTGCGCTGTTCTGCGGTGGGTTCCCCCTTGGGGGCTTGGGCCTCCTGCTCAGGGGCTTGTGGTTCAAGGTCAAGTTCGGAGGCTTCCGGTTCCGCAGCCTTCGGTGCCTTCACCCGCCGCCTGGGGGCCTTCGTATTGCGGCCCTTTTGGCCTTGCAACGCGGCCCGGGCGGCGTCGATAGCGGCCTGGGCGGCTTCCTCCGTGGCCCTGGCCTCCGCCAGGGTGGCCTTTACGCTGTGCAGGGAGGCATAGTCCCGGTTGGTCTGTTGCTCGCTCATTTTTCCCCTCCCTTGCTGTCCTCGCTGTCAGGCTCAAAGACCACAATCTCCTCCTGCTTAAAGGTGCTGCTGATTAAATTTCCAATCTGATAGGTGCTCAGCCTATGGCTTTCCCCCACCTTGGCCGTGAGCCGGGGCTTGATGGCCCCCTGGGCCTTCCTGAGCTCATAGCCGATAAAGGCCAGCATATCCCGGGCCTTCTCATAGGAACAGCCATCCAGCAGGCACAAAAACTGGTTGCCGTTGTTGTAGCCGATGAAGCCGTATTGCCTGGCGGTGACCTGGAGAATTTGGCCCAGTTCGGCGAGCATCTGGTTGCCCGCCTCCCGGCCGTGGCGGCCGTTCACCTCGCCTAAGTTGGTGACGAACAGACACGCCACGCTGAAGGTGTCCAGCGCCCCGGCCTTGGCAATCTTTTCGATTTGCTCGTCGCAGGAGGTACGGCTGGGGAGGCCCGTCACCTTGTCGGTATAGAGCACATAGTCCATCAAATCCCCGGCCCGGCCGAGCACGATGGCGCCCGTGCACCCTACGCCCAGGAACAGCACCGCCCCGAGTGCTAGATACAGCCCGATGTTCACGCCCTTATAGGACCGGGCGCTGGAGGTAACCCGCACGTTTTTGGCGACCTCGGACTGGTTGTACTCCGTGCCCACTACGTTTAGCTGCCCGTAAATCTGGTTGATGCTGTCGATTAGTCCCACGATGGCGTCGTGGACCTGCGCCTGGGACGCTTCGCTGGAGGCCTGGGACACCCCGGCAAACCGCTCCAAAAGGTACTGGTCCTCCGTTATCTTTTTGTCCAGGGTATAGGCGGAGGCATAGTAGGAGGCATAGGTGTCCATGAGAGTCTCATAGTTGTTCTGGGAATAGACGGGCTGCCGGTTCTCGTCGTAAATCTCGTACACATGGTTGAGAATGATGGAGTTGGAGCCGCTGGCGTCCCCCTGCCCGTCGTCCTCTGCATCGCTCCCGGCGCTCGAATAGGCCTGGGCCTCCAGCATCCGGTCCTCATAGATATGCAGCAGCCCTTGCATCTCCTCCGCCTGCAGCAGCAGCTTTTCCCGCTGGAGGGTCTTTTCGCTGATGTCCGCCGTGTAATAATCCCGCAGCAGCTGGGGGTCCCGGGTGATGCCGGAGTTTATCGCCTTTACATACACATCCTCGTAGAGGGAGTCCCGGACCATCTGCAGCTGCGTCTGCAAATCGTAGAAGCTGAGCCCCGTCTGGGTGGAGCGGAAGGTCTCTCCGCAGCTGTAGATATAGTCCAGCATGCTGTCGATGGAGGCGGAGATCAAGTCCATGGCGATGATGTAATCGTATTTATCCAGCAGATTGGGATCGAGCGCCCCGGGCTTTTTGCGGCTGATAACATACTGATTCCCGTACCAGGTCATGTACTGGTTCACAATGGCGGTGACCAGGTTTTGCGCCATCTCCTCGGAATAGTTGGCGTTCAGCGTCAGCTTCACCTTATAGTTGGTGGGTTTGAGGGTGTATTCCTCCCCCTTCTCCAGCAGGGCGTTTTTCAGATTCTCTTCCTCGCTGGTCAGCACGCCGTCGATGCTCAGATTGTTTCGCACATAGTCCACGGAAAGGTCCAGCCCCGTGTCCTCCAGGGCAGCGCCCACGATGGTGGAGCTGCGAATCTCCTCGGGATTAAGCTCCGAGCCGCTGGGGGTCAGTCCGTCGGGGGCGCCGCTGTTGAGGTATTCGATGTTCACGGTGGCATAGTAATACTGCTGCCTGGACAGGTACAGATAGAATACCGACAGGCCCAGCACCATGGCGGCCACAATCAGATATCGCCAGCGCTTGATGTATCGTAAAATCTGAAAATCCTTCATTGTGGCTCACCGCCTTTCCTCTTAGCTGGCCGAAGCGCCAGATACAGCACCAGCACCACATCCAAAGCCCCCGTGAGCACGATGCCCTTCTTGATGCCGATTCGCTCCATAAAGCCGGAGTTCACCGGCTTTACGGTCACGTAGTTCCGGTTCTTATAGCGGCTGTACTCCTTCTCCACCTGGCGAACTTGCTCCATGGTGGCGTCGAGCTGCTGCTCCAGGCTTTCAATCAGCCGATCCACCCGCTGGGAGCTGATGACGGCCAAGGCCCCGCCGGTGCCGGCTATGGCGTCGATGTACTGGTCGGTCTGCTTGATTTGCCGCTGGACCTCCTCCGCCTTCTCCTCATAGTCCGTGGCGCTGAGGGCGTGGATGTCGATGCCAATCTTGGTCTTGGACATATAGAACTCCCGCTGGGAGTCTAACGCGGGGATAAACACCACGCTGGTGAGCTTGGCTTCATACTCCTCTATAATCTTTTTATAGAGCTGCTGCATCTTCCGGTTGTATTCATAGGTGTTCCCCAGGTTCCAAATCCGGTAGTTGAGCCGCTGGGTGTATTGGCTCCGGCTGTGGGCAATGCCCCGCTCGGTGATGATGGACTTAATCTCCTTCAAACTGGTGGTGCGGTACCGCTCCACTATGTTGATCAAATCCTGGAAGGAGGTGCCGTCGGAGCTGATAAAGTCCTTGTCGTTGACCTGCTGGGCGCTCAAATACTTCTGAAGCTGGTTCAAGGCCACGTTGAAGTAGTTGACCCGGTCCATATACTCCAAGTCCTCGTCCTCCATCATATCGAGGTTCAGCACCACCTGGTCGTTGCTGTAGGTGTCGTGGAAGTGCTGGATATAGGCATACATGACGGAGCTTAACAGCCCTTCGGCGCTGACGGCTCCCAAAGCATCCTCCTTCCCGGCCTGGTAGGTCACCACATACTGGGTGGTGATAAGGGAGGCATCGCTCCGGGGCCGGATGGTGATCTCCTCAGCCAGCACCGTGGGGCTAACCCGGCCAGTAAGCCCTGCGTTCTGGATGCCCTTTTGAAGCACCTCCTCCGTCAGAATGTTGTAGGCGTTAAAGTAGGTGCCGTTGGGGTACAGGCCGTCGGAAGCGTTGGGATAGGTGAAGGCCAGAATCACCGAGGCGGAGCGAGAGCTCCTTGTATAGCAAAACGTGCAGAAGGCCGCCCCAAAGATGAGGGAAAACAGCACCAGCCGGAAGAAGTATTTCTTCACGGTCAGCAGCACGCGGGAAATCAGTTGGCTCATAAGCGGGCGCAGCTCCTTTCTTCTTAAGTGGCAGGCGCAAGGGCCAGGTCATAGGCCCTTGCTTTGGGACTGTTGAGCAGGGTCACGCCGCTTGCGACGAAGCCCACATAGTTGATGGAGAAATAAAAGTAGGTGTTGTCCGAGGCGTAGGAGATAAAGGCGTAAAGGATGACCATCAGGAAGAAGGTCAGGGACTCCCAGCCGTAGCTCCTGCGGATGGCGTTCATCTTGTACCAGGTGTTGCTCCACAGCCAGAAGATGAACCCGAAGAACCCCAGCTCGATAAAGTAGGTCATAAACTCGTTGTGAGCGGTGATGACTTTCATACGGATGGAGTGGGTCACATGAATCACATGGTCCGTCTCCAGGGTGTGGACGTAGATGTACCGCAGGCCCTTCCCTAAATAGGAGGGGGACAGCTCAAAAAAGTCCCGGTAATAGTTGTATATCACGTCCCTGCTCATGGTGTCGATACCCAGCCGATCCATGATGATGCCGTAATAGCCCTCCTTTATGATGTATAGGAAAACATAGACGAAAATCACCAGCGCCGCCTCAAAGGCCACGATGAAGTACCACCGGCGCTGATAGGTGAGCCGGTTCAGGTACCAGCCCATGCCGATGCCCCCCACGATGGCGATGACGTCGATGCGCTTGAGGGTCAGGGTGAAGCACACGCAGGAGAGCAGGAACAGCACGATGCTGCGCTTGTCCTTCTTCAGCGTCCAGGCATAATACATCACGAACAGGCCCAGCCCCTGGGATAGATCGTGAAACTCCATATACCGCATGGCCGGGCCGGTGTTCCCGGAGAAGGTGACCACCAGGGCGATATACTGGCTGATAAACCCGCCGACGCCGAACATCATCACCGCCCGCACCGCCACCAGCCCCACGGCGGCCACGGCTCCATAGAAGGAATAGTCCACCGCCTTTTCCCCAAACAGCCATATGGCGCAGGCCACCGCCAGGGCATTTAGCTCCGCACAGCCCACGTTGATAAGCCCCCGGGAGATATAGTGCATTTCGGTCCGCTGCACCACCCAAATAAGCAGGGAGATAAGGGCAATGCCCAGATACGGCACGGACCAAATCCACGCTACATCCATGGCCACCTTCAGCCGCCGCTGCTGGTAGGTGATAAGGTAATACGCCGCAGCGATGACCAGCACCCCTGCATCGGCAGCATAGCGCAGGATGGTGGGCAACTGGGGAATGATGCCCCGCTTCTCCGTGGACACGTAGAAGGCAATGGTCATCAGCCCCACATATGCCAGGACCACCAAATCGTACAGCAGTCCCTTTTTCTCCCCCCCGGTCTCCCTCACGCCGCTCCTTTGCTCACTTCTTTTGGTACAGGTCCAGCGTCCTGCGGACCACCTCGTCCCAATTATACTTGCTCAAAATAAACTCCTGTGCCTCCGCCTTATAGGCGGCCACCTGCCGGGGATTATCCAGCAGCTCCTGGAGCTTCCCCCTGAGGGCAGCCACATTCCCCCTGGGGAACAGAACCCCCTTATCCTCCACCACCTGGGCGCACTCCTCAATATCCGAGGTAAGGCAGCAGTTGCCGTAGCTCATCGCCTCGAGGAGACTTAGCGGCATGCCCTCCAGGTCGCTGGGCAGCACATAGACATAGGCGTTGCTGTACAGCTCCTGCAGCGCACGGCCCTGCAAAAACCCGGTGAACACGGTGCCCGCCGGGGCCAGGGCCTGAAGTTCCTTGGCATATTCCGCCGTGTCCGAGCTCCCGCCGGCAATCACCAGCTTCTTGTCGGTCCTAAGCCCCTGATAGGCCTTTAGCAGATAGTGAATCCCCTTCTCCGGCACCAGCCGACCAAGGAAGAGCACATAGCCGTCCTTTTCAAGACCCCACCGGTCCCTAATCTCCTCGGGCTCCAGCAGTTCCGGCGGGTTCACGCCGTTGGGAATGAACCGGGTCTTTCGGCCGTAGGTCCTTTGAAAATAGTCCTGCACGGCCCGGCTTAAAACGATGATTTCATCCGCAAACCGGACGGCGTTCTTCTCCCCGCTCTTAATGTACCAGGAGGCGAACTTGCCCCACTTGGCCCTGGCCCAGTCCAGCCCGTGGACCGTCACCACCACCCGCTTGCCCATGAGCTTGGGCAGCCAGCACATGAAGGCGGGGCCCTCCGCATGCACATGCACCGCATCGTAGGGCCCAAAGGCCGCCAGCACCGCGGCGCTCAGGGAGGCGGTCATGGCGGCCAGCCCCTTCTTGTTCAGGGTCCAGACGCTTTTAAGCCGCACGCCCTCATATTCCTTCCGGTTCTCCCCGTCAAAGGCGGCGCCGCTGACATGGTGCCCGGAGCGGTTAAAGCAGGTGACAGGGTGGCCAAGCCCCGCCATGCGGCGGGACAGCTCCCCCACCACCACCTCGATGCCCCCCTCCCGGGAGGGAATCCGCTTGTGGCCAAACATGGCGATGCGCAGAGAGTTGCCGTTGGTTTTCTTCATACTGGCCCTTTCGCTTGCGTAACCGTTTTTTGGAACTATACCCGCAATGGTATACCCCCCTATTGTAGCATAAGAAGACAATCTGCGCCACAGATAAATGAACTTTTTTCAAAACAACTCCGCCCAAGCATTTTTTGGCGGCAAGGCTCTTGTGAGAAGCGCAGAATGTGATATAATCTACTCCGTCTGTCCAAAGCCGTCTTTGGCGGACCTGTATTCAGTTGTCTTTTGATTTGCATAAAAAAGGAGAGGGAACCATGTCTGACAATCAACGAAAGGAACTTAGGCCGTTTATGTCCCGGTCCCAGGCCCTGGCCCTGTCTCTGGGTACCAGCGTGGGCTGGGGAGCCTTGGTGGTCACGGCCAACACGTACCTTGCCCAGGCCGGCCCCAAGGGCAGCGTGCTGGGGCTGATTATCGGGGGCCTGGTGATGCTGCTCATCAGCCGAAACTATCACTATTTGATGAACGCCTACCCCGAATCCGGCGGCTCCTATGCCTATGTGCGTTCCGTTTTCGGCTATGACCGGGGCTTTATGGCCGGCTGGTTTTTGGCCCTCACCTACTTTGCGGTGCTGTGGGCCAACATCACGTCCTTGCCCCTGTTCGCCCGGTTCTTCATCGGCGACATATTCGAGTTTGCGAAGCTGTATACCATCTTCGGCTATGATGTGTATCTGGGGGAGGCCCTGCTGTCCATCGGTGCGCTGCTGCTGGTGGGCTGGCTGTGCATTCGCCGGGAAAAGCTGCTGATGCGGATTATGGTGGTCCTGGTGGCCGTGTTCTTCTTTGGCATCGTGGCCTGCTGCGTGGCCGCCCTGTGCCTAAAGGGCAGCCCTATCGCCCCTGCCTATGTGCCCGACGGAAAAGCCCTGGGCCAGATTGTCACCATCGCCGTCATCACGCCCTGGGCCTTTATCGGCTTTGAAAACATCTCCCATGTCACGCCGGAGTTTGCCTTTCCCCGGCGCAAAGCCTTCCGCATTCTGACCCTTTCCGTCATCATGACCACGGCCCTGTATATCGCCGTGACGCTCCTGTCCGTCACCGCTTATCCGGCTCGGTACGGCTCCTGGCTGGAGTATATCCGGAATTTGGGGAACCTGGGAGGGCTGGAAGCGCTGCCCGCCTTCTATGCCGCCAACCACTATCTGGGCCAATGGGGGGTGGGGATTCTCATGGCCGCCCTGCTGGCCCTGGTTCTTACCAGCCTTATCGGCAACATCACCGCCCTGAGCCGGCTGCTCTATGCCGTGGCCAAGGACGATATCCTCCCGGAAAAGTATGCCGATGTCAACGCCCACGGGGCGCCCCACCGGGCCATCGGCCTTATCATGGCGGTGTCCTGCTTCATTCCCTTTGTGGGCCGGACGGCCATCGGCTGGATTGTGGACGTGACGACCATGGGCGCCACCATGGTCTATGGCTTCATCTCCGCCGCCGTCATAAAGCAGGCTGCCCGCTGCAAGGATCGGCACGAAACCTTTACCGGCTGGGCCGGTCTGTCGCTTATGGTTCTGTTCGGCGGGTATCTGCTGCTGCCGACCCTGTTCCAGGAAAGCTCCATGGCCACGGAAACCTATCTGCTGTTCGTGGTTTGGTCCATGCTGGGCCTGTTCTTCTTTCACCGGGTGGTGCGTAAGGACAGGCACAACCGGTACGGCAGCGCCATCGTGGTGTGGATTGTGTTCCTGGCCTTCCTGCTGTTCATCGCTCTGGTGTGGATGAGTCAGTACAACATGCGGGCCACCGACGACGGCATGCACAACCTGCAGGACTACTATTCCTCCCTGGGCTACCGAATCAACGGAGAGTCCTATATCAGCAGCATGATCGAAAGCCTTCGCCGCACGCAGGGGATCACCATTGCGGTGGTGGTCAGCATGTTCATCGTTTCCCTGGGCATGCTGGTGAGCAACTATACCACCTTGAGCCACCGGGCCCGGCACAGCGAGGAGCAGCTCGGTCAGATGCGGGCTATCGCCAACACCGACCCCCTTACCGGCGTGAAGAGCAAGCGGGCCTTTACGGAAGCGGAGGAACAGTTGGACCGGGAGATTGCCGATGGCCGCTGCCGGGAGTTTTCCGTGCTGGTCTGCGACTTAAACGGCCTCAAGCACATCAACGACACCCAGGGCCACAAGGCCGGGGACCAGTACATTCTGGAAGCCTCCAACCTGATTTGCGACCACTTCAAGCACAGCCCCGTGTTCCGCATCGGCGGAGACGAGTTTGCGGTGCTGCTGACGGGACAGGACTTTGCCGCCCGGGAGGAGATAATCGCCGCCTTTAACCGTCAAGTGGAGGAGAATCTGAAAACCGGCAGGGCCGTCATCTCCCTGGGCGCCGCTTCCTTCCGGCCCGGGGAGGACGCCTTTGTCTACAACGTATTCCAGCGGGCGGACGACAGAATGTATGAGCGCAAGCAGCAGCTCAAGTCCATGGGCTCCATCACCCGGGACTGATTTACTGCACAGCATATAGAAAGGGAAACAAATGCCTGATTACACCGACACCAAAGCCGAACCCATCCACGAATACCGCAAAGAGCGGGACCGCCGGGAGCGGGACTCCCTGACGGGTCTGTATGAACGGGCCTGCTTCTTCCGCCATGCCAAAATGCTGGATGAGCAGTATCCCCACACCGACATGGACGCCGTGGTGGTGGATGTGCACCACTTCCACATGATCAACGCCCGCCACGGCCGGGACACGGGAGATTGTATCCTGCGCCACATTGCGACCCTTTTGAAGGAGGTTTTCGGCGGCGAGGGCGCCGTCGTGGGCCGCCAGGGCGCCGATATCTTCCTGGGCTACTGGCCCCACCGGGGGGACTATCTGGAAACCCTGGACTACTGCACCGAAAAGCTGGCGGAGGACCCGGTGGCGGCGCGGCTGTGCATGGGGGTCTATGAGAATGTGGATAAGGCCGTGGACATGGAGCAGCGGTTCGACAGGGCCCGCAGCGCTTCCCACTCCTTGAAGGATAATCTGGCCAAGACCCTGGGCTTCTACGACAGCGCCGCCCACGAGCGGGAGCTCCATGCCGCCCGGCTGGCGGAGGATTTCCGCTCTGCCATCCAGAACCGGGAGTTCATGGTGTACTTCCAGCCCAAGTTCGATATTCAGGGGGAATCCCCGGTTCTAGCCGGGGCGGAGACCCTGGTGCGCTGGCAGCATCCCAAGCTGGGGCTGATCAGCCCCGTCATCTTCATCCCCGCCTTTGAGCACAACGGCCTGATTCGGGAGTTGGACCAGCATGTTTGGCGCATGGCCGCCCGGCAGGTTCGGGATTGGAAGGAGCGGCTGGGCAGGGGCCTGTGCGTCTCCGTCAATGTGTCCCGGGTCGATTTATATGACGAGCACCTGCCCGAAACCCTCTGCGGCATTCTGGCGGAGAACGGCCTCACGCCGAAGGATATGCACCTGGAGATTACGGAGTCCGCCTATACCCAGGATGCCCAGCAGGTTATCGGTGCCGTGAAGAAGCTGTCGGATTTGGGCTTTTGCATCGAGATGGACGACTTTGGCACCGGCTACTCCTCCCTCAGCATGATTTCCTCCCTGCCGGTGGACATTCTCAAGATTGACATGCAGTTTATCCGGGATGCCTTTGCCGACGGCAAGAACACCCGCCTGGTGGAGATTATCCTGGAGATTGCGGACTATCTGCAGGTGCCCGCCGTGGCCGAGGGCGTGGAAACCCATGAACAGCTCAAAACCCTGAAGGACCTGGGCTGCCAGCTGGTCCAGGGCTACTATTTCTCCCGGCCCTTGCCGCCCCAGGAGTTTGAAGCCTTCCTGCAACAGTACGCCGACGGGGGGTGGACCCTATGAAGCGGGTCTGCGTGTGGCTGCTTTCGGCCCTGCTGCTGTTGGGCTGCGTTAAGCCGGCGCCCGCCCCACAGCAAAGCCCCGCCCCGGCCGTGATGATAGAAGCCACGGCGGCGCCTACGGCGGAACCCACGGCGGCCCCGGAGCAGGAGAGCCTCGCCGGCTGCTACGAGAACGAAAACTATGACACCGCCATCCTCACTCAAATCGGGGAGGAATACTACCTGGCGGCCAGCCTCTATCGCCTGACCTTCATCGAGGACGCCGTGGGCACCTGGCAGGGGGACAGGCTGGTGTTTGCCGCCGCGGATGGGAACGGGAACCCGCTGAAGCTGTCCTTCTTTAGCGACGGGGATACCTATACCCTGCAGGTGGAGGAAAGCACCTGGGAGCTGCTGCCGGCCGGTACCCGAGTGGAGGGCCTGATACGCACCGCCGAGGAGCCCACCGCCGGTGGTCCCCTCTTTGCAGAGGAGCCGGAGCAGACACAGGCGCCTGTGCAGGGCCATTATGTGTTTTCCCCCAAGGTCTGCTCGGTGTATATGCAGGAGATCTTCGGCCCGGACATGTGCGAGGCTTGGTTCAACCTGGTGGATGCGGTCATGGCGGGGGAGGACACCTTCCCTTGCAAGGACCAGCACACCTATGACTGGGTCATGGGCCAGTTCCCCTATCGGTGCCTGCCGGTGCTGGAGGAGCTGATTGACTATGCGGAGGATAGGGAGCATTCCGTGAAGGACGGGGTGGCTTCCTTCACCTATCTGGTGCCACCAAAGGAGGCTCGGCAGCGGATAGAGGCTTTCGGCAGGGATATGGAGGCCATTTTGAATTCCGTCTTTGCGGACGACTATTCGGACTTTGAAAAGGCCCTGACCCTGTATATCTACTTCTCCAACCACTATGAATACGATTACGACGCCTATGAGCGCATGTATCAGGAGGTTATCGAGGATTTGAGCGCCCTTCGCTTCTTCCGTGAGGGCAAAGGCGTGTGCCAGGAGATTTCCACCGCCTATTCCTATCTGCTTATGCTGGCGGGGGTGGAGGCCACCACCATGATGGGGCCGGACCACCAGTGGAGCTATGTGCGCCTCAACGGCCAAAACTACCACATCGACCCCACTTTCGTCATCTCCAACCGGGATTCCCTGGCCTTCTTTCTCATGACCGACGACCAGCGTGCCGCCACGGGCTATTCCAAGGAGGACTATATCATCACCTCCAACTATGCCCAGGACCATCCCCACCCTAACTACAAGGCCGAGGACGACCATTTTGCTCCCCTCTGGAGCACCTGGTTCGGCTCCCTCGACCGCCAAACCCATACCCTTTCCTGCCCCATAGAGGAAAACGAGTACGGGGAGTGGTCCTTCCTGGACTTTGACTACACCGGCTATTGACAGTATACTAATCCACGCCTAACCCATGCACATTGGGCGGCACCTTCTGTGCCGGTTCTGCTTCGTCAAATCTTGATTGACGGTCCCCAGTCAATCTGCGATTCTCCTCATGGAACCAACGCAGGATTCTGCACACCGTCAAAGCCTGCGCTTTGAGCGCGCACAGCAGCATCGCAAAGCAGCAGATGCAGTAGAGAAAACAGGACACAGACAAATCGGGATTTGTAAGGGTGAAGAAAATGAATTATAAAG
>JAFSPW010000077.1 GCA_017451295.1 Clostridia bacterium
CGTGAAGCTGGTGCCGCCGGTGATTACGGGTCAGCCCGCCAATGTCAGCGTCCGCAACGGGAAGAACGCCAACCTGACGATAAAGGCCAAAGGGGCTAAAAAGTATCAATGGCAGGTGAACGACGGCAGCGGCTGGACGGACATTCCCAAAGCCACCAAGAGCAAGCTCACCTTGAAGAAGGTCACCTTCGATATGAACGGGAATCTGTACCGCTGCATGGCCATCAACACCGACGGGGAGGTGACCAGCGAAGTGGCTACCCTGACGGTCTACCTCGTGCCGCCCACCGTCACCACTGAGCCCAAGGATGCCACCGTGAAGGCGGGCAAGACTGCCTCCTTCTCCGTAAAGGCAAAGGAGGCCAAGACCTATCGGTGGCAGGTGAACGACGGCAGCGGCTGGGTGGATGTGCCCAAGGCCACCAAGAATAAGCTCTCCCTAAAGAAGGTGACGGCGGACATGAGCGGGAATAGGTACCGCTGCATCGTCACCAACGCCGACGGCTTCGTGGAATCCGCCGCCGCCCGGCTGACGGTGAACCCATAAATGCAAGGCATCTGCCTGAAGACCCGGTGAATCGCCGGGTCTTCTTGCGTATGGGGGAATACCATGGTATACTAATATATTCCCAAGAAAGCGATGGAGGACGGTGTATGGACCCAGTATATGTTTTCGGACACAAGAACCCGGACACAGATGCCATTGTGGCGGCCATTTCCTATGCGGCCTTGCGAAACGCCCTGGGGGACAGGGAGTATGTGGCTTGCCGCCTGGGGGTGGTCAGCGACGAGACCAACAACATTCTCCAGCGGTTCGGTTTTGAGGCGCCCATGCGGCTGTACGATGTGCGGACCCAGGTGAAGGATTTGGACTTTGACCGGCCCACCATCCTATCCGATGCGGTGACGGTGCACCGGGCCTGGGAGCAGATGAGCGAGGAGAAGAGCGCCTCCGCCTCCCTGCCCATTGCGGACGAGAAGGGGCGGCTGTTTGGCATGCTGACCACCGGGGACATCGCCCAGTATGATATGCGGTTCGTGGAGGAGACCATGCTCCAGGAGGTGCCGCTGTTCAACCTGCTCAGCTGTCTGGACGGGCAGATTTGGGGGGACTCCGGGGATGTGACGGAGCTTTCCGGGGAGCTGTCCATCGCCGTGCCGGGCAGCCAGGGCGCCTTTGCTCAGGGGAGCATCGTCATCACCGGGCCCGATGCCGGGGTGCTGCAGAAAGCCTTTGAGAGCAAGGCCCGGGCGGTCATCGTCTGCGGGGTGTTGCCCCCTGCCCAGGACATGGAGCATCGGGGGGACACGGTGGTCATCACCACCCCCTTTGACCCCTACCGGGCGGCCAGGCTCATGATTCAGTCCGTGCCCGTGTCCCGCATCGCCCGGACGGAGGACTTGGCCGTGTTCCACGAGGACGACTATCTGGACATGGTGAAGGATGCCACGTTAAAGAGCCGCTATCGGAGCTACCCGGTGCTGGACAGCGAGGACAAGGTGGTGGGGACCCTGTCAAGGTATCACCTGCTTCGGCCCAACCGGAAGAAGGTGGTCCTGGTGGACCACAGCGAGACCGCCCAGAGCGTGGACGGGCTGGAGGAAGCCCACATTCTTGCCATCATCGACCACCACCGCCTGGCGGATGTACAGACCACGGACCCCATCTATGTGCGGACCGAGCCCGTGGGGGCCAGCACCACCATCATCGCCACCATGTTCCAGGAGCGGGGCATCATGCCCAGTCAAAAGCTGGCGGGGCTTATGGCGGCGGGCATCCTGTCGGACACCATTCTGTTCCAGTCCCCCACCTGCACGGAAAGGGACAAGGTCATGGCCGAGCGCATGGCCCGTCTGGCGGGACTGTCGCTAAAGGAGCTGGGCGATTTCATCTTCGCCACCACCCTGCCCAAGGATGCGGATCTAAAGGCTCTGCTGCTGACGGACTTTAAGGAGTTCCAGATTGCGGGTCACCGCCTGGGCATCGGCCAGTACACCAGCACCAACACGGAGCAGTTCGCCGCCCGGCAAGGGGAGCTTATCTCCATTATGGAGGCGGAGCGCAAGAGCCGGGACTATGATATGCTGCTGTTCATGCTGACCGACGTGCTCAAAAAGAGCACCCGGCTGCTGGCGGTGGGGGCTTTGGACGAGCTCGGCCAGGCCTTCAACACGGAGTTTAGGGACAACGCCGCCTGGCTTCCCGGGGTCATGAGCCGGAAGAAGCAGATTGTGCCCACCCTATCCTTGATTTGGGGCTGACGCCATCGGCCCCTTGCCAGACGAAAACAGGAGGAAAGCGTATGCAACTGTACATCGACGGCAAGCCCGTGGAGGCCCGGCCCGAGGAAAGCCTGCTGCACATTCTGCGGCGGGAGGGTCTGGACACGCAGGATTTGAACAAACGCCCCCTGGCGGCGGATTTGGGGGGCGAGGTGTTCACCTTAAACTATGTCCCCTGCCGGGAGCAGGACAGGGTTTCCGAAGCCGTGGGCTTTCGGGAGCGCAAGGGCATTGCCCGCAGCAACGGCCATGTGAAGCTGATTTCCTACGGCGAAAACCGGGGCCAGCGGGTCTATGAGCGCACCCTCCTGTTCGTGGTGTGCCTGGGGGTCAGGGAGCTGTTCCCCAAGGCCCATGTGCGGGTGGACTATGCCTTGGGCGGCGGCCTGTATATGGACATCATAAAGGACACCCCCTTGACAGAGGCAGAGGTGGATACGCTTCGGGACAAGTGCCGGGAGATTGTGGCGGCGGACTATCCCCTGACCCGGCACCGGCTGGACATCAACGAGGCCATTGCCTTCTTTGAACGGGACGGCCAGAAGGACAAGGCCCGGCTGCTGGACTATCGGCAGTTCACCTTCTTTGATGTCTACCGCCATGAAGACTATGTGGACTATTTCTATGGGGAAATGTGCCCCTCCACCGGCTATGCCCAGGTGATGGACCTGGTCTTTGATGCCCCGGGACTGCATCTGATGCGGCCGGACACCCAGGATGCCAACCGGGTGGCCCCCTACGTGCCCTCCCCGAACCTGTCGGCGGTGTTTGCCCAAAGCGACCGCTGGGGGGAGCTGATGCACTGCGCCGCCGTGGCGGACTTAAACGACATGGTCACCAGCGGCCGCGTGCGGCAGCTGATTCGGGTCAACGAGGCCCTTCACGAGAAGCGGTTCGCGGAGATTGCGGAGCAGATTGTGGCCCGCAATGCCCGGGTGGTGCTGCTGGCGGGACCCTCCTCCTCCGGCAAGACCACCAGCGCCAATAGGCTCAGCGTCCAGCTGCGGGTGCTGGGGAAGGACCCCCTGCTCTTCTCCCTGGACGATTACTATAAGGACAGGAGCCTGGTGGAGCCGGAGCCCGACGGGAGCTTCGACTTTGAGCACATCAAGATGATTGATGTGGAGCGGTTCAACGAGGACCTGTCCGCTTTGCTTTCGGGCCGGGAGGTAACGCCTCCCACCTTCGACTTTGCCACGGGCCAAAGTCTGCCGGGAGGCAGGACCATCCGCCTTGGGGAGGACACGGTCATGGTCATCGAGGGGCTCCATGCCCTGAACCCCCGGCTGTTGACCCCGGAGGTGTCGCCGAAGGCTGTGTTCAAGCTCTATGTGTCCGCCCTGACCACCATAAATTTGGACGACCACAACCGCATTCCCACCTCCGATGTGCGGCTGCTTCGCCGGCTGGTGCGGGACTATCTGACCCGGGGCGCCAGCGTGGAACGGACGCTGAACATGTGGGCGAGCGTGCAGCGGGGGGAGCAGCGGTGGATTTTCCCCTATCAGGAAACCGCCGATGCCATCTTCAACACGGCCCTGGTCTATGAGCTGGCGGTGCTCAAAAAGCACATCTATCCCCTTTTGCAGGCTGCGGACCCCCAGAGCCCCTGCTATGACCAGGTCCGCAACATCATCAAGTCCCTGAACTATGTGCAGGATGCCTCCGTGGAGGACGAGATTCCCCCCACCAGCCTGCTGCGGGAGTTTATCGGAGGCAATACGTTTTACCGTAAAGGATGAACCCATGAAGAAAACCCTTGCCATCACCATTACCGCCCTGGGGGCGTTTATCCTGATTCTGTGCATCACCTTCACGGTGGTGCGTATGACGGTGAGCCGCACCGTCTGGTTTGAGGAGGAGTTCGAGAAGCTGGCCCTGAACGAGGCCATGGACATGACCCTGGGGGACCTGGGGGCGGGCATCCGCACCCTGGTGGACTATATCAACGGCCGCACCGCCACCATCGACGTGCTCGTCACCGTCAACGGCCAGCAGGTCCGCATGTTCAATTTGGACATTGAAATCGTCCACATGGCGGAGGTGAAGGCCCTGTGGCAGGGCCTTAGCGCCGCCCGGAACACGGGCCTTTGGCTGGGGGCGATACTGATGCTGGTGGGCGTGCTGCTGGAAAGAAAGGAACCTCTGCACACCGCCTTTTGGGGCTATGCCTGGGGGCTCGGCGTGTTCGGGGTGCTGCTGGCCTTCATGGGCACCTGGGCCGCCGTCAGCTTCGATGGGTTCTGGACTGCGTTTCATCGCATCATCTTCCCCGGCACCGAAAACTGGATGCTGCCGGAGAACTCCCGCATGATTCAGATGCTGCCCGGGAACCTGTTCCGGGATTTGGTCATGCTGATTATGGGCCGGACCCTGATCATCCTCCTGCTCATCGGCGGGGTGCTGGGGACCCCCTGGTTCCTGCGGCGGCGCAAGAAGCAGGAGACGGCGCAGCAGCAGCAGGCCAAGGAGGAGGCCCAGTCAAGGGCCCAGGTGGTGGAGGGGCCGGATTTATTGCAGGTCCACAAGAAGGCCAACATGACCGTCACCGCCCGCAACCAGCTGAATCGGGAGCAGGAGCAGCAGGAAAAGCCGCTGCCGGCGTCCGAGCCCGAGCCGGAGCCGGATGCGGTGAAGATTGACTTTGCCCCCTATGCGGGCACACAAGAGACCATAGACGAACCGGACGACGATTACGATGACTTACTTTGAAACCGCCCAAGAACAGCTAAAACGGATACAGCACAGGGGCACCGCCAGGGTGCTGTCCATCGAGACCTCCTGCGACGAGACCGCCGCCGCCGTCGTGCAAGACGGGCGGCAGGTCCTCTCCAACGTGGTCTATACCCAGATTCCCCTGCACCAGCCCTTCGGCGGCGTGGTGCCGGAGATTGCCAGCCGGAACCATGTGGATAAGGTGGGCCCCGTGGTGGAGAGGGCGCTGCAGCAGGCGCACCTAACCCTGCAAGAGGTGGATGCCATCGCTGTCACCGGGGGTCCCGGCCTGGTGGGCGCTCTGCTGGTGGGGGTCAGCTACGCAAAGGGCCTCGCCTATGCGGCGGGGAAGCCCCTTGTCAACACCCACCACATTCTGGGCCACATCGCCGCCAACTATCTGACCTTCCCGGACCTCGTGCCCCCCTTCACCTGCCTCATCGCCTCCGGGGGCCACAGCCACATCGTGGTGGTGGAGGACTATGATAGATGCACGCTCCTCGGCCGCACCCGGGACGATGCCGCCGGGGAAGCCTTCGACAAGGTGGCCCGGGTGCTGGATTTGGGCTATCCCGGCGGACCCCAGCTGGAGGCTCTGGCCAAGCAGGGGGACCCCCACGCCATCCGCTTCCACTCCGCCTTCAACGAGGGGGAGGGGTATGACATGAGCTTTTCCGGGCTCAAGACCGCCGTCATCAACTATATGAGCAACGCCCGCCAGCGAGGCCAGAACGTGAACCGGGGGGATGTGGCCGCCAGCTTCCAGTTTGCGGTGAACAGCATCCTGTCGGACAAGGCGGTCCGCGCCGCCAGGGAGCAGGGGGGACCCCTGGCCTTAGCCGGCGGCGTGTCCGCCAACGGGAACCTGCGGGACATGCTGCAGCAAAAGTGCCAAAAGGCGGGCATCCGCTTCTGCTGCCCGGATTTCAAATACTGCACGGACAATGGGGCCATGATCGGCTCCGCCGGGTATTACCTGTTGATGAAGGGCCATATCTCCGATTTGGACTTTAACGCCGTGCCCTACTTACCTATTGCATAATACTAAGCTCTGACTCAAAGAAGACATCTTGCCGGTTTTTTTCCGCCCTGCCTTTGGCTCTCTCCGGTTAACGATGCGCCCCGGCATCGCCTCCCTCCTTTCGCCTTTGGCAGGACGAAAAACTCCTCGGCAATCTTGCCTCCTTTTCATCAGAGCTTAGTATATAATACTAGTCTCTGATAGTATAAAAGCCGGGATTGCCGTCCATGCTCAGGGGAGTATGGAGGACTACCAGCAGTACATTCGCCTATCCACTTTGACGAACCGGGCCGCCCAGGAACAGCGCAGGACCCGGTTCTTTCCTTCGCCCCGGTTCGTGCTCGTGCAGACCGAGCCGGGCGGGACCCTGCAAGCCTCCCTGCAGGGGCAGACCTATCGGAACTTTGTCTTGACGGACCTTAGCCGCCGGGTGGAGGGGGACTATTACCTGTTTTTGCCGGGGGAGGGCCGCTTGCAGCCGGAGGCCCTGTTTCGCCTTGCCATGGGGGCCCAGGGCGGGGCGGACCTACTGTATGCCGACGAGGATGTGCGTATAGGGAACCGGCGGACCCGGCCCGCCTTCAAGCCGGACTATTCCCCCCACACCCTTCTGTGCCGGGACTACCTGGGCCGGGGGGTGTGCCTGTCCCGCTGGCTGCTCAAAAGACTCGGCACCTGGCCCGGGCCGGGGCCGGGGGAGCGGTATGCCTGCTGGCTGAAGGCGACGGAGCTAAGCCGCCGGGTGGAGCATGTGCCCTTTCTGCTCTTTAGCCTCCCCCCGGAGGCGGGAACCCTGGGGCCGGAGTCGGTGGACAGGGCCCTGCGCCGCCGGGGGCAGGGGGCAATGGTGCTGCCCGGGCCAATACAGAACAGCTTTTTGCCCCGGCTCAGCGTGCCGGGGGAGCCGCTGGTGTCCATCATCGTCGTTCATGAGGGGTCCGATGAGCAGCTAAAGGCCACTCTGCTGGCTCTGGAACAGCGGATGCAGCTGCCCCGGTTCCAGTTTCTGGTGCCCACCGGCGGTCCCCTGACCCCCTTTTTGCTGGCCCTGCGGGAGGCGGGCATCCCCGTGCTGGAGCAGCCCGGGGCGCCGCTGGGAGCGCTGCTGCAGGCCGGGGCCCAGAGGGCCGGGGGCAGGTTTTTGCTCTTTGTCCGGCCCGGATGCCTGCCCCTGTCCCCTGACTATGCCCAGCGGCTGACGGAGTGGGCCCAGGCTCCGGCGGTGGGGGCCGTGGGGCCCTTGGTGCTGGATGGGCAGGAACGGCTGCTGAACTGGGGCACGGTCTTAGGCCAGGGAGGCGGCTTGGGGTCCCCCGGTCAGGGCCTGCCCTTTTCGTCTGCCAAGGCCGCCTGGCCCCATTGGCTCTGCCCAAGGGATGTGTCTGCCCTCTCCTATGAAGCGCTGCTGCTGCGCCGAGATAGGCTGTTTTCTGTGGGCGGCTTTTGCCGGGATATGGACCTCGGGGCTTTGGAGGAGCTGTGCCTGCGGCTAAGGCAAAAGGGCCTGTTCTGCCTGTGCGCGCCGGGGGTCCGCTTTATGAGAACAGCCCCCGCCGTCTCCCGGCCCCAAACCCGGGCGCAGGAGCAGCGCTGCCGGGATGCCTTCTACCCGTTGCTCCTGCGGGGGGACCCTTTCTTCAACCCAAACCTGAGCTTGCTTAGCCCCGTCCCCCGTCCGGCGCTGCCCCCTCGGCCTCCCTTGACCCTCCATGCCCCCGGGGTCTGGGAACCAATTTTTGAAAAAAACTATTGACAGACCGACCGTTTTTCGGTATCATATCCCTTGCAATCGTGCTCGGTTCGTCTAGTGGCCTAGGACACCGCCCTCTCACGGCGGTAACAGGGGTTCGACTCCCCTACCGGGTACCAAGCCCCCTGCGTCAGCAGGGGGCTTACTTATATTCGGGAGAGTCGAGCGTTATTGCAGGGTGAAGGTGAGGGTGGCGGTGGGGGTGTCCAGCAGGGCGCAGAGGCCGGGGGTGTCCGGGTCTGTGATGCGGCCCAGGGGGGTATAGGCCCAGGAATTGGAGCCGAAGAACACCACGATTTGGTCGGAGGCATAGAGCATGATATCCCCGGGCTCGGTTTGGGTGTGCCTATCCTGGGCGGGGAGCGTTGTCCCGATGGGGCCCACCTGCTCAAAGCCCCCGTACCGGGAGGTGGAGAGGATTAGGGGCTCCCGGGCGCAAAGGGCCTGTAAGGCTTCCACGGCTTCGTTGCTCTCCCAGGCCACGGTGACGGCCTGGCCGTTGATTTGCAGCTGCAGCATTGGTTCTGTGTCCTCCTCTGTTGCTAAAGTGGGTTTTGCCGCCGCGGGGGTGGCGGTGGGCTCAGGCGCCGCCGCCGGAGGGAGCGTTTTGCCGCAAGCCACCAGCAGCAGAAGAAACAGCCCCCGGGCGAGCCACCGCCCGGGGGTCAGGGAAAGCCGACGGTTCATGCCCACCCCTTAGCAAAGGTACTGGGTGAAGAAGGCTTCCAGCTTGTCAAAGGGAATGGCCTTCGTCTTGCCCCCGTCATAGAGGTCCGTGTGGGAGGCGCCGGGAATCAGCAGCAGCTCCTTGTTGCCGGCATAGGGGCTGCCCTCCACCATGTGGGCAAAGGCGTCCTTGCTAAAGTAGCAGGAGTGGGCCTTATCCCCGTGCATCACCAGCACCGCCGAGCGAATCTCCCTGGCATACTGGAGGATGGGCTGGTTCAAAAAGCTCTCGCAGCCGATGATGTTCCAGCCGCCGTTGGAGTTCAGGGACCGGGGGTGGTAGCCCCGGGGAGTCTTGTAGTAGTCGTAGTAATCCTTCACAAAGTAGGGAGCATCTTCCGGCAGGGGGTCCACCACGCCGCCGCCCAGGGTGTATTCCCCCTTCTGCAAATCCGTGAGCCGCTGGGCGCACAGGGCCGCCCGCTTCTCGTACCGGGCCTGCTCGCTGTCCTCGCTGTCAAAATAGCCCTTGGCGTTCACGCGGGTCATGTCGTACATGGTGGAGGCCACGGTGGCCTTGACTCTCGTATCGAGCGCCGCCGCATTCAGGGCCATGCCGCCCCAGCCGCAGATGCCGATGATGCCGATGCGGTCCGGATCCACCAGCTCGTGGAGGGACAAAAAGTCCACCGCCGCCATGAAGTCCTCGGTGTTGATGTCCGGGGAGGCCATATAGCGCACGTTCCCGCCGCTTTCCCCGGTGAAGGAGGGGTCAAAGGCCAGGGTGACAAAGCCGCGCTCTGCCATCGTCTGGGCATAGAGCCCGGAGCATTGCTCCTTCACGGCGCCGAAGGGGCCGCACACCGCAATGGCGGGCAGACGGCCCTGTGCCGCCAGGGGCACATACAGATCCGCCGCCAGCGTGATGCCGTAGCGGTTTACAAAGGTCACCTTGCTGTGGTTCACCTTGTCGCTCTGGGGGAAGGTCTTGTCCCATTCGTTTGTCAGGGTCAGGTTTTCTTTTGCTATCATGGGTCGTTCTCCTTTTTGTGCTACTGTTCGGGGTTTAGCAAAAAGTCGTCGAAGGTGCCCCAGCAGCCGGCGCCGCAATGGACATGGATGCCCACGGTCATCTCCCCGGAGGTGCAGGGGATGTGCTCCAGAAGCCCTTCGTCCCACTTGACCCAGCCGGTGAGGGACAGGGGGGCGGTGTAGGTTTGACCGTCCGCCTTCACATACAGGTAGATTTCCCCGCTTTCGATGGGGTCGCTCTGGCCGCTGCCGCCCTGGCCCTGGACGCTGATGCGCCAGGTGGTGTCGGCGGGCAGGTTTTTGACCGTCTGCTCAAACTCGAAGTTCACCTCATTGGGGTCCCAGAAGTGGAGAGACACCTCCCCGGAGTAGGCATCGGTGGACTTGACCTGATAGTCGGGCTCCTTGCCGCTATTGAGCATGGTGAGCTTCCACATGGACCTGTCCGCCTCCTCCAGGCTGTAGTTGTCGAGGAAGTTGGGGTCCACCACATTCACCTGGCAGCGGGCCGTGCGGCCGCCGGCATCGCCCTCCACCAGGTACTTGCCCACGGTGAGGGTGTCCACGGCGGCGGCCTGGTCTTCGTTCCAAAGGACGGGCGTCTCGGCCTCGGAGCCGTCGGAATAGATGGCGAAGATGGTCTTGGGCAGCTCCAGGGGCTGACCCACCCGGACGGTCAGGGTGCTGGTGCTGATGTCGTCCACCTGGGGCTGGACCTTGTTCCCGGTTCTCACCAGAGAGAAGGTCTTCAAAGACTCCAGGGGGTTGCCCTCAAAGTCGAAGAGGGCCTGGTTGTCGCACACGCTCCCGCCGTAGTAGATGCCGTCGGGGTCATAGTCGCCGCTGTGGCTGCTGGCCCAGCCGCTGCCGTACTGCTCCCAGAGGGGGAGCCGGTCCTCAAAGCTGCTGCCGGGGACGGGAATCCAGCCCGCCTCCCAATAGAACACGCCGATGCCCGTGGGCAGGTCCGCTACGGTTTGAATCACATCCCGGATGAGCCGGCTCTGGCCCTGGACGGTGAAGGGGTAGGGCTTGTCGTACTTGATTTCCTCCCCAATCTGGTTGCCGGTGTTGTCCCCGTCGGCGGTGGTATAGGCCCACTGGGTCTCCGCCACCATGACCTTCTTGCCGTACTTCTCGGCCACGCCCTGTAGCTGCTCGGTCAAATTCTCCAGCGTGCCGTGCCAGTAGGCATAGTAGGAGGTGGAGAACACATCGTAATCCACATGCTGCGTGGCCAGCTTATAGGCATAGTCGTTGATGAAGTTCCCCGCCTCCGGGTTGGTGAAGTGGACGGCGATGAGGATGTTTTCGTCAAAGGCACGGACCGCCTCGGACCCGGCCTTGAAGATGGCGCAGCGCTTGGGCACGGAGGTCTCCCCGCAGATGCCCGTGTTGGTTTCGTTGCCGATCTGGACCATGCCGATGTCCGCCCCGGCATCCTTGATAATCTGAAGGCTCTTGCCGGTGTATTCCTTCACCTTGGCGGCCTTCTCGTCGATGGACAAACCCTCCCAGGCCTTGGGCGCCCGCTGCTTGGCGGGGTCCGCCCAGAAGTCGGAGTAGTGGAAGTCCACCAGGAGCTTTAGACCGTACTTAGCCGCCCGGGCGCCGATGATGCCGGCGGTTTCGGCGGTGCAGTTGCCGCCGCCGTAGCCGTTGCCGTCTTCGTCAAAGGGGTCCACCCACACCCGAACCCGGACATAGTTTATGCCGTTCTCTGAGAGGGTTTCCAGCATGTCCTGCTCCTTGCCCTCAAAGTTCCGGTAGACGACCCCGCTTTGCTCCTGGGCAAGGAGGGTGGACACATCCGCCCCTAAGATAAAGTCATCGGAAAGCCCCTCCACCTTCTGTACATACAGGCTCGAAGGGGCGGCATCCGCCGGGGCTTGCGCCTGCTCCTCCCGTACCGCTGCCGTCTGACCTTCCGGGGCGGGAGCCGTTTCCTCCCAAACAGCAGGCGCATTAGAGGCGGCGGGCTCCGCCGCAGGCGCGGCGCTGGTGCAGCCTAACAGCAGCAGCGCCGTCAGCAGCAGGGACACAAAGCGTTTCATGGGATTTCCTCCTTATAATATGGATAATCTCAGTATACACAAGCCCACGCAAAAATCAAGAATGGGATAAAATACCGCCGCCATATATTATTTCAATGGGAGAAGTGATGGGGAAAAAGAGCTGAAAACCAGGAAAAAATCCCGAATGAAGCCAGGGGATCGGATATTGACAACGGGGGCGGAAAGATATATAGTTAATCTAAGGCGATCGAGGGGCGCTGCTCGGTTGCCATACGCAATTACAGCGCAAATGTATAGGAGAAATTTATAGGAGGAACGTATGAAAAAGACACTCGCATTGGTTTTGGCCCTTGTGATGGTGTTCGCCCTCGTGGCCTGCACCGGCACCAAGACCGAAACTCCCGTGGCCGATGAACCCAAGGCTGATGCTCCCGTGGCCGATGCTCCCGTGGCGGACGAGCCCGTAGCGGACGAGCCTGTCGCGGACGAGCCCGTCGCGGCCGGTGACCAGACCATCAAGATCTGGGTGGCCGACGCCATCGTGGACTTCACCAAGGAGCAGGCCGCTGCTTGGCAGGCTGCCAACCCCGAGTTCGCTTCCTTCACCATCCAGGTGGAAGCCGTGGGCGAAGGCGATGCCGCCGGCAATGTGACCACCGACGTGGAAGGCGCTGCCGACATCTTCGGCTTTGCTCAGGACCAGCTCAGCCGCATCGTTTCCGCCGGCGCTCTGGTGGAGCTCTCTGAGGAGAACGCCGCCATCGTCAAGGCCGAGAACGACGCCGGTTCCGTGGCCGCCGCCACCATGGGCGACACCGTGTATGCCTACCCCCTGACCTCCGACAACGGCTACTTCCTCTATTATGACAAGTCCGTCGTCACCGATCCTTCCACTCTCGAAGGCATCATCGAGGCCTGCAAGGCCGCCGGCAAGAACTTCTATATGGAGATCAACTCCGGCTGGTATCAGCCCGCCTTCTTCTTCGGCAACGGCTGCACCCTGACCTATGAGACCAACGATGCCGGCAAGTACACCGCCTGCAACGTGGACTACGCTTCCGAGAAGGGCGTGGCCGCTCTCAAGACCATGATTGATTTGGCCAACTCAGGCGCCTTTGTCAACGGCTCCTCCGTGGGCAACGCCACCAACGCCGCCGCCATCGTGGACGGCACCTGGGATGCCAGCGCCGCCAAGGAGCTCTTCGGCGAGAACTATGCCTGCGCCAAGCTCCCCACCTTCAATGTGAACGGCACCCCCGTGCAGATGAGCGGCTTCGGCGGCTTCAAGCTCCTGGGTGTCAAGCCCCAGACCGACGAAGCCAAGCTGGCCGCCTGCGACTCTCTGGCTCTGTTCCTCTCCAGCGGCGATGTGCAGCTGGCCCGGTTCAAGGCTGTGGGTTGGGGTCCCTCCAACATCGCTGCCAAGGCTGATGAGGCCGTCCAGGCTGACGAAGCCCTCACCGCCCTCGGCCAGCAGCTGGCCTTCACCGTGCCCCAGGGTCAGTACCCCGGCGACTACTGGACCAAGGCCACCGCTCTGGGCGATTCCGTCATCGCCGGCGAGTACAACAACGCCGATGATGCCGCCCTGCTCGCTGCCTTGCAGCAGTTCCAGGATGACTGCATCTCCTACGCCAAATAAGATAGCCTGAAATCGGGCAGGGTTACAATCCATGTGGCCCTGCCCTCAGTTTAACCAAAAAACAAACGGAGGGGACACACATGGGAAAGAAGAAAGGCAGAGGCATCGGCGCCGCCTTTGTTACCCTGTGGGAGGACATCAAGGATATCTTCACCACCTTCAAGGAAGGGGACTGGAAGACCCGGCTGTCCTTTCTCATCATGGGCTTTGGGGAGCTGATGCGTGGCCAATTTGCCCGGGGCTTAGCGCTGCTGGGCATTCAGACCGCCGCCAACCTGTTCATCGTGAAGTTCGGTTGGCAATACCTGAAAGATTTTACCACCCTGGGCACCGTAGAGACCCACAAGGTCAACCGGGTCACCCAATACGGGGACAACAGCTTCTTCATCCTGCTGTACAGCTTGCTGACCATCGTGGTCATCGCCCTGCTGATTCTGGCCTGGCGCATCAACGTGCGGGACAACCGCAACTGCCAGAGAAAGCTCTCGGCCGGGGAGAAGCTGCCCACCAACCGCCGGGATTTGCACAGCCTGCTCGACGAGCACTTTGACAAGACCCTGCTGGCCCTGCCCATGTTGGGTATCTTCGTGTTCACGGTGCTGCCCATCATCTTCATGGTCTGCATCGCCTTCACCAACTACGATGTGGACCACCAGCCCCCGGCAAAGCTCTTTACCTGGGTGGGGCTGCAGAACTTTAAGGAGCTGTTCGGCATCGGCACCGGCGGCAACTTCGGCAGCACGTTCTTCAGCGTGCTCGGCTGGACGCTAATCTGGGCCTTCTTTGCCACCTTCCTCACCTACTTTTTGGGCATGGCCGTGGCCATCCTCATCAACAAGAAGGGCTTGAAGCTAAAGAAGCTCTGGCGGACCATCCTGGTCATGACCATCGCCGTGCCGCAGTTCGTGTCGCTGTTGTATGTGGGCAAGATGTTTGCCGTGGACGGCATCGTCAACGCCTACCTCATGCAATGGGGCTGGATATCCGCCCCCATCCCCTTCTGGACCAACGCCACCCTGGCCCGGATTATGATTATCGTCATCAACCTGTGGATTGGCATCCCCTATACCATGCTGATTGTCACCGGGCTTCTGATGAACATCCCCTCCGAGCTCTATGAAAGCGCCCGCATCGACGGGGCCAACGCCTTCCAGATGTTCCGCAAGATCACCTTGCCCTATATGCTCTTTGTGACCGGGCCCTTCCTGCTGACCCAGTTCATCGGGAACTTGAACAACTTCAACGTCATCTTCCTCCTAAACCAGGGCAACCCCAAGTCCATGGGCCTTTCCAACGGCGCCGGGGCTACGGACCTGCTCATCACCTGGCTGTATAAGATGACCATCAACGACAGCAACTATAAGATTGCCGCCGTCATCGGCATCATGGTGTTCCTGGTCACCGCTATCATCTCCCTGGTGGTCTATAACGCCATGCCTTCGATTAAGGACGAGGAGGGCTTCCAATAATGAAACGGAAAATGATTCGGGGCAACATCCTTGCCTATGCCGTGCTGGTCATCATCAGCATCATCTGGCTGTTCCCCTTCGTGGGTCTGGTGCTGCAGAGCTTCCGTGGGGAGTATGGTGGCATGGTGAACTATCTGATTCCCAAGCAGTTCTCCCTGGACAACTATAAGTTCCTGTTCGGCCCGGACTGCAAGTTTGTGCGCTGGTACCTCAACACCCTGGTCATCGCCGTGTTCGTGGCCATCATCACCACCGTGGTGGTCATCTGCGTCAGCTATGCCCTCTCCCGTATGCGCTTTAAGGGCAGGAAGCTGTTGATGAACTCCTGGCTGGTGCTGGGCATGTTCCCGGGGTTCTTGACCATGATTTGCCTCTACTTCCTGCTCAAGCTCCTGGGCCTTACCCAGGAAGGCGCCGTGCCCGGCCTGATTCTCATCTCCGTGGCCAGCTCCGGCATGGGCTACTATGTGTGCAAGGGCTACTTTGACACCATCCCCAAGTCTTTGGACGAAGCCGCCATCATCGACGGTGCCAGCCGGGCCCAGATTCTTTGGAAGATGACCATCCCGCTCAGCAAGCCCATCATCATCTACACCGCCCTGGTGGCCTTTATGGCCCCCTGGTGCGACTATATCTTCGCCAGCTATGTGGCCTTCGGCTTCTCCGACAGCTACAACGTGGCCGTGGCCATGACCCGCTGGGTGTGGACCAACGACTACCAGGGCTACTTCACCCGCTTCTGCGCCGGCGGTATCCTGGTGGCCATCCCCGTCACCGCCCTGTTCATGGCCCTGCAGAAGTACTATGTGGAAGGCGTCACCGGCGGTGCCGTCAAGGGCTAAGATGAAAATCAAATCCATTCTGTTCATAGGGGGGCTGTCGATGCTGCTGCTCCTGGGCTGCAGGTCCGGGAGCCGGGCGGAGGCGGTCCCCTCTGCCGTGCCGGAGGCTGCGGCGGCGCCTGCGGTTACGGCCGAGCCGCTTTCCCAGATGCTGGCCCTCAGTAAGGCCCTTACCCCCCAGGCCCCGGCGGACAACTGCGGCGCCACCTACGAAATCTTCGTCTATTCCTTCTTTGACAGCGACGGTGACGGCATCGGGGACCTGCAGGGCGTGGAGCAGCAGCTCCCCTATATCGAGGACCTCGGGGTCAGCCAAATCTGGCTCATGCCCATCTTCCCCTCGCCCACCTATCATAAGTACGATACGGCGGACTATCTATCCATCGACCCCCAGTACGGCACCATGGCGGACTTTGACAGCCTCCTTGCCGCCTGTCACGGGGCGGGCCTTCGGGTGATTCTGGATCTGGCCCTCAACCACACCTCCACGGAGCACCCCTGGTTCCAGGCCGCAAGGGAGTATCTGCTCTCCCTGCCCGAAGGGGAACAGCCGGACCCTGCCGCCTGTCCCTATGTGGATTATTACAACTTTCAGACCCAGGCCGCCGGGGGGTATGTGTCGTTGGGCAACGGCTGGTATTACGAAGCCCGGTTCTGGAGCGGCATGCCCGACTTGAACCTCAGCAGCGCCGCCGTGCAAGCGGAGATAGAGGCCGTCGCCGCCTTCTGGCTGAATAAGGGGGTGGACGGCTTCCGCCTGGATGCCCTCACCAGCTACTATACCGACAGCCGCCCGGACAGCATCGCCTTCCTCGCCTGGTTCACCGGCGTGGTGAAGGGCATCCGGCCCAACGCCTATCTCGTCGGCGAGGCCTGGACGGACCAAGCCGCCTATGCCGACTACTACCAGACCGGCATCGACTCCCTGTTCGACTTCCGCTTCGCCGGGGACGAAGGGGTCATCTGCTCCATCGTGCGGGGGAACCGCAGCGCCGCCGCCTATGCCCAGGAGCTGGCGGCGGAGGAAGCCCTCTATGGGAGCCGGAACCCCGGCTATATCAACGCCCCCTTCTATACCAACCACGACATGGCCCGGTCCGCCGGCTACTATGCCTATGACGATGGGAGCAAGACAAAGCTCGCTTTGGGGCTGCACCTGCTCATGCCCGGCAACGCCTTTTTGTACTATGGCGAGGAGATAGGCATGCGCGGCTCCGGCAAGGACGAGAACAAGCGTGCGCCCATGTATTGGAGCGATACGGACCCCACGGGTCTTTGCCAGGGTCCCCCGGCTATGGACAGCGTGAAGATGAAGTTCCCGCCCCTGGATAAACAGCGGCAGGACCCCTACTCCATCTACACCTATGTGAAGACCGCCCTGCACATTCGCGGCAGCTTCCCCGCCATCCTCCGGGGCGCCACCGTCCCTCTGGACGACCTTTGCAGTGACACCCTCTGCGCCTTCACCCGCAGCTATGGCGCCGAGGAGGTGTTCATCTGTATCAACACCGCCCCCGAGCCCGCCCAAATCCCCCTGCCAGAGGGGGCGGACCGCCTTAGCGCCGTGCTCCTGGTGAACGAGCAACCCGCCCTCCTCACAGACGGCGTGCTGACTCTGCCGGGGTATGGGGTGGCTGTGGTGGAATAAGAAGACGGCCCCCGCATGAGGGGGCATAAATGGGCGGCTTCGGCCGCCCATTTTCGATATACATCCTGCCGGATGTTCGATATGCCCATTTAGGGCTCGATATATCTTTGATACGATATGTCTGCGGACAAGAAGGATGTATATCATATCGAATGCCCCTGGGCATATATCGAATTTGCGAAGCAAATACATCGAAGGGCCTCGCCCTATATCGACAACCCTTGCCTCCACCGTTCCCGTCAGGGAATGGGGGAGGTGGCATTTTGCCCTCTGGGCAAAATGACGGAAGGGGCTGTTCTTGCCTCCGCCGTTGCGGAGCTTTCCCTCTTGCCCCAACTTCCACATTTTGTATATAATTGTTTACAAATTCCCATATTTTGCGATTGCATTTTCCAGCCAGGTTTGGTACAATGTCATCGTATAAGTGGAGGGGTATCTATGCCCTCGTGCCTTACGGAACTTTCATTCCGTAAGTCCCCCGTAGGGGCCGCCCCCCTCCAAAAGCCTTCCCCGCTCCCCCTCTTGTCATCCCGACCGAGCGCAGCGAGCGGAGGGATCTGGGAACGGCGCCTCTTGTGCAGGAGATTTCTCCGCTCGGTCGCCTTCGCTCCCTCAGTCGAAATGACACAGGGAAAGCGGTCGCCCCGCTCCCTCGGTCGAAATGACAGGGATGTACAGAAACCCCAGCCTCCGGCTGATGAACATAGATTGAAAACTCTGGATAAAAAAGAAAGGAAGGAAAACGAATGAACAAACTGAAAAAGACGCTGGCCTTGCTTCTGTCTTTGGTCATGATCCTCTCCCTCCTCCCCGCCGCGGCCTTCGCCGTGGATGAGCTGGAACCCGAGGAAATCTCCGAATTGGTAGAGGAAGAAGCCCAGGCGGCGGTTGCAGAAGGCGATGTCGCCAAAATCGGTGACACGGGGTACGCCACCCTGGCCGCTGCTCTTGCCGCCGCTCAGACTGGCGATACCATCACCCTGCTGGCGAATGTGCAGGAGCATGAGCTTAACTGTGGTGGAACCTTAACAATTGATTTGGATGGACACCATATCGATGGCGGTAACAACTGGGTTCTGTTTTATAACGGCGAATTGACGATAACCGGCGATGGCTACATTACCTCAAGTTATCCTGGCCCGGCAGATATGTATAGTGACGATCCCGAAGCTGCCATTGGGATAGTTAACGGCAAACTGACACTCCGTAATGGAGCTGAAATCAGGAACACCAGTAGCCAGGGAACGGCTGTTGATGGCTTTGGCTGTGATATTGTGATTGATGGCGGTTCTATCAATAGCGCAAACAAGGCTATCACTGGTTATGCAGGTAAAAGTGTAACTGTTAGCGACGGCACGATTCAGTGCGGCAGCTTTGTAACCGCATCCGGGCTTTGGGGTTCTGGAACGGGTTATACTTCCATTACCGTCACCGGCGGCACCTTCAACATCGATCCCACCGCTTATGTGGATACTGAGAATTATGAAGTGATCAACAACAACGGCACCTACACCGTCCAGGCTAAAGCTGTGGCGGAACCCGTCGCCAAAATCGGTGATACGGAGTACGCCACCTTGGCCGAGGCTTATGCCGCTGCTGCCAACTCTGGCGATACCATCACCCTGCTGGCTGACATCACTTTCGCAAGTGATTATAGTGTGCAAGTTTGGGGAGACAAATATTTCAATCTTGACCTGAATGGCCATACCATCACCACTAACAGCGGCGTTGGTAAAGACCTCTCCAATATGGGTTATACAGCGTCGGCCCTTTGCTTTGCCATTGGTGCTAACGGCACTGTGAAAGTTTCCAATGGCAGTATTGTCACTGCCTATGGCGCTGGCGTATATGCTGCGGGGACCCCGGTCACGCTGGAAGGCTTGACCATCAACGCAAATACAGAAGGCGTACAGCCCACAATAGAGTATTCCTCTGCTGTGAGACTGACCAGCCAAGCTACTGTTGTCATCAACAGCGGCAGCTATTCTGGTGCTAATGCTATCGCCGTTTCCAACTCCGGCGGTGAAGTTACCGTCAACGGCGGTACCTTCAACGGGGATATCTTTTTCAGTAAGAACACAAACACTGGTGTGACCAAATCCATCACAATCAAGGGCGGCAATTTCACCGGCAACTTTGTGAACACCGATAAGGGCACCCTCGTCATCACCGGCGGCCACTTCACCGCTGATCCCACCGACTATGTGCCCGTGGGCTATGAAGTGGTGAACAGCACCGTTCCTGACTATAACTGGACTGTCCAGCCTGTCGTCACCCCCGTGGCCGAAGTCAATGGCGAGGAGTACACCACCCTGGCCGAGGCCATCGCTGTTGCCAATGAGACTGATGGTGAAGTCACCATTACTCTGCTCCGTGACTATGATATGGAAGCCAACGAGCCCGGGTATGGCTACACCACTTCCTTTGTGGCTGATGGCGAAACCACGCCCCGCAATAACATGATTGAGATTGGCGATGGCATCACCTTCAATCTGGACGGCCATACGCTGAGCAATCTGTTCAACAACACGTTTAATGTGACCGGCGATAATGTAACCATCAAGAACGGCACCATGAACCTTGGCCAACTGTACTATGGATCCTATAGCGCCAAGAAGGGTGTCACGCTGTATGCTGAGCCCACCTATGGCTCCTACATCATGTTTGTGACTGGGGCGCAGAACCTCACAATCGACAATCTTGTTGCAAGCGGTATCAATGTAGCTGACGGCTCGACGGCGGTTATTAATGGTATGACATTCAGAGGCTACGGTTTCTATGCCGTGTGCGCACAGGAGAATTCAACTGTGACTTTGAATGGTGGCACCTATGATAAGGCAGAAGCCGGCAAGGCCAATATTCTGTTCTGGGTAGAGTCCGGCTCCACCATGAACATCACAAACGGTACCTACATCATGGGCAGTGCCTCTTTCATCAGTAGCAGTAGCGCGAAACCCGTCATCACCGGCGGCACCTTCGACTTCGATCCCACCAGCAAAGGCGTGGCCGAAGGCTACGAGGCAGTTGCCCTGACCGGAGATGATGAAGGCAAGTACCAGGTGGGCAAGATTCAGGCAACGGATCTGAGCAGCACCACCACTACCCAGGGCTATGCTGCCACTTACACCGCCACCAAGAAGGTTGTGGATGAACAGGATCAGACTATTGGCGATAGTTTAGTGACCAACATCAAGGTCAACATCAAGGCATCTACCGGCGATGTGGCCGCAAAGAATCTGGCAGATTCCTACAATCTGTCCAGCGTGGTTGCAGATGCCATCAAGGCTGCCGATACCACCGAGACCAATCTCGATGTGGACATCCAGATTGTCAGCGATGATGGCAAGACTGTCGACAACACCATCACCTACGAAGTCCACCCCGAAGCTATCGTGACGGCAGGCGGTAATGAGGTTGGCAAGTTCCAGGTCTCCAACAGCCAGCTGTCCAACGGCGCCTCTTTCACCATCAAGCTCACCGTGCCGACAACGCTTGCGGCAGAAGGTGCACGAGTGGATGTGGCCCACAAGCACGAGGATGGCACGGTTGACAATTATGGCAGTCTGGAAGTGACTAACGGTATGGTCACCATTGCCAATGTCACCTCCTTCAGCGAGTTCTCCATCAGCGTGGCCGCTGGCAATCTGTTCACCGATGCAAACGGCGCTAGCATCCAGTTTATGGGCGGCTCCCTCCGTCGGCGCGTGGTTGCAGGCACCGATGAGGTCATCGACTATGAGACGGACATTCGCTTCGGTTACACCTTCACTCTGCCTGAGGGTGCTGAGCTCCTGTATGGCAGCAGCAACAATTACTTCACCTGGGGTACCGGCAATAGCACGGATAACCGCGGTGATGTTTGGATGCAGAACAAGGAGGACAAGGGCAACAACACCTATGTTGCCAACCTGGTGGTCAACAAGGTTACGAGAGCGAACTATGATTTGAATATCAACACCAAGCTGACGATTACCTATACGTATGGTGGCCATACGTATACCCTGAGCACCGACAGCAACACCCGTTCCGTGGAGGAAGTCTGCGGTGCTATCAAGACGGCGTATGCGAATGATACTGATAATACCTGGTACAGATATGCTCAGTATCTGATGGATGAGATTGATTACTACTACGAATAAGTAAAAGTACTTTGGAAAGGAGATACTGCATGAAGAAGTTCGAGAAAGCTCAGCTTTCTGCCGTAGCGCTAATGGGTAGCATAATCACCACAAGCGGTGATATTCCCGGTGGGTCCACGACCACAGAGACTCAGCCCGGCAGCGAGAAGCCCGGCGATAACAATACCACTCTCTAAGCAAACAGCTTAGGAACAGGTTATGCACAAATAAGAACAGGGTTCGGCTCTCTTCCCCAAGGGGCAGAGAGCCGAATCTGATAAGGAGGACAGTTGGTGAACAAGAAGGGAATGGTTTTGCTTTTGAGCGCCCTTTGCCTGCTGCTGGCAGCGGGGGTGGTGATTGCCCTGGTCATTGGCAGCCAGGGCGGCCAAAAGCTGCCGGAGGTGGTATTCCCGGAAGGGGCGGAGGACTCGGAAGGGGAACCCACGGCAGCCCCAACCCAGATTACAGACAGCCTAAGCGAGGATACGCTGCCGAGTGAAGCGCCCACCCAAACACCGCAGGGGGATACGCAAATGCAAACCGACGGCGGGCAGTCCGCAGACACGGAGGTAGGCTTTGGTGAGGAAAACGCCACAGCTAAGCCCCAAACCACCGCAACGCAGACGAAGGCTCCCACAGCGGCGCCTACGCAAGCGCCAACGGTTTTGCCTACGGCTGCGCCTGTGCAAGAACCCACGCCGACAACGGCGCCGGAAGCGACCCCAACGGCCACGCCGAAACCTACGGATTCCCAATGGTCTCCCTACTTTTGAGGAGGTTTACAATGAAAAAGACCTTTTCACCTGCCAAGGTGGAAACCGTTGCTCTGGATAAGCAGGAGGTAATCATTACCTCCGGGCATCAAGAATGGAGCCCTTATTTCTAATAACAACCAAACACCTACCCAGGCGGCCGAGAGGCCGCCTTTTTGCTGTCCGGGCGGCCTTGCCAGGGGGCGGGGATGGTGGTATACTGCCAAAAAACGAGGAGAAGTGGCGCATGAGGATATATGAATCCGTGGAGGAGTTGATTGGGGGCACGCCGCTGCTGGAGCTGCGGAAGGTGGAGGAAGCCTATGGGCTGGGGGTCCGGCTGGTGGCGAAGTTAGAGTATTTGAATCCGGCGGGATCTGCTAAGGACCGGGTGGCCAAGGAGATGCTGGACGAAGCGGAGGCGGCGGGGCGGCTCGGGCCTGGGGCGGTGATTATCGAGCCCACCTCGGGGAACACGGGCATCGGCCTTGCGTGCGTGGGGGCGGCCCGGGGGTACCGGGTCATATTGACCATGCCGGAGACCATGTCCCTGGAGCGGCGGCAGCTGATAAAGGCCTATGGGGCCGAGATTGTGCTCACCGAGGGGAGCAAGGGCATGACCGGCGCCATTGAGAAGGCGGAAGCGCTGGCCCGGGAGATACCGGGCAGCTTCATCCCGGGGCAGTTTGTGAACCCCGCCAACCCCAAGGCCCACCGGGAGCACACGGGCCCGGAGATTTGGGCGGACACGGAGGGGCAGGTGGATATCTTCGTGGCGGGCGTAGGCACCGGCGGCACCATCACCGGCGTGGGGGAGTACCTGAAAGCCAGGAACCCCCGTATTCAGGTGGTGGGGGTGGAGCCGGCCACCAGCGCCGTGCTGTCGGGCGGCCGGGCGGGGGCGCACGGGCTCCAGGGCATTGGGGCCGGGTTCGTCCCTGAGGTGCTGAACACCCAGATTTATGATGAGATCATCCCCGTCACTGATGAAGACGCCTATGCAGTGGGCCGGGACATTGGCCGGAAGGAAGGGATACTGGTGGGGATTTCCTCCGGGGCGGCGGCGTTCGGGGCCATCACCCTGGCGCGGCGGCCGGAGAATGCGGGCAAGACCATTGTGGTGCTGCTGCCGGATACCGGGGACAGGTATCTGTCCACGCCCATGTTTGGGGTGTAAGGGTATGGATAGGCGCAAGCTCCTGCGGCTGGTCAATGCCGCTGTGATGATGGCCCTTAGCTGCGTGCTGACCCTGGCGGTGCAGATTCCCACGCCCTCCAAGGGGTATTTGAATCTGGGGGACTGCGCCGTGCTGCTGGGGGGCTGGCTCCTGGGGCCGGTGTACGGACCCGTGGCCGGGGGGCTGGGGTCCGCCCTGGCGGATGTGATTTTAGGGTACCCGGTGTATGCCCCCGGGACCCTGGTGATAAAGGCGCTCACGGCCCTGGTGGCGGCGCTGCTGCGACCCCGGGCGGGGGAGCGGCCCAGGGCCAGGGCGGCCCTGGCCTTTGGCCTGGGGGAGCTGGTCATGGTGGCAGGGTACTACCTGTATGAGGCCCTGCTGCAGGGGTTTTCCGCCGCCCTGCTGGGGGTGCCGGGGAATCTGCTGCAGGGGCTGGTCTGCGCCATTGTTGCCTGGATGGTGTGCGGCCCCCGTATGAGGGGCCAGAATGCCGCCATCGGCGGCAAATCATGACGGCGTAAGCCGTCAAATCATGCCCGCAAGGGCAAATCATTGAATGATTTGGCTGCGCCATGAATTGGGCGGTGGCCCATGATTTGGCTGCGCCATGATTTCTCGCTTCGCTCCATTATGGAAAGCCCGGGGCCATGTGGCTCCGGGCTGTGGTGTTGGGGCTTATACTAATCCACGCCTAACCCATGCACATTGGGCGGCACCTTCTGTGCCGGTTCTGCTTCGTCAAATCTTGATTGACGGTCCCCAGTCAATCTGCGATTCTCCTCATGGAACCAACGCAGAATTTGCTCGCCGACTGCACA
>JAFSPW010000078.1 GCA_017451295.1 Clostridia bacterium
ATTGCGGCCCCCTCACACGGGGGCCGTAGGCCGTTGGGGTGGAGGGCAGAAGCCGTTTTCTTTGGCCCGAGCTATAGTTAGCTATGCGACAGGGCCAAAAAAACGGCTAATTTGAGGCATATAATAAGAAGAAAAGGCTCAAGCCTTTTCTTCCTATGTTTAATGTTCAACTTTAGTTGCCTCAAATGGTCTGGCCCCACCTACGACGGCCGTAGCCGTCACATCTCCAAATTCGCAGCGGTGCGGGGGAAGGGACCAACATCGCGGATGTTGGTCATGCCGGTGACATACATGACGATGCGGTCGAGGCCCAAGCCAAAGCCCGCATGCTCCACGCCGCCATAGCGCCTGAGGTCCAGGTACCACTGGTACTCGGACATATCCATGCCGAGCTTATCGCACTTCGCCTTGAGCACATCGTACCGCTCCTCACGCTGGCTGCCGCCCACAATCTCGCCCACGCCGGGGACCAGCAAATCCGCCGCGGCCACGGTCTTGCCGTCGTCGTTCTCGCGCATATAGAAGGCCTTGATTTCCTTGGGATAGTCGGTGACGAAGATGGGCTTGTTGAACACCTTTTCGGTGAGATACCGTTCATGCTCGGACTGCAAATCCGTGCCCCAGGACACGGGGAACTCGAAGTCCTGACCGGACTTTTGCAGAATGTCCACGGCCTCGGTATAGCTGACCCGACCAAAGTCGTTGTCCACCACGTTGTGGAGCCGGTCCAGCAGGCCCTTGTCCACGAACTTGTTGAAGAAGTCCATCTCGTCGGGGCAGCGGTCCAGCACCGCCCGGATGATGTACTTGACCATGGCCTCGGCCACCTCCATGTCCCCCTTCAAATCGCAGAAGGCCATCTCGGGCTCGATCATCCAGAACTCCGCCGCGTGGCGGGGGGTGAAGCTATACTCCGCCCGGAAGGTGGGGCCGAAGGTATAGATATCCCGGAAGGCCATGGCGAAGGCTTCGCCGTAGAGCTGGCCGGTGCCGGAAAGGTGCACGGGCTTCTTGAAGAAGTCCTTGGAATAGTCCACCTTCCCCTCCTCGGTCAGCGGCAGGTTCTCCAGGTCCAAAGTGGTGACCTGGAACATCTCTCCTCGGCCCTCGCAGTCCGCATTGGTAAGAATGGGGGTGTGGACATAGACAAAGCCGCGCTGCTGGAAGAACTCATGGATGGCGGCGGAGACCACGGACCGGACCCGGAACACGGCCTCGAAGGTGTTGGTCCTGGGCCGCAGGGTCTGCTGCGTCCGCAGGTACTCCAGCGTGTGCCGCTTCTTCTGCATGGGATAGTCCGGCGGGCACTCGCCCAGAATCCGGATGGCGGCGGCCTTCACCTCAAAGGGCTGCTGGGCACCGGGGGTCAGGATGAGCTCCCCGTCCACGGCGATGGAACAGCCCGTGGAAAGGCCCTTGCCGAGCTCCCGCTCGTCGTTCTCGAAGACCACCTGAATGGGCCGAAAGCAGGTGCCGTCGTTGAGCTCGATAAAGCCCATGGCCTTGCCCTGGCGGACGGTACGCACCCAGCCGCCCACGGTAATGGGGCCGGCATAGCTTTCCGGCGCGCGCTCTATGTCACGAAGTTTCAACATAACCTTTCCCTCGCTGTTTCACAATTATTTCTCCTTAGTATACCACGAATTTTGCACTGTGCAATGGTAAATTCCAAAGCGCAGTGGTATACTTAGGCTATCAAGCAAAGGAGTTTGCCTAACATGCAGATTATGGGCGTGTATGTGCGCTATGAAACCGTGATGCTGGGGCTGCTGGTGGTGTTCATTCTCAGCCTCATCGCCCAGGGGAAGGTGCAGCGGGTCTTCCGCCGCTATAACCAGGTCCCCGCCGCAAGGGGCATTCCGGCCCACCTGGCGGCCCGGGAGATGCTCATGGACCGGGGCAGCGCCGTTGAGGTGACGGCGGTCCAGGGGAGCCTGACGGACCACTACAACCCCAAGACCCAGACCGTGGGCCTTTCGCAGGAGGTGTATAACTCCGGCTCCGTGGCGGCGCTGGCCATTGCCGCCCACGAGATTGGGCATGTGATGCAGTACGAGGAGGGGTATGCCCCCATCCGCTGGCGCACGGCGCTGCTGCCCACCGCCAACCTGGGGTCCACCCTGGGGCCGTATATGATTCTCTTTGGCCTGTTTTTGAACCTGTACCCCCTGGCCCAAATCGGTCTGGTGCTCTACGGGGCCATGTTCCTGTTCCAGCTGGTGACCCTGCCGGTGGAGTTCAACGCCAGCGCCCGGGGGCTGCAGATGCTGGACGAGGGCGGGTTCATCGACTACACCAACCGCTCCGATGCCAAGAAGGTGCTCACCGCCGCCGCCTGGACCTATGTGCTGGCGGCGCTTGGGTCCCTGCTCTCCTTCCTGCGGTTCTTCATGCTGGTCAATGGCGGAAGAAGGAGAGACTGAGGCGGCCGTCGTATGAGGGGACAGACCATTTGCGGCAAACATATTTTAATTGTGCTGTAGGTTGAAAGGGCCGCTCGGGCCCGGCCCTTTCTCTCTATTATTTGCCTCAAATTAGCTGCGTTTTTGGCCCTGTCGCATAGCTTACTATAGCTCGGGCCAAAGAACGCAGCTTCTGCCCTCCTCCTCGAAGGCCTGGTTGAGCGTGAGCGACGGCCGTCGTAGGTGGGGCAGAACATTTGCGGCAAATACCTTTCTTTGCCGCTTTTTCTCTTTATACAAAGGAGAAAAAGCGGCGCAAAAAGAGAAACTTATGTAAGTTAGCCTTGAGATAGAATCCAGTTTTAGGAGGTTCCCCCATGCCGCAGGAAGCCATCTATGCCCAGGCAAAAGCCCTCCTGGAGGAGGGCGGCGAAGAGAGCCTTAAAAGGGCTATGGAGCTGTTTGCCTCCCTTCGGGGCTATTTGGATGCGGACCGGCAGTTTCGCACCTGCAGAACCCAGCTGGGCCGCCTCAGGTGGCTGCGGGAATCGGCGGCGCTGAAGGTGGAGGAGGAACGCTTCGAGGCCAAGGTGGCCCGCTGGAAAAAGGCGGGGCTGACGGCCCTTATCGGCGTGCTGACGGTCCTTACCCTTGTGATTACAATCGCCATGGTCCGCTTCCACCGCTACAGAGAGGCGGCCGATATGTACACCGCCGGGGAGTACGCCCGCGCCGCCGATGCCTTCCAGGCCATGAACGGCTACCGGGACACCCGGGCCCGGGTCTATATGTGCGCCGTGGGCCTGTACCACGCCGGGCGCTACGAGGAGGCCCTGCCCTATTTTATCTGGCTCGACGGGGACTACGACAACGGCTACTATCTAAACAAATGCTATGAGCGAATGAACGCCCAGAGGCCCTGAGGGCCTCTTTTTTTGCCCGTGCCGCCGCCATTACTGCCCCCAAGGCAATGCTCTCCCTCACCTTCCACCTCATCCGTCGCCTACGGCGCCAGCTTCCCCTCAAGGGGAAGCCTTTCTCCCCAGCTGGGGGAAGAACAGACCCCTTCCGTCATTTTTGCCAAGGCAAAAATGCCACCTCCCCCATTGCTACGCAACGGTGGAGGCAAGGGTTGTCGATATAGGGCAAGGCCCTTCGATATATTTGCTTCGCAAATTCGATATA
>JAFSPW010000079.1 GCA_017451295.1 Clostridia bacterium
AGTTGAGCTGCGACCGAAACAACGAGCAGGAGGAGCGATTAGCGACGCTCTGCGACTATGTTTCGGGCTGGATGGAGGATGTCAGCGATAGCTGACAGGTGAGGGAGAATGCAGTTTTCTCCCTCAACCGACACTTGCGGCCCTGCCGCTGCGTGCCACCTTCCCCCGCTGGGGGAAGGACTAGCAATCCCCCCTTACTCCCCCCTTTACACAAGGGGGGCTTTTTAACGCCCGACCGTAGGGGCCGACGCCCTCGGCGGCCCGCCTCCCCCGCTTGTCAATCGACCGAGCCGCTCTCCCCCCTCTTGTCATCCCGACCGAGCGAAGCGAGCGGAGGGATCTCTTAACCAACTCCTTTGTACAAGAGATTTCTCCGCTCGGTCGCTATGGGCTCCCTCGGTCGAAATGACACGGGAGAGAGGTCGCTTTGCTCCCCTCGGTCGAAATGACAGGGAAAACGCTTGCCTCCACCGTTGCGAAAGTTTTGGGAACGAGTTCTCCTGCAAAACGCACAAATACCGGTTTTTGTGCGTTTTCTTTTTGAAAACGGGGGAGAAAACGCACAAACCATTGACTTTGTGCGTTTTTGATGCTATAAAGAAAACAGAAACGGCACAAAGGGGGAGGCATCGGCATGGCCAACAGAGCAGGTAAAACGGTACAAAACCTTAGCGGGGAGATGGCTTACAGCTCCTTTTGCCCTGCGCCGCTGCCGCCCAAACCGCCGCTGGCGGTGGATGAGCAGCTGGGGCGGCTGCTGGTGGAGGCACATAAGCGGCTGTCCCTGCTGAATGGTCTTGCGGATCGGATTCCGAACAAGGAGTTGTTCATCTCCATGTATGTGCGTAAGGAGGCACTGGTTTCCTCCCAGATTGAGGGGACCCAGTGCACGCTGGAGGATGTGCTGAATCCACAGATAGACGAAAACGCCAATGCAGATGTTTCGGATGTGGTGAACTACGTTCGGGCGATTATGTTTGCCGTGGGGCGGTTAGAGGCGCTCCCCCTGTGCAACCGGCTGATTCGGGAGACCCATGCCGTTCTGATGGACAGCGTTCGGGGCGGGGAAAAGACACCCGGAGAGTTTCGCACCTCGCAAAACTGGATTGGCGGTGCCGGCAGCACGCTGCAAACGGCTCGCTATATTCCCCCCAATCCCCAGGATATGGAAGCGTCAATGGGCGATTTGGAGCGTTTCATAAACGAGGAAGACGAGATGGACCCCCTGTTAAAGGCGGCGCTGATTCACTACCAGTTTGAAACCATCCATCCCTTTTTGGACGGGAACGGCCGGGTGGGGCGGTTGTTGATTACCCTGTATCTCATGGCGGCAGGCGTCATCAGTTCTCCGGTGCTGTATCTTAGCTGGTTCTTGAAGCTGAATCGTGTGGAGTATTATGACCGCATGAGCCAGGTTCGCCGCACGGGGGATTATGAGCAATGGGTGACCTTCTTTTTGGAAGGCGTTTTTCAAACCGCTGCCGATGCCGTCGACACCATCGACAGGCTCACCGCCTTGCTGGACAGGGATAGGAGCAAGCTTGTGGATGTGCCTGCTCGTTCCCGGCAGAATATTCTGAATCTTTTTGCTTATATTCAGGAGAATCCCATCATCGAAACCGAGAAAACGGCTGCCGCTCTGGGGCTTTCCCGCAACGGCACGGCCAAGTATATCGGCATGCTGTGCGATAGGGGCATTCTGCAGTATACCGCCAAGTCCGGCAAGGCAAGGATTTTTGCCTATGAGGAATACCTGAGTATTTTGCGCAAGGGCACCTGACCCTCCGCCTCCGTAATTCGTCCTTGGTCGCCCAATTTGCACTCTAACGGTGGCCCCGGTGCCAATGGTACAATCAAGGCACAGCGAAGGAGGAGGCAAAATGGCAAAATACAAAGCACTATTGATCGACGATAACGCCCAGTTCACCGAGAGCGTAAAGGGATATCTGCTGTCCGGGGACCGTTTTGGGGAGGTGGACACCGCCCAGGACGGCCGGGAGGCCCTGAAAAAGCTCAGGGAAAAGACCTATGACGTGATGACCCTGGACCTGATTATGCCCACGGCGGACGGGCTCACGGTTCTGGAGCAGATGTCTCTGCTGCCCCTGAGCCAGCCCCCGGCGGTGGTGGTCATCTCGGCCCTGAAGAACGAGGCCATGGTCCGCCGCTGCTGCGCCATGGGCGCCAAGTATTACATGGTCAAGCCCGTGGACCCGGACACCATCAGCAAGCGGCTCATAGAGGCCCTGGAGGGGGAGACCGCCAAGGGCGGTGTCATGCCCTATGCCCCGGCCCAGCGATCCTTCGAGGAGAAGGTCACCGCCATCTTCCTGGTGGCCGGTATCCCCGCCCATATCAAGGGCTATCACTACCTCAGGGAGGGCATTCGCCTGGTGTACAACGACCCGGATCTCATCAACCGCATCACCAAGGAGCTGTACCCCGGCATCGCCAAGCGCTTCGACACCTCCCCCAGCAAGGTGGAGCGCGCCATCCGCCACGCCATCGAGGTGGCCTGGACCCGGGGCAAGATTGAAAACCTCAACGCCCTCTTCGGCTACAACATCTACGGCAAGAACGACAAGCCCACCAACGGCGAGTTCATCGCTCTCGTCGCGGACAAGCTGCTCATGGAGGAGCAGGGGAAGAAGGCGGGGTAAAGCGGGATAAAGGCGGCCGTCGTAGGTGGGGCCAGACCATTTGAGGCAATTGGAAATTGCATAGTAAACAGCGGAAGGAAGGGCATCGATGCCCTTCCTTTTGACTATATGCCTCAAATTAGCCGCGTTTTTGGGCCTGTCGCATAGCTTACTATAGCTCGGCCCAAAGAACGCGGCTTCTGCCCTCCACCCCAACGGCCTGGTTGAGCGAAATAGACGGCCCCCGTGTGAGGGGACAGACCATTTGCGGCAACTAAAGTTGAATATACTTCAGGTAGG
>JAFSPW010000011.1 GCA_017451295.1 Clostridia bacterium
ATAATACTAATCCACGCCTAACCCATGCACATTGGGCGGCACCTTCTGTGCCGGTTCTGCTTCGTCAAATCTTGATTGACGGTCCCCAGTCAATCTGCGATTCTCCTCATGGAACCAACGCAGAATTTGCTCGCCGACTGCGCATGTTTTAGACGCGGATTAGTATAACAAAAGCCTCCCGGCGGGAGGCTTTTGTGTTACTCGGTTACCGGCTGTTTGTCCTTTCGCAGCAGGTCATAGAGCACGGGGACGATGATGACCGTCATAAGGGTGGCATAGGTGAGACCGCCGATGCAGACGATGGCCACGGGCTGGATGATTTCGGCGCCGGTGCCCATGCCCAGGGCCAGGGGCAGCAGACCCAGAATGGTGGTGAGGGCGGTCATCAGCACGGGGCGAATGCGCATGGTGGCGGCCTTTAGGATGGCGCTGCGCTTGTTGAGCCCCTCCTCCTCCCGCAGGCGGTTGGCGCAGTCCACCAGCACGATGCCATTATTCACCACGATGCCGACGAGCATAATCATGCCAATCATGGCCACGATGCTCATGTTGTATCCCGCAATGAGCAGGCCGACAAAGCCGCCCGCAAAGGACAGGGGCACGGTCAGGATGACGATGAAGGGACTAAGCAGGGACTGGAACTGGGCCACCATGATCAGATAGATGATGAGGATACCCAGCAGCAGCATCCAGAACAGGTCCTTCATGGCATCCATGATGGTTTCGTTTTCCCCGGCATAGTTTACCTGGCAGCCGGCGGGGAGCTGCAAATCGCTGAGCGCCCGGCGGGCGGCGGCGGACACCAGGGTCACATTATAGCCGTCGGCCACGGTGGCGGAAACGGTGACATAGCGCCGCTGTTCCAGACGATAGATGGAGGCCAGGGTCACGGTCTCGGTGATGGTGGCCACCTCCTGCAGCGGTACCTCCTCCTTGGTGCCGTCGCGAAGCGTGGCGGTGAGGACCATATTCTCTAATCGCTCCCTATCGGAGACCCCCTTTTCGGAGAGGATGACGGCGGACAGGGCGGTGGTGTCGGTGCTGACCTCGGTGGCGCTGATGCTTTCGGTCAGCTCCTGGACGATGGCCATATACACCTGGGCGGTGGTCAGGTTGTGGGCGATGGCCGCCTCCTTGTCGATGGTGATATGCAGGGCGGGCGTGGTCTCGTCCTCCCCGCCGGTAATCTCCCTGAGACCCTCCACGCTCTTGAGCCGCTCCGCCACCATGGCGGAGGCCTGGCGCAGATTCTCCAGGTCGTTGGAGTAAATCTCCATGGAGAAGCCGCCGCTTTGCAGGGAGGAGCTCATGCTCATGGTGGACATGCCCGCCACCTGAAAGTCAGCCACATCCTTGAAGGGGGCCAGGACGGCCTTGATGTCCTTTGTGACGTCGATGCTGCTGCGGCCGCTGTCCTCGTCGATAAGGGCATAGATGGTGATTTGGTTGGCCGTGGCGGTGGAGGTAAGGCCGATGACGCTGGCGATGCCGCCGCCAATCATGCCGCCCACATCCGTCAAATCCGGCACCTGTTCGAGGGCAGAGAGCATCTCGTCCGCCAGGAAGCAGGCATCCTCGAAGGTGTACTCCTCCGGCACGTTCACGGTGACGGACACCTGGGTGCCGCCGCTTTCGGGGAAGTATTCAAAGCCCTTGGAAAGGGACAGGCCCGCCGTGCCGAGCAGCAGCACCAAAGCCAGAATCAGGGCGATGGCCCGGTGGCTCAGGGCATAGCCGATGACCTTTTCAAAGCCGCTTAGGAGCCGACGGGTTAGATTGCTCATGGGCCGCACCTCCCGGCGCAACAGCCCCTGGGCCATGGCGGGAATCACCGTCAGGGCCACGATAAGGCTGGCCATGAGGGAATAGGTGATGGTGAGAATCATGTCCATGAAGATTTGCCGGGTCAGGCCCTGGACAAACAGGATGGGCAAGAACACGCAGACCGTGGTCAGGGTGGAGGCGGTGATGGCGCCCATAACCTCCCGAGCGCCCTGGGTGGCGGCTTCCTTGGCAGGCACGCCCTCGGACCGAAGGCGATAGATATTCTCGATGACCACGATGGAGTTGTCCACCAGCATGCCGATGCCGATAGCCAGCCCCGCCATGGAGATGACGTTCATGGTGACTCCGGAGAAGTACATGAGCACCAGGGCAAAGAGGACGGACACGGGGATGGAGATGCCCACGGCCAGGGTGGGGCGAATGTCCCGCAGGAACAGGAACAGAATCAGGATGGCCAGCAAGCCGCCCAGCAGCAGGCTTTCCACCACGGAGGACATGGCCATGTGGATATAGTCCCCCTGGTCCATGAGGGCCACGAAGTGCAGGCCGGGGAACTGGTCCTCCAGCTCAGAAAACCGCTCCGTAATGTTTTCCGCCACGGTGGCGGTGGCATAGGCAGACTGGCGGGTGAAGGTGAGCAGCACCCCGTTTTCCCCGTTGATGTGGGCATAGGTGGTTTCGCTGTTGTCGATGATGCGGACATTGGCCACATCCCCCAGGCGCACCACATCCAGTTCTTCCAGGCCCAGGGACAGGATGGCCACATTTTCAAGGGCCTCCACGCCCTTGACCTTGTCGCCCACGTTGACAATCCAGTTCTCCTCCCCATCGCTGACATAGCCGGCGGGCATTTCAAAGTTCTGGGCCTGCAAGAGCTGTGCCACCAGGTCCCTTGTCAAGATGGTGTGCAGGTCCGCCGCTTCCTTGGCATCCTCCAACTGCTCGTTGGCCTGCTCCAGGGCATTGTCCAGCTCCTGTTGGCTGTCCTCTAACTGCTGCTCCCCGGTGGCGAGCTGCTCCTTTCCCTCCTCAATCTTCCGGCGGGCGGCGCTAATGGCGCCCTTGGCGGCGCTCTTCTGGGCTTCCAGCTCCGTGTAGCCGCTTTCCACCTGGCTTAGACCGTCCTTTGCGGCGGCGATGTTCTCATCCAGCATGGCGATGGCGGAATCAATCTGCCCCAGCTGCTCGATGATGCCGGGCAGGTCCCCCCGGCTTAGGCCGTTGGCGGTCAGCTGTTTGTCCACCTCCTGCAAGCCCCGCTCCACGGCGGCCAGCTCCGCCTGGGGAACGGCCAGGGCGGCGGCCTTCTCGTCGTCGGTCAGGTCCTCGTTGGCGTTGATTTCCGCAATGGTGGCGGTGAGAACGGACTTGCTCTTCTCCAAAAGGGAGATGGACTGGTTCAGGGCGCTGAGCAGCCGCTGCCGGGAGGAGGCGGTGGCTTGCTGCTGTACGAGCTCCTGCCGCTGGCTCTCCATCACGGCGATGGCCTCGGTCAGCTCCTGCTTCGTGGCATCCAGCTCCTCCTTGGCGTCAGCAAAGGCGTTGTTGGCCTTGCGAGAGCCGGAGGACAGGGCAGCCTGTCCCTTCTCCAGCTGTTCCTTGGCATCGTCCAATTCCTCCCGACCTTCATTTAGCTTCTGCTGGCCTTCGTCAATCTTGTCGAAGGCTTCCTGGGCCTTCTCGTCGATGGAGCCGTAGAGAATGGTGTTGAGCCGGTCAATCTTGTTTGTATCGAGCTCGATTTCAATCCGCTCCGTCACGAGGCCCGAGGCGTTGACGGAGGCCACACCGTTGGTGCCTTCCAGCATGGGAATCAGGGTATCGGTGGTGAAGGCGGACAAGGCAATGGGGTCATAGCCCTCATAGTGGACGGCCGCCACAACGGTGGGAATGAGGTCCGTGGACAGCTCCAGCACCGTGGGGGTCCCCACCCCGTCAGGCCAGGTACCGGAGAGCTGGGTCACCTCCTGCTGGATGTCCAGCATGGCCCTGTCCACATTGACGGTATCGGAGAAGGTCAGATACACGATGGACACATTTTCCGAGCTGGTGGAGGAAATCTCCTTCAAATCATCCAACGCCGCCAGGGACTGTTCCAGGGGCTTGGTGACGGTTTGCTCCACCTCCTCCGGGGCGGCGCCCACATAGGAGGTGAACAGCACGATATAGGGGAAGCTCATTTCCGGCAGTAGGTCCGGGGTCATGCGGGTGACGGACACGGTCCCCAGCACCAGCACCAGAATGACCGCCACCAGAACGGTGAAGGGTTTGCGAACGGAATATTTAGAAATCATTTCTTTCTCCTAGGCAGATTGCGATAGCTTATTGTAACAAAAACATCCCGGTCTTTTGTGACAGGGATGTGAAAAGTTTGGTTCAGTTGCTACTTTTTTTGACGGAAGCAGGTGCCACTGCCGCCAGATCTTCCGGGAGGGGCAAGCCCCTCCGCTGCGGCCGCCAAGGCGGCTCGGTCGATTGACAAGAGGGGGAGGCGGGCCGCCGAGGGCGTCGGCCCCTACGGTCGGGATGACAAAGGGGAACGCTCCCACCAAAAGTCCTTCCCCCAGCGGGGGAAGGTGGCTGAGCGCAGCGAAGTCGGTTGAGGGAGAAAGCGACACTCTCCCTCACCTGTCGCCTGCCGGCGACATCCTCCCCCGCTGGGGGAAGAACAGACCCCTTCCGTCATTTTGCCCAGAGGGCAAAATGCCACCTCCCCCATTGCTACGCAACGGTGGAGGCAAGAACGCACGTTTGTCATTTCGACCGAGGAAGCGAATGCGACC
>JAFSPW010000080.1 GCA_017451295.1 Clostridia bacterium
CGGAAGGGGCGGCAGCTGGCCCCTGGAACCGTCTTGCCTCCACCGTTTCCCCCTCTTGTCATCCCGACCGAGCGAAGCGAGCGGAGGGATCTGGGAACGGAGCCTCTTGTGCAAGAGATTTCTCCACTCAGTCGCTTCGCTCCCTCGGTCGAAATGACAAGGGAAACCCTTGCCTCCACCGTTGCACAGCGAAGATGGCTTAGGCGCTCAACCCTTGCCTCCACCGTTTGGCAAAGCCAAATGGGGGAGGTGGCACGGGCAACCCGTTGCCCGTGACAGAAGGGGTATACGGCTCCTCCTGCGGTTATGAAAAAATGGGGGCGGGCAGGGAACCTTTTGCCCCACTTGTGCGTCTTTAGGGTAGAATGATCATTCCAACAGCAACAGAGAGGACAGTCTATGATTACGGACAAAGCCTTTGCACAACAGGTGCGAGACCTATCGGACACGGCCTTTGCGGCGGCCTATCTCATTTTGGAGAATCGGGCCGACTGCGAGGATGCCATGAGCGAGGCCATCCTGAAAGCCTATCAGCGCCGGGGCACCCTGCTTAGGCAGGAGAGCTTTCGGGCCTGGTTCTTTCAGATTCTTAGGAACGAAGCCTATACCATCCTGCGCCGCCGCCAGCGAGTGACCCCCGTGGAAGAGCTGCCGGAGATGCCCGGTGAGGACAACCCGGCCCAGGCCATGGACCTGCGCCAAGCCCTTTCCTACCTTTCCGAGCAGCAGCGCATGGCCCTGCTGCTGCAGCAGGAAGGCTACGAGCTAAAGGAGATTGCCGTCGCTTTGGACATTCCCGAGGGAACGGTGAAAAGCCGCATCTCCCGGGCCAAGAGCACCCTCAGAACCCTACTAAAGGAGGACAAACAATGAAAGACTATCGCCTGCGGGACGCCATTCCCGAAACGCCCCCTTCCTTTTACAACACCGTGGAGGAACGCCTCAGCGCCCTCTGCGAACAAAAGCAGCCCGCCAGAATCACCTTTGGCCTACGGAAAAAGTGGCTGCTGCCCCTGGTGGCGGCGGCGGTGCTGCTTATCAGCGGCACGGCCCTGGCGGCGGGGGTGTGGCTCAGGGACAACTACTCTCCCACCCGCTACATGGAGACCACACGGGAGGAGCGGGAGCAGCAGGGCAAGACCATCCCCGATGTGGAGCAGGCCATCGAGTCCGCCGCCCCCCAGACCGGGGATTGCCGCATCGTCATGCTGCCGGAGTTTGAGAACGCCGAGGAGCAGAACGGGTGGCGGCTGAAGATGGGACAGCCTGCATACAGCGAAGACGACTGGGGCTGGATTCGGGAGATTCGGCCCCAGGTGGACGAGGTGCTCATCGACGGCCGGACCCTGGCCTTCAATATCCGCCTGAATACGGACCACGCCCAGTCGTTTATCTGGCCGGAGACGGAGGGCCAATGGGTGGATGCCCTGGTGGACAACATCAGCTTTAGAAAAGAAGGGGACGACATGGCCTATCCCATCGCCGAGGGCGGCGGCGGCATCAACCCCAGCATGGTGACGGACACCAGCGCCGTTTTGTATACGGATGTCATCCTGGATCAGCCGGGGGTGGCATTCCCCACTTCGGGCCGGGTGGAGCTGACGGTGGAGATTGGCATTCGCGATGCCAAGGTGGACGACATGGCCGTGGTGGGCATCGTGGGCAAAATCTACTACACGTTCTCCTTCGATGCGGCGGCAGGGCTGGATGTGGCCCCGGCCCAGGTCACAGAGCGGCGGCTTTCCGGCAGCGCTATGCTCACCGTGGACGACTGGACCAACCCAGATAACGAGCGCCTCTACAACCGGCGGGTGAGCCTGGACGGGGTGGTGCTCAAGGAGGAAATCCACTACCGGCAGACCGGCGTGTATGTGACCTACACCGTGCAGGAAGCGCCCGAAAGCTGGACAGAGGCCATGAAGACCGCCCTGCTCTATCCCAACCGGGAGGGAAACTGGCTGGGACTGTACCTAACCTATCGCATAGCAGAGGAGGGAGAATGGCTGCCCTGCGGCCACGAGAACCACGGCAATTTTGGGGAGCAGACCGTCATCCTGCCCATCTTCCCCTCGGAGTATGAGAAGGTGAAGGCCCAGGGCTGCGAGCTTCGTCTCACAGCATACTGCGGCACCGCCCTGAACGGGTCGCCCATAGACGAAAACTGGCAGATGACCGTGGGCGCCGGCGCCCACAGCTGGGACTTCACCCTGGCCCCCCAGGAGCTTATCACCGTCCCGGTGCCCCTGCCGTAAGCCCCCGTGTGAGGGGACATAAATGGGCGGCTTCGGCGGCCCCCGTATGAGGGGCCAGACCATTTGCGGCAAATATAATTTGATACAACTGTAGGTAGAAAGGGCCGAACGGCCCTTTCCTCTTATTATGTGCCGCAAATTAACGGCGTTTTTGGGCCTTCATATAGGGAACTATAATTCGGCCCAAAGAACGCCGTTTCTGCCCTCCTCCTCGGGGGCCTTGCTGAGCGCAAGCGATGCCCCCCTTTTTTTCATCCCGACCGTAGGGGCCGACGCCCTCGGCGGCCCGCCTCCCCCTTTTGTCAATCGACCGAGCCGCCTCTCCCCCTCTTGTCATCCCGACCGAG
>JAFSPW010000012.1 GCA_017451295.1 Clostridia bacterium
CCGTCCTTCATGATGACGATGCGATCGCCCAGGGTCATGGCCTCGGTCTGGTCGTGGGTCACGTACATGAAGGTGGTGTTGATGCGGGAGCGGAGCTTGATAATCTCGGCGCGCATCTGGTTGCGCAGCTTAGCATCCAGGTTGGAAAGAGGTTCGTCCATAAGGAACACCTTGGGATCGCGGACCATGGCGCGGCCGATGGCCACACGCTGCCGCTGACCGCCGGAGAGGGCCTTGGGCTTGCGCTTTAGGTACTGGGTGATGTCCAGAATTTCCGCCACTTCCTTGACCTTCTTGTCAATCTCCTCCTTGGGGGTCTTGCGGAGCTTGAGGGCAAAGGCCAGGTTATCATACACGGTCTTGTGGGGATAGAGCGCATAGTTCTGGAAAACCATGGCGATATCCCTGTCTTTGGGAGCCACGTCGTTGACCAGCTTGCCGTCGATATACAGCTCGCCGTCGCTGATTTCCTCGAGCCCGGCCACCATACGCAGCGTGGTGGACTTACCGCAGCCGGAGGGACCCACCAGAACGATGAACTCTTTGTCTTTGATTTCCAGGTTTACATCGTGCACAGCGGTCACTTTGTTGTCGTAGACCTTCTTCAATCCCTTCATGACGACTTCCGACATCCTACCGTTTCCTCCTTTGGGTTCCTTATTTTGTTTTTGTGAGATGAGATGTGCCCTTGAAGGGGAAAAATCCCCCCTCCTTACAGGAAAAGTATACATAAGCAGCGAAGCAATGTCAACAAAATTGTGAAAATTTTTTTACAGTTTGTAACAATATTTATTTGCTTTGTTTACATTCTGTAAAAGCGCAGGGGAAAGTTTACGCTTTGCACATCTTGAAATGTAATATATAGTGTGGTATAGTAAAATTATATATAGTGGTATAGTAAAATTGTATATAAATGGAAAGGATTTCTCCCATGGCCATCAAACGCATCACCATCCAGGACATAGCCGACGCCTGTTCCCTGAGCCGGAACACCGTTTCCAAGGTGTTCAACAACCGGGGGACCGTGCCGGAGGCTACCCGGCGGACGGTGCTCAAAAAGGCTCGGGAGCTGGGGTATTTCCAGCTGCAGCCGGAGGAGGAGACCCCCGACTTCCCCGCCTCCCGGGGACACATCGCCCTGCTCACCGGCAGCAAGCCCCTGAACCACAGCTTCGGCTCCGCCTTTGTCACCGGCTTCACGGACCAGATTTGCCGGGCGGGGTACACGCTGAAGATGTACGAAATCTCGCCCCGGGAGGTGGAAAGCCTCTCCCTGCCCTGCAGTCTCGTGCTGCAGGATGTGATGGGGATTTTGTGCATCGAGCTGTTTGACCGGGAGTATCTGCAGATGCTGTCCGCTGTGGGGCTGCCCACCATCTTCATGGACTCCTTTGCAGATGCGGGAAGAACCCTGATGAGCGGGGATTTAATCTGCATGGAGAACTATTCAAGCACCATCGCCCTGACAAAGCACCTGCTCTTCTGCGGCGCCAAGGACCTGGCCTTCGTGGGGGACCCCACCCACTGCATGAGCTTTGAGGAACGGTATATGGGCTTTTGCTTCGCTTTGCAGGAGGCGGGGCTCTCCCCCCTCCTACCCTGCTCCATTTTGGACAAGGACAGCGATGCCTATGGGGATGTGGACTGGCTGGAGAGGAAACTCTCTGCCATGCCCCGGCTGCCGCATGCCTTCGTCTGCGCCAACGACTATTTGGCCATCCACCTGATGACCGCCCTGAAGCGGCGGGGCGTGGCCATCCCCCGGGATGTGATGGTCACCGGCTTTGACGGGTCCCCGGAGTCCGCCATCGTGGAGCCCGCCCTGACCACCGTCGAGACCCCCAGCGCCGACATGGGCCGCATGAGCGCCGATGTGCTCCTCAACCGCATCCAGAACCCGGACCGCCCCATCCTCCAGGCCTATGTGAAGACCACGCCCATCTTTAGGGGGAGCACTAAATAAGACGGCCCCCGTGTGAGGGGCCAGACCATTTGCGGCATATTTAATATAGAATACTGTAGGTAGAAAGGGCCTTTGCGGCCCTTTCCTCTTATTATGTGCCGCAAATTAACGGCGTTTTTGGGCCTTCATATAGGGAACTATAATTCGGCCCAAAGAACGCCGTTTCTGCCCTCCTCCTCGGGGGCCTTGCTGAGCGCAAGCGGCGCCCCTGGAACACCCTTGCTTCCACCGTTGCGCGCGTTCTTGCCTCCACCGTTGCGTTGCAATGGGGGAGGCAAGAATC
>JAFSPW010000081.1 GCA_017451295.1 Clostridia bacterium
CGAGCTCCCCGCCATCGTGGGCGGCAAGGAGATGCCCTTCAAGTACAAGGACTGCAAGAAGGAAATGGACATGGTCAACAAGGCCTTCATCGAGGTCATGATCGAGGGCGACGCCAACGGCCGCGGCTTCCAGTACCCCATCCCCACCTACTCCATCACCCGGGACTTCGACTGGTCTGAGACGGAGAACAATAAGCTGCTCTTCGAGATGACCTCCAAGTACGGCACCCCCTACTTCTCCAACTACGTCAACTCCGACATGGAGCCCTCCGACATCCGCTCCATGTGCTGCCGCCTGCGTCTGGACCTGCGGGAGCTGCGGCGGAAGACCGGCGGCTTCTTCGGCTCCGGCGAATCCACCGGCTCCGTGGGCGTCGTGACCATCAACCTGCCCCGGATCGCCTACCAGGCCGCCGACGAGGCCGACTTCTACAAGCGCCTGGATCGGCTCATGGACATCGCCGCCCGCAGCCTCAAGATCAAGCGGGACGTGATCACCAAGCTGCTGGAGGGCGGCCTGTATCCCTACACCAAGCGCTACCTGGGCACCTTTGCCAACCACTTCTCCACCATCGGTCTCATCGGCATGAACGAGATGGGCCTCAACGCCAAGTGGATCCGCAAGGATATGACCAGCCCCGAGACCCAGGAGTTCTCCAAGCAGGTGCTGAACCACATGCGGGAGCGCCTGGCCGACTACCAGGAGCAGTACGGCGACCTCTACAACTTAGAGGCCACCCCCGCCGAGTCCACCACCTACCGCTTCGCCAAGCATGACAAGAAGGACTTCCCCAACATCATCACGGCCAACATGAACGGCACACCCTACTACACCAACTCCTCCCACCTGCCCGTGGGCTACACCGAGGACGTGTTCTCCGCCCTGGACATTCAGGACGAGCTCCAGACCCTCTACACCTCCGGCACCGTCTTCCACGCCTTCCTGGGCGAGAAGCTGCCCGACTGGAAGGCCGCGGCCAAGCTGGTCCGGAAGATCGCCGAAAACTACAAGCTGCCCTACTACACCCTGTCCCCCACCTACTCCGTGTGCAAGGACCATGGCTACATCACGGGCGAGCACTTCACCTGCCCCATCTGCGGGCAGAAGACCGAGGTCTACAGTCGGATCACCGGTTATTATCGGCCCGTGCAGAACTGGAACGACGGCAAGGCCCAGGAGTTCAAGGACAGGAAGGTGTACAACATCGGCAAGTCCGTGCTGACCCACGTGGGGCCCAAGCCCGAGGGCGCGCCTGCAGAGAAGCCCGTGTTCGCCGCCCCCGCGGAAGCGCCCAAGGCGGAACCTGTGGCGGAAGCCAAGACCGCCGACGCCGGCATCCTGCTGTTCAAGACGCCCACCTGCCCCAACTGCAAGCTGGCTATGGCGCTTCTCGACAAGGCGGGCGTCGCCTACACGGCTTTGAACGCCAACGAGAACAAGGAGCTGGTCAACCAGTACGGTGTGAAACAGGCCCCCACCCTGGTGCTCCTCGGCGAGAACGGATTCGAATCCTACCGGGGCGTCAGCGACATCAAGGGCTGGCTCATGGGGAAGAAATAATAGAGGAGTTTATTGAAAGCAATCCCCGCTTTTCTTGAAAGAAAAGCGGGGCAAAAGAACTTTATTTGGCAAAAGGTTTTTACCAGCGTTAACACTTACTATTTCTTGGCTTTTCTTTTTCGGTCCCTTTTTCTTTTCTCCCGAAAAGAAAAAGGGACAAAAAAATAAAATGAGGTAATACCCATGTACGATCTCATCGTCATCGGCGGCGGCCCTGCGGGCATGACCGCGGCGCTGTACGCCCTCCGCAACGGCAAATCCGTGCTGGTGCTGGAAAAGCACGGCTTCGGCGGCCAAATCACCTACTCGCCCA
>JAFSPW010000082.1 GCA_017451295.1 Clostridia bacterium
GCATGATAAAAGCCCGGGGCCGTAAGGTGCCCGGGCTTTCCTTCATGGAGCGAAGCGAGAAATCATGGCGCAGCCAATTCATGGGCGGTAGCCCAATTCATGGCGTTAGCCAATTCATTGAATGATTCGCACCTCACGGTGCATGAATTGCCCTGCGGGCATGATTTGAACCTGGCGGTTCGTGAATTGACGGCTATCGCCGTCGTGAATTGCCGCCGAGGCGGCATTGCGGCCCCTCACACGGGGGCCGTCACTCACACTCAACCAGGCCGTTGGGGTGGAGGGCAGAAGCCGTTTTCTTTGGCCCGAGCTATAGTAAGCTATGCGACAGGCCCGGAAAAACGGCTAATTTGAGGCCATATAATAAGGAGAAAAGGCTCGAGCCTTTTCTTCCTATGTTTACTGTTCAACTTTAGTTGCCTCAAATGGTGTGCCCCCACCTACGACGGCCGCTTATTCCCCCTCCCCCTGAGGCAGGGCCACAGGAGCGTTGAGTATGTCCATAAACTCCTGGCCGGAGATGGTCTCCCGCTCAATGAGCACCCGGGCAATCTCGTCCAGCTTGGACCGGTTCTCGGTCAGAATGGCGGTGGCCTGCTGGTAGGCCCTGTCGATAAGCTCGATAATCTCCCGGTCAATCCGAGCCGCCGTCTCCTGCGAGCAGTTCATGGTGGTGTCGTTCCCCAGATACGGGTTCACCATCTGCTCGAAGGCGGTCATGCCGAAGGCCTCGCTCATGCCGTAGCGGGTAATCATGGCCCGGGCAATGGAGGTGGCCTGCTCGATGTCGTTGGAGGCACCGGTGGTGATGGAGTCAAAGCACAGCGCTTCCGCCGCCCGACCCCCGGTCAGAGTCACAATCTTGGCAAAGGCCTCCTGCTTGTCCATGAGGAAGCGCTCGTCCTCGTCCGCCTGCATGGTGAAGCCCAGGGCGCCGGAGGTCCGGGGAATGATGGTAATCTTGTGGACCGGGGACGCCCCCTTCTGCTTGGCGGCCACCAGGGCGTGGCCCACCTCGTGATAGGCCACCACTTCCTTCTCGTGCTGGGAGATGACCATGCTCTTGCGCTGCTTTCCTGCCAGAGCCACATCCACGCTGTCCTCTAAATCCTTCTGAATCACCGCATGCCGCCCGGCCCGCACGGCGCACAGCGCCGCTTCGTTGATGACGTTGGCAAGGTCCGCACCGCTGGCCCCCGGGGTGATGCGCGCGATGGCGCTCAAGTCGATGGGCCCTTCGGTCTTGATGCGGTTGCAGTGAATCCGCAAGATGGCCTCCCGGCCCCCCTGGTCCGGCAGCTCCACCGGCACCCGCCTATCGAACCGACCGGGCCGCAGCAGCGCCTTGTCCAAGGACTCGGGCCGGTTGGTGGCGGCCAGCACCACCACGCCGGAGTTCCCCTCAAAGCCGTCCATTTCGGAAAGCAGCTGGTTTAGCGTCTGCTCCCGTTCGTCATTGCCGCCAAAGCCGTCCCGCTTCTTGCCGATGGCGTCGATTTCGTCGATGAACACGATGCAGGGGGCCTTCTCCCGGGCTTCCTTAAACAAATCCCGCACCTTGGAGGCGCCCATGCCCACAAACAGCTCCACAAACTCCGGCCCCGAGATGGACAGGAACGGCACCCCCGCCTCCCCGGCTACGGCCCGGGCCATGAGCGTTTTTCCCGTGCCCGGCGGGCCGATGAGCAAGGCGCCCCGGGGCATCCGGGCCCCGATGTCCGTGTACTCCTTGGGGTTGTGCAGATAGCTGACAATCTCCTGCAGGCTCTCCTTGGCCTCGTCCTGCCCCGCCACGTCCTGGAAGGTGGTCTTCACCTGGCCCCCCTCCACGCTGCGGGCGTTGGATTTGCCAAAGTTCATCAGCCCGCCGCCGGCCCCCATCTTCCCCATGCGGCGGAAGATAAAGCTAAACAGCAGCACATAGAACAGAATCGGCAATGCGTACTGCAACAACAGCAGCAGGACCATGTTCCCCGTGCCCGCATTCTCCGAGAAGGTGACCCCCGCCTCGTGGAGCCGGTTCACCAAATCCGGGTCGTTCATGGCGGTGACGGCATAGACCGTCCGCCCCTTTTTGGCGGTGCTGACCACGGGCCGGAACCCGAAGTTCAGAGCCGGGGTGGGGGAAGCCTCCGGCAGGGCCTCTTCCTTTAGTACATAGTAGAGGGTCCCGCTCTTTAGCTCCACCTCCGCTACCTCCCCCTTCTCCAGGGCGCTAAGGAAGGTATCGTACGTCACCTCCTGCTCGTTGCCGGAGCTCAGGGCGTTGGGGGTACCCAGGGTTATTAGCAGCAGCACCACGCCCAACCCGATGAGCAGCCAAAACCACAACGGGCGGCGGGGCTTGGTTTCTTTCTCGTTCATATGTTTCCTTTTCCGTCTGCTAAGGCAGACTTTCGCTGATAGGGGTATTGTAACAATAAATATTGATAGAATCCAGCCTAAACCGGCTCCCATTGTAAAAAACTTGTGAAAACGGACCGCCGCCGGACCATTCTATGCTATACTGCTGCCATGGTATATGTGCTTTGGTTCCTATGCGCCGTGCTGTTGCTGGCGGTCCTCTACCTGCTGGTGCTGATTATCGCCGCTCTGTGCGTCAACAAACAAGCCCCCAACCCCCGTGCCTTCGGCTTCTACCGGGGGCTGCTCGTGTGCACCGTCCGGCTGCTGCTGTTTGTGCTCCGGGTACAGGTCCGGGTCACGGGGGAACCCCTTCCCGAGGGCGGGTTCTTGCTGGTGGGGAACCACCTTTCGGGCTTTGACCCCCTGGCGGCCCTGGCGGCCTTTCACACGAAAAACCTCGTCTTCGTCACCAAGAAGGAGAACCTGGACATCCCCATCGGCGGTCGGCTCATCCTGGGCTCCGGCTGCATCCGCCTCGACAGAAGCGACGACAGGCAGGGCCTGAGCGCCATCCGCACCGTTTCTGAGCGACTTACGGCGGGGACGGCCGTGGGCATCTATCCCGAGGGCACGCGCTCGCAGACCGGGGAGCTGCTGCCCTTTCGCCCCGGCTGCTTCAAGGCGGCCCAGTGGGCCCGGGCGCCCATTGCGGTGGTACGGACCCGGGGCACCGAGAAGGTGAAGGGGAACCTGTTTCGCCGCCCCACCAAAGTGATGGTAGAGGTGAAGGGGGTCATCCCCTATGAACAAATCAAGGGCGTCAGCACCCGGGAGATTTCCGACCGGGTGCGGCAGCTGCTGACGGAGGAAGCGATATGAAATGGAAAAACCTGCTCTTTGACTTAGACGGCACCCTGACGGACCCGGCGGAGGGCATCACCAACGCCCTCATGCACGCCCAGCGGCGGCTCGGTATGCCCGTGAGCCCCCGGGAGGAGCTGTATGTGTTCATCGGCCCGCCGCTCATTGAGACATTTATGGACCAGTGGCACCTTACCCATGAGCAGAGCCAGCAGGCCCTTGTCTACTATCGGGAGCACTTTGCCACCAAGGGCCTCTTTGAGAACACCCCCTATCCCGGCATCGGCCCCTTCCTGCAGCGGCTCAAGGACCGGGGCTTTCGGCTGTTCGTGGCGACCTCCAAGCCGGAACCTTTGTCCATCCGGATTCTCGAGCACTTCGGCCTCTTGCCCTATTTTGAGGCCGTGGCGGGCAGCACCATGGACGAACAGCGCACAAAAAAAGGGCAGGTCATCGCCTATGCCCTGGATACTTTTGGTTTGGACCCCGCCCAAACCATCATGATAGGGGACAGAATGCACGACGTGCAGGGGGCCAGGGAAAACGGCCTTAGGTGCCTCGGCGTGCTCTACGGCTACGGCAGCCGGGAGGAGCTTTTGTCCGCCGGTGCGCTGGCGGTGGCGGAGGACTTGGGGGCCTTGGAGGCGCTGCTTAACGCATAGTCCCCGGTCATAAGGTCATACTTTTGCCGATACTCCTCGTAGTAGCGGTGGAAGCTGTCCGTCTCCTTCTGCTTGAGCTGGTGCAGATACTCATGGGTGTCGAACACCCCCTCTTCGAGCTCAATCATCGCCAGGGCGATGTTGGAACAGTGGTCCGAAATCCGCTCCATATCCGTAATCAAATCGTTGAACACAAACCCCTGGTCCAACGTGCAGCTGCCGGACTGCAGCCGGTCCACATGGTGCAGCTTCATCTCGTCGCACAGCAGGTCGATAAGCTCCTCCAAGGGCTCCACCCGGTACGCTTCCGGTATGTTCTCGCTTTCAAAGGCATCCATCGCGAGGGCCACCACCTCGCTCACGGCGGCGGACAGGGTGTCCATCTCCCGCTGTGCCTCCGGTGAAAAGGAAATCTTCTTCTGGGCCATCTCGCGGGCCGTGTCCCCCACGTTCATGGCGTGGTCGGAAATCCGTTCGATGTCCGTGATGCAGTGCAGGAACTTGCTGATCTGCTTGTTCTGGCTCCGGCTCAGCTCCTGCCGGTTCACCTTCACCAGATACGTCCCCAGCTTGTCCTCATAGGCATCCACCTGGTTCTCGAGCTTCTCCACCGCCGCATAGCCGCTGTCGGACCAGTTGGTCAGCAGCTGCAGCGCATCCGTCAGGTTCCGTTTGGTGGTCTCCGCCATCTCCGTAATCACGATGCGGCTCTGCTCAATGGCCAAAGCCGGATAGGCCACGAACCGGTCCTCCAGTTTATCGATCATGGCCTGCTGCTTGATATCCTCCGGGTTCTCCGGCACCAGGCGGCAGGCAAGGCGTTTGAGGAGCTTCACAAAGGGCAGCTGCACGAGGGCCGCCAAAATGCGGAACAGGGAGTTCATCAGGGCGATGTCGATGGGCCCCACCACATTGAAGCGGATGCTGTCCGGCAGCAGCGCCGCCCCCAGGGCAAAGGGTATCATGCAGATAAGGGCCCCGAGCACGTTGATAAACAGATAGATAAGGGCGGAACGCTTGCCGTTGGCGGTGGCGCCGATGGCCCCGAGCAGCACCGGTGCCGAGGCGCCGATGGCCACGCCCATGATGATGGGCAGCACGGTCTCGGCCTCAAAGGCCCCTGTCATGGACAGGGCCTGCAGAATACCGATGGCGGCGGAGGCGCTTTGCAGCACCGCCGTAAACACCGCCCCGGCTAAGATGCCCAAAATGGGGTTGGAGAACACCAGCAGCATGGCCTTGAAGCCTTCGCTGTCCTTCAAGGGGGCCACGGCCCCGCTCATGGTGCTCATGCCGAACATCAGCACCGCAAACCCCAGCAGGATGTCCCCCACGTGCCGCTTGGCGGCGTGCTTGTTCATCCGCAGGATGGTGCCCACAAGGGCCACAACGGCGGTGAGGGAGGTGGTGGACAACAGGGACACCCAGCCGCTGCCTCCGGCGCCCAGCAGGGACAGGCACAGAATCCAGCCCGTGACGCTGGTGCCCACGTTGGCCCCCAGAATGATGGGGATGGCCTGACTTAGCTTCATCATCCCCGCATTCACAAAGCCCACCACCATAATCGTGGTGGCGGCGGAGCTTTGAATGGCCGCCGTGACCCCCAGCCCCAGGAGCATGCCCTTGATGGGCGTGTTGCTCAGCTTCCAGAGAATCAGCTCCAATTTATTGCCGGCCACCCGCTTGAGCCCATCGCCCATGACGGACATGCCGAACAGAAACAGGGCCACGCCCCCTAACAAAACCAACACATCGGATATGGCCATATTCCACCCCATAACATAGAATCCTTCATAGTATACAATATTTTTTCCGTTTGTACAGCCTTTTTTTGCCGACGCATGGAAAAAGTAGGCTCTTGCCCTTTGGGGGGATTGCATATATACTGTATCTGTATCATCAGCGATTGAAAGCTCCATGGGGCTTTGCCGTAGATAGAAGGAGGTCTGCTTCCATGAAAAAGCGTGCACTGAGTTTGCTGCTGTGCCTGAGTCTGTTGCTGGGGCTGTGTCCCCCCCTGACTTGGGCAGAGGAGGGCTTGCCCCCGGAGGAGCAGGAGACGCAGGAGGCTGCCCCCGTTGAGGAGCCCGAAGAGAGTGAGCCGCCCATGCCCCTTGTACAGCAGAACCCGCAGATGGAGGAGGAGCCGGAGGGGGACCCCGAGCCCGAGCCCGACCCGGTGCGCCTGACCTTCACCCTCAGCCCCGCCGAGACCCAGATTTCGCTCTTTACCGATGGGGAGGAACCGGAGCTGATTTCCCCCCAGGGGGACGGGTCCTATCTGCTGCTGCCCGGGAACTATGTATACTTTGCCTTCGCTCAGGGGTACTATCTGCTAAGGGACCAACCGTTGACCGTGACGGAGGGGCAGGAGGAGCTTGCCCTGGAAGTGACCTTGGAGGATTTGGGGAACCGGCTCTATATCACAGAGACCAACTTCCCCGATGCCGCCCTGCGGAAGTATCTGCTGGAGACCTTGCCCATAGAGAAGGACGAGGAGGACAGCCCCTTTGTCTATCGGGCGGACTATGAGCTGGTGACCGAGCTCGATGTCAGCGGGCTGGGCATCGAGAGCCTGGAGGGCATCGCCGCCTTTACCGCCCTGGAAAAGCTAAACTGCGCCCAAAACAAGTTGGCCGCCCTGGATGTGTCCAGAAACAGCGCGCTGAAGGTGCTAAGCTGCGCCCAGAACCGAATCACCGCCCTGGATCTTTCTGCCAACGCCGCCCTGGAGGAGCTGGATTGCTCCGGCAACGGCCTGGCCTGGCTCGACCTTTCTGCCAACGAGAGCCTTACTCTGGTCGCCTGCGGCGGCCAAACCCTGACCCCCCAGCCCCTGGTCCCCTTCATGGAGGAGAGCTATCTGTTGGACATCGGCCACCTGGTGCCGGACAAGGCCCAGGTCTTAGGGACCGACTATGACAGCGCCACGGGCATGGCCACCCTGATGGCGGCGGCAGATGCCTATACCTATCTGTATGCTGTGGGCTGGCAGGAAGCCCAACTGGAAGTCACCTGCCTCCTGCAGGTGCAGGAGCCGGCGCTCTGGCTAAATGCCGATACCTTCCCCGATGCCGCCCTCCTGGCCGCCCTCATGGACCAGGTGCCCCATAACCTGCTGGAAGGCAGCGCGTATCTGACGGAGGAGCAGGTCGAGGCGGTGACGGCGCTGGATTTAGGGGGCCTGGGCATCGTCAATATCCAGGGCCTGGGCCGCTTTGCTAATCTGGAAGCGCTGAATCTGGGCAGCGCCACGGTGGACGGGGAGAGCCGCACCAACGCCCTGACGGTGCTGGACCTGTCGGAAAACGAAAAGCTTACCACCCTCTATGTGCAGGACAACCCCCTGACGGAGCTGTTCCTGGGGGGCAACGGGGAGCTTGAGGTGCTGGACTGCAGCGGCTGTCAGCTTACGAACCTGGACCTGTCCCAGAATGTGGCCCTGCTGTCCCTCACCTGCAGCAACAACCCCCTGGAGGGGCTGGAGCTGACCACCCTTTTGGAGCTAAAGGAGCTGTTCTGCGAAAACTGCGGGCTTACGGAACTGGACTTGAGCAAAAACACCAAGCTCGAGCAGCTCTACTGTGCCAACAACCAGCTGGCGGAACTGGATTTGAACCAATGCGTCAACCTGATACTCCTCTCCTGCCAGAACAACCAGCTGGAGGAGCTGAAGCTGGAAAAGCTGCGCCGCATCCAGCGCATGGCCGTGGGCAACAACCCCCTCACCTCCCTGGCGGTGGACCGGTATCACCAGCTTATCGAGCTCAACTGCTCCGGCTGCGAGCTGAGCGACCTCGATGTGTCCGGCAGCAAGTACCTGCTGTACCTCGTGTGCAGCAACAACCGTATCGGTCGGCTGGATTTGCACAAAAACACCTATCTCAGGCAGCTAAACTGCGGCGACAACTGGCTCCAGTCCCTGGATGTGTCAACCTGCGGCCAGCTGCAGATTCTCTCCTGCGAGGACAATCGCCTGTCGGAGCTGGACGTGTCCGGCTGTACCGCCCTTGTGCAGCTTGTCTGCAACGACAACCGGCTTAAGACCCTGGATGTGTCGAAGAACGCCAATCTAAGGCAGCTTCAATGCCGGGGCAACGGGCTTTTTGCCCTGGACCTGTCCCAGAACAGTGCCCTAAGTGCCCTGCGCTGCGGCAACAACCATTTGACCGCCCTCGATGTGTCCGCTAACCGTTCCCTTGGCACCATCTCCTGCAACGGGCAAACCCTGCTGAACCAGTCGGTAACCGAGGCGGAGGGCCAAATCACCTTCGACTTAGGTCCCCTGGTGCCGGATGTGAGCAAAGTTACCCTCACCCTGGAGGGGGCCGGGATGGACGAAAACGGTCTGGTCACCTTTACCGAGGCGCCCGAGACCCTGACCTATACCTATACGACCGGCTTTGTGGACATGGATGTGACCGTCCGCTTCTATCACCGCATCGAGATTACGGACGGGTCCCTGGCTGACGGGGAGCAGGTGGAGGTCGATGGCGTGCCCTACACCGTCGCCGACGGGGCCATCGCCCTGCCCTCCGGCGTGAATCCCGGCTTCATCACCCGCATCACCTATACGCAGGCGGAGGATATCCACGGTCAGTATCCCACCGACCTGCAGGTGTGGGCCGTGGAGGAGAGCCGGGGAAGCCTGGTAGCAAAACGGGTGGAGGAGCTGGACAACGTGCTCCAATACGCCGGCAGCTCCATCCGCGCCTCCGGCACCAAGGGCATTCGCATGATTACCTCCGTGCCCGAGGACACGCGCAGCTTGCTCACGTCCGGCGGCGTTCAGGGCTATACGCTGCTCGAATACGGCACCCTGCTCGAGTGGGACAGCGTCCTCGACGGCCAGCCGCTCACCCTTGCCTGGGAGGGGGCCAAGTCCAACCACGCCTATAAGAAGGGGGAGGGGGACCCGGTCTATGCCTATACGAGCGGCCTTATCCAGTATACCAACGTGATTGTGGGCTTCACCATGGAGCAGTGCGCCCCGGACCTCACCATGCGCCCCTATATGAAGCTCCTGTCCCCCACGGGGGAGACCCTCACCCTCTATGGCGGCCTCGTCCACCGCAGCATCGGCTATATCGCCTGGCAGAACCGCCAGGCCTTCGCCCCCGGCAGCAAGGCGTACCGCTATATCTGGGACATCATTCACGCCGTCTATGGCGATATCTATGACGAGGAGTACGCCCAATGACCCGCCGCCTTTCTCTTAGCTGCATGGCCCTGGCCCTCTGCACCCTCTTAGCCTGCCATGACAACGCTGCCGTCCAGGCGGCGCCGCCCCCTACGGCGTCCCCGGCGCCCACCGCCACGGCGACCCCAGCCCCCACCGCTGCCCCCGAACCCACGGCCACCCCGGAGCCCCAGTATCAGACGGCCACGGTCCTCGCGGACAACGTGGGCATCATCGGCGGGTATCTCACGGCCCGGGAGCCGGTGGTGGCCCTGCGCCGCCAGGAGGGCTTCACCTATGTGGAGGCCCAGTCCGGCAAGTTCTGGGTGGAGAACCAGTTCCTCCGCCCCGAGGGGGAGGACGGCCCCAGGACCAACAAGGCCTTCGGCCGGGTCGGCGCCCCCGTCTGTCAGGATGTGTACCTGCAAAAGCCCTTCTTCACCTGCGAAAAGGACCAGCCCCTGCTGGTCTATGACCGGTTGGGCGAGGTGTGCCTCGTCCGGGTGAAGGACGGGGTCTATGGCTACATCGCCGAGGAAAACCTGTATAGGGAGCGCTCCGCCCGCAAGTCCTCCGGCCAGGACGGGGGAGACATCTCCCTGTCCGCCGGCTCCGGCTTCACCGTCATGCCCCTGCTGCTGCGCCAAAATGCGGAGGAGGACTTCACCCCCGGCCGCTATATCCTGGCCGCTGGCGGCGTGGAAGCCTATGCCGCCCTCTTGCATCGGGGCGATACCGTTGAGGTCATCGAGTATCGGGAGGACTATTGCCTGGTCGCCTCCGATGGAATCACCGGCATCATGCCCCGGTGCCTCCTGCGCCTTATGGGGGAGCCCGCCTTCCCCGTCTGGCAGGGCTACACCCAGGACAAGGTGCCCCTCTATGGCACCTACCGGCTGCTGGATGAGTCCGTCGCCATCAACACCAATACCCCCCTGCTGGTCATCGACCAAATCGGCGAAAACTACCTGGTCCAGGTGGACGACCGCCTGGGGTTCCTCCGCCCCGAGGATGTGGGCCCCGACCCCGTCCCCAAGGCCAAAAAGAGATCCTCCGATTCCCCCGCCTGGACCGACCCGGTGCTCTGAGGCTCTCATGCCGCCTCGGCGGCAATTCACGACGGCGCCAGCCGTCAATTCATGAACCGCCAGGTTCAAATCATGCCCATAGGGCAATTCATGCACCGTAAGGTGCAAATCATTGAATGAATTGGCTAACGCCATGAATTGGGCTGCCGCCCATGAATTGGCTGCGCCATGATTTCTCGCTCCGCTCCATGAAGGTATGCCCGGTGCCTCACGGCCCCGGGCTTTTAGTATGCCACCTCATCCGTCACGGCTTCGCCGTGCCACCTTCCCCTCGAAGGGGAAGGCTTTTGGAAACGGATTCTTGCCTCCACCGTTTCTCCCTCTTGTCATCCCGACCGTAGGGGCCCACGCCCTCGGCGGCCC
>JAFSPW010000013.1 GCA_017451295.1 Clostridia bacterium
AAGAAGAGTATACATCTTTTTGCCAGAATAGTAACGAATTAAGTGTTACATACTAGTAGGGGCCGCCGCCCTCGGCGGCCCGTTCCCTTCTGTCATTCCGACCGAGCCGCTCTCCCCTCTTGTCATCCCGACCGAGCGAAGCGAGCGGAGGGATCTGGGAACCAACTCCCTTGTACAAGAGATTTCTCCACTCGGTCGCTGCCGCTTCCTCGGTCGAAATGACAAGGGAAACCCTTGCCTCCACCGTTGCGTAGCGAAGATGGCTTAGGCGCTCAACCCTTGCCTCCACCGTTTGGCTGTGCCAAATGGGGGAGGTGGCACGGGCAGCTGGCTGCCCGTGACGGAAGGGGGGCAATTCTTCTTGGGTGCAGCAGGGGAGGTGGCATTTTTGCCTTGGCAAAAATGACGGAAGGGGAGGCAACCCCCCCTTAGTCCCCCCTTTACACAAGGGGGGCTTTTTGTTCTTCCCCAAACGGTGGGGGCAAGAAAGGGATGAAAGCTAAAAAAGCCCGGGGCTGGGTCATTCGTCTAAGGCTTCTGTCATAAGGGTGAGCAGGGCTGGAATATCGTTTTTCAGAGTGGCGAACACAATGCTCAGGTCAACATTTCCGTAATCATGGACGATGCGGTTTCGCAGACCATACATTGCCAAGAACGGGATGGAGGGGTGCTGCCGCCTGTACTCCTCGCTAAGTTTTCGGGCATTCTCCGAAATCTGTATCAGCCGGAACATCATGGAATCCTGAAGCAGATCGTTTTGAGCAAATTCCTCTGCGTCCACACGGCTCATGTGCTTTGCAATAAAGTCCAAATCCTCCCGGATTTTCCCTGCAAAGTATCGGTCGTTCTTCACATTATCCATAGATTCGTACCCCTTCTTTGAGAACTTCCCGCAGCAGTTCCTCGTTGTTGGATAGTTGCTTCAAGTCCAGCAGGTCCACCCTTTTGTGCAGCGCCACCCGCAGGGCTTCGGTCAGCTCATAAAAGCGAAGCCCGGTGGTCTGTGTGGCAATCAAGAGATCCACATCGCTTTCTCCCGTTGCCTTCCCCTTTGCATAGGAGCCGAACAGATAGCAGAACTCCACCTGATAGGGCGCAAACACCTGGGCGCAGATGCTCTTAATCTGTTGCAGGGTGAGGATGCCGTGATGCTCATCGAGAGGGTTTATCTTCTCCATCTCTTGCAGCAAAAAGCGGTACTTCACGGTGTCCGCCTTGCTCTCGTCGTTTTCATACATGACATAGGAGCGCAGCGAAACACCGATTCGCTTGGCGGCTTCCTGCTGCGTGAGCTTCTTTTCGATTCTGCGAGACTTTAACTCTGTCATAGTGTTGCACCTTCCCTTTGCTTTGATTATGCAGGATTTGCATATCTTTGTCAATTCTAAATATGCAATTTCTGCGTGTTTGAAGATGCTGATTGTGCATCAGTTACGGGCTTCGGTTCGTTCCTGTACAGCGCCCCACTCTGATGATACACCCTCCCGCCTTTTTTCATACCCCCCGAGGATGAGCGTTGCCGCCTCCTCTTCCGTCACGGACTGCGCCATGCTTTCTCGCTTCGCTCCATTATCCCCCCCAGGGCTACCATTTCCCCGGGGGATATGCTATACTGGTCCCAACATGTTTGGAGGTGCGGCATGACGGAGCGGCTGTATTTTGTGGATTCCCATCTGTTTGAGAACGAGTGTCGGGTGCTATGCTGTGAACCGGCGGCAGAGGGCTATGATGTGCTGGTGGACAGGACCGTGTTCTTCCCCAACAAGGGCGGTCAGCCCTGCGACGTGGGGACGCTCGGCGGCGTGGCGGTGACGGACGTTCGGGAGGCGGGGGAGGATTTACTCCTTCGCACCGATGCGCCGCTGCCCGTGGGGGCGACGGTGGTGGGCCATATCGACGAGGGGCGGCGGCTCGATATCATGGAGCAGCACACCGGGGAGCACCTGTTGAGCTGGTGCGCCTTTAAGCTCTTTGATGCCGCCAATGTGGGTTTCCACTGCGCCCTAAGCTACGCCACGCTGGACCTGGACAAGCCCCTGACCCCGGAGCAAATCGCCGCCATGGAGGACATGGCCAACGCCCTCGTTCGGCGGAACCTGAAGGTGTCCGCCGCCTTCTATGACAGCGAGGCGGACCTGCAGAACGTGCCCCTACGCAAGCACGCCGAGGGGCTGACGGCGCCCATCCGGGTGGTGTCCATTGAGGATGCGGACAGCTGCACCTGCTGTGCGCCCCATGTCCACAGTACCGGGGAGATTGGCTGCATCAAAATCACCGCCGCTGCGGCCTACAAGGGTGGCATGCGGTGCACCTTCCTCTGCGGCGGTCGGGCCTTGCGATACTTCCAGAGCCTGCAGCGCACGGTGGACACCCTGGCCCGGGGCTTCTCCACCGGGGCGGAGGAGGTGCTTTCGGCCGTGGACAAGCAGACCCAGGAGCTAAAGGAGCTGAAGAAGGACAAGGCGGCGCTGACGGCGCGGCTTGAAACCTACCTCGTCCGGGAGCTTATGGACCGGGCCCGGGAGGTGAAGGGGAAAAAGCTCCTCGTGGAGCTCGTGGACACGGACCCCAAGCGCCTTCGGCCCCTGGCCCTTGGCACCCTGCCGGAAAGAGGATTGAGCCTGCTGCTGTGCGAAAAGGCGGGGAATCTCACCTATGTTGTCTGCAGCAACGGCATTGGCCTTGATATGGGGGAGCTCATTCCCGCCATCAACCTGGCCCTTTCCGGCAAGGGCGGCGGCCGCGGCACCCTGGCCCAGGGCAGCGCTCCCACCCCCTCAGGCCTTACGGAGACCCTCCATCAGCTCACCGCCTACCTCACCGCCCGCCTGCAGAGCCTGTGAGGGGGAATATAAATGGGCGGCTCCTGCAGCCCCCGTGTGAGGAGGCACACCATTTGCGGCAACTGAAGTTGAATAAAACTGTCGGAAGAAAGTGCGGCGAACCGCACTTTCTTTTGATTATGTACCGCAAATTGGCCGCCCATTTTCGATATACATCCTGCCGGATGTGCGATATACCCATAAAGGGTGCGATATATCTTCGATGCGATATGTCTGCGGACAAGAAAGGAGGTATATCCTATCGAATGCTTCCTTGGAAGCATATATCGAATTTGCAGAGCAAATATATCGAAGGGCATCGCCCTATATCGACAACCCTTCCCTCTTTACTCTTCTCCCTCCCCCTCCTGCAAATACGCCATCACACCCCTGGCGATGGCTTTAGATAGGGTGCTTTGATACGCCGGGTCCTGGAGGCGCCGTTCCTCCTCCGGGTGGCTCAAAAACCCGCACTCCACCAACACCGCCGGGGCGGTGGGCACGCGGGTGACGAAGTTGTTCCCCGGGTTGGGGCGGCGTTCGGGGAGCCCCAAGTCCTCCGTCAGGGCGGCGATGACCCGGGCGGCCAGGGCTTCCCCCTCCGCTGACCCGGCCTGAAAATAGGCCATGGGCCCCTTCACCGTGGGGTCGGGGAACTTGTTCATGTGGATGGACAGGGCCGCATCCGCCCCCTCGCTTTGAAGCAGCTCCCCCCGCCGGGCCATGTCCGCCTTCTTGGTGTCGCCGAGCGCCTCCGGCCCGGTGCGCGTCAGCAGCACCCGTGCCCCCGCCGCCTCCAGCTCCGCCTGCACGAGCAGCGCCACCTGCAGGTTTAGCCCCGCTTCCTGGACCCCGGTGACCGTGCCCACGGCGCCCCCGTCAAAGCCCCCGTGACCGGCATCGAGGAGGATGTAGTACCTCTCGGGCGTGGGCAGGGGCTCCCTCTGTACCTCGGCGGTCCCTCCACAGCCCAGCAGAGCAACTATGCACAACAAAAAAAGCCTGTGTTTCACAGGCTCAGTATATGCAGGCGCTTGCCTATAATTCCTGAATCAGCCGGGGCACGAAGCTCAAAAAATCCGCCGAGGTCAAATGGTACTCTGTCCCCTCATAGACCCCCTGGAACCCGCCCAGGCAGGACTTGCCGTGCAGGTGCCCATAGACGCAGTGGGCGATGCCGCGGTCCTCCAGCTGCCGGGCAAAGTCCGTCGGCTCCCCCTTCTCCGTAAAGGGGGGATAGTGGAGCATGAAGATGGGCAGACGGCCCGGGGCCATAGCTGTTAGCGACAGGAGCTGGCGCTGCTTCTCCCGTTCAAAAATCTTTCTGTCCTTGCTCTCGGAAAAATCCGGGCTCAGCGGCGTGTTCCAGCCCCGGGTGCCGCCGATGACGGCGTCCTTCCAAACAACGGCGTTGTTCTGTACCGCCTCCATGGAAGCAGGCAGCATGGCCTGGAGCTTAGAATAGCCGGTCCACCAATAGTCGTGGTTCCCCCGCAGCAGGATTTTGTGGCCCTTGAGGCTGTGGATAAAGGCCAAATCCGCCAGCGCTTCCTCCGGCCGAAGGGCCCAGCTGATGTCCCCGGGAACGAGGACCAGGTCCCCCTCCCCCACGGTGTCCTGCCAGCCCTGCGTGAGCCGCCCGATATGGCCCGCCCAACCGGGGCCGAAAATGTCCATGGATTTATTCTCCACGGCCAAACTTAGGTGCAGATCACCGATGGCAAAGATGCGGGGCATGGGCGCAGCTTACTCCTCCTCGTCCTCCTCCGGGTCGATATTCTCCTCCAGAGGCATATCCGCTTCATCCTCCCGAAGCTTGTCGGCCATGAGCTCGAGCTCCGCCTCCCGCTTGCGCTCCTGAAGGCACTCCTCACACAGGTCCGAACCCTTCACCGCCGGAGCCTCCCCGCAGTTGGAGCACATGATGAGCTCCTGCTCCTCGGGCCTTGTCTTAGGCTGGCGCTTGGTCGACTGCTGGCACACGTGGCACAGGGTCTCCCCGGGCCGCAGATAGTTTAGCTCGCATTTAGGACACTTTTGTAAGGCCATGGTTGCTTCCCCCGTCTGTTTTATGCCACATAGTATGCAGTTAGCGGCCTATTCTGTCAAGGGTTCCGGCTCAATTTCCCCTGCCGATTTTTGCTTTTCCTCCACGATGCGGCCGATGCGCCCCGTCAGCTCCTCCCGGCCCTCCCCGGTTTCGGCGCTAAAGGGCAGACCCCAAGGGGGCGCCCCCACCAGCTTGGCGTTCTGGTTGGCGGCTTTCTGGCGGTTGGCCTTGCTCACCTTGTCGCTCTTGGTGGCGATGATGGTGTAGGGGATGCCGTAGTAGAGCAGAAACTGGAACATCTGCCTGTCCTCCGCCGTGGGCTCGTGGCGGATGTCCAGCAGCAAAAACAGGTGATCCACCCGGCCGGAGGTCAAATACTGCTCCATGAGCTGGCCCCAGCTCTGCTGCTCCTGCTTGCTCCGCTGGGCAAAGCCGTACCCCGGCAGGTCCACGAGATAGAAGCTGTCGTTGATCAGGTAATAGTTCACCAGCCGGGTCTTCCCCGGGGCGGCGCTGATGCGGGCCAGCTTCCCGTTGCGGCAGAGGCAGTTGATAAGGCTGCTCTTGCCCACGTTGCTTCGCCCCACCATGGCAATCTCCCCGGGCCGCTTCTCTGGGTAGCTGCCGTTTAGCCCCACGCTGGTAAAAAAGCTCGCTTTCTTAATCCGAAATTCGTCCATATCGAAAAATCCTTACTTTTTGCGCCGCTTTTTCCTCTTTGTATAAAGAGAAAAAGCGGCAACGTACTAAAATTTCAACTTTTGAAACGCCAGCGGGTACAGGCCCACATCCACGAACAGGATGAGGCCGTAGCGGAGGGTGCGAATCAGGTGGGCAGGGAAGCTGCCGGAGGCGAGGAAGGCGGGGGAAAAGGGGAGCTTACAAAGGGTGTTGAGCCCGAGGTAGATGCCAACGCCGCCCAGGACCCGCACCGCCATCTTCCAGGGGGTCCGGGTGCCGGTAAAGCGGACGAACCGCTCCTCAAACAGGTCCGCCGCAAAGAACCCAGCCGCCATGCCAAAGCTCGTATAGTAGTCGTCGGTCTGGCAGTAGAACCAGCCGGGCAGCGCCAGCAGCAAGATCACTCCATAGAACACCCACCGGCGGGAAAACAGCCCCTGCACCCGGGGCAACAACAAAACCACCACAAGCCCCAGCGCCCAGCCCGCCAGCACATCCGTGGGGAAATGTACCCCCACGCAGAACCGGCTGATGCCCACGAGCAGGGGCAGGGCCACGCCCAGAACCTTCACCCACTTGTGCTTTTCATAGAGCGCCAAGGACCCATACGCCGCCACGGACCCGCTGCTGTGCCCGCTGGGGAAGGAATAGCCCTGGGCGGCAAGGTCCATGATGTCCGCCTGAGGGTCCACGGGCTTGAGGCACTTCACCCCCGGGCAGACCATATAGGGCCGAAGCCGCAGGGCCACATTCTTTATCAGCGGGAAGCCCATGCTGACCACGCACACGTTCCGCCCGATGGCCTTGCCCAGTTCCTTGTCATAGGCCCAGTAGCAAAAGCCCATGACCAGCACCAGCAGCAGCTCCTCCCCAAACAGCGAGAAGAAGGACATCAGCCCCAGGCCGAAGTCGCCCAAATGGCTTTGCAGCCAAATCATCAGCTCCGGTTCCCAGGCAAAGAAAAAGGTGTTCCCCATGGCGCCTCCTCAGGCTTCGTAATAGTCCCCCCGGCGATAGTCGTACAACACATCCTGATACAGCTTCATATCCTCCAGCACCTTCCCGGCGCCGATGGCCACGCAGCTCATGGGGTCCTCCGCCACATAGCAGGGCACGCCCGTCTGCTCAGAGATGAACTTGTCAAGGCCATAGAGCTGCGCGCTGCCCCCGGTCAGGCAGATGCCCGTCTCCGTAATGTCCCCGCAGAGGGCGGCAGGGGTCTGCTCCAGGGCATCCTTCAATTCCTCCACAATGGCGCGCAGCGGCTCGCTCAGGGCATAGGTGATCTCGTTGCTCCCCAGCTGCAGCGCCAGCGGCAGCCCGCCGCCCAGGGACCGCCCCTTCACATCCATCAAAATCTCCTCCTTGCGGGGGTAGGCGGAGCCGTAGCGAATCTTCAAATCCTCGGCGGCGTTCTGACCGATGACGATGCCGTGCTGGCGCTTGAAGTAGCGGACGATGGCGGCGTCGAACTTGTCCCCGCCCACCTTGATGGAGGTGGAGCGCACCACCTTCCCCAAGGAGCACACCAGCATGTTGGAGGTGCCGGCGCCGATGTCCAGCAGCATGGTGCCCCGGGGGGAGAACACGTCGATACCCGCCCCGATGGCGGCCGCCATGGGCTCCTCTATTAGATACGTATACCTCGCCCCGGCGCCTTCGCTTGCCTCTATGGCGGCCCGCTTCTCCACCTCCGTCGAGCGGCTCGGCACGGCGATGACCACCCGGGGCTTGAAGAAGATGCGGCTGCCCACCACCTCCTGGAAGAAGGCGGAGAGCATCCGTTCCGTGGCGTCATAGTTGGCAATGACCCCCTCCTGCAGGGGCCGGAACACCAGCTGGTCCTCCGGGGCACGACCCAGCATCTCCCGGGCGCCCTCGCCGATGGCGCTGAGCTTCCCGGTGCCCCGCTCCACCGCCACCACCGACGGCTGCCGCAGCACGATGCCCTTGCCCCGCACATACACCAGGGAGTAGGCGGTGCCCAGATCCACCCCAATATCGGAGGATGAAAACAAACCCATACAACTATATCCTTTCGGGCGCAAAACCCCAGTTTTTTATGCTGTAAATTGTACCATCGCCCCGTTTTCCTTTCAATGAATAAACTGTAAACATGGCCAGCTGCCTTACATGCGCGGCTTCCATCCGGGAGGGGGAAGATAAAAGCCCGGGGCCGTGAGGCACCCGGGCCTTCCTTCATGGAGCGGAGCGAGAAATCATGGCTTTAGCCAATTCATGGGCGGCAGCCCAATTCATGGCGAAGCCAATTCATTCAATGATTTGCACCTCACGGTGCGTGAATTGCCCTGCGGGCGTGAAATGAACCTTCGGTTCGTGAATTTCCTCCCCCTTCCGTCATTTTGCCCAGAGGGCAAAATGCCACCTCCCCCATTCCCTTGCGGGAACGGTGGAGGCAAGCGTGTTCCAAAAGCCGTCCCCTTCGAGGGGAAGGTGGCGCGGCGAAGCCGTGACGGATGAGGT
>JAFSPW010000083.1 GCA_017451295.1 Clostridia bacterium
ATTGCCGTCGTGAATGGCCGCCGATGGCGGCATTGCGGCCCCCTCACACGGGGGCCGTCAGAAGGCCCCCGAGGAGGAGGGCAGAAACGGCGTTCTTTGGGCCGAATTATAGTAAGCTATATGAAGGCCCAAAAACGCCGTTAATTTGCGGCACATAATAAGGAGAAAGGGCCGGACGGCCCTTTCCACCTACAGTAATCCATATTAAATATGCCGCAAATGATCTGGCCCCTCACACGGGGGCCGTCTATTTATATCCCCACTTCCCGAATATGTCGGAGGATGGCCTCGTCGGCTGGGCAGAAGGGATATTGGGGGATTTCGTCGGGAGTGATGAAGCGGATATCGTTGTGCTCCAGCTTCTGGGGTCGGCCCTGTGTAATGGCGGCATAGAACAGGGTCAAATGGATGGTGATGTCGGGGTACACATGGTCCACCTCCATGAACACCCGCCCCGGGGCTACGGTGATGCCCAGCTCCTCCCGGCACTCCCGAATAAGCGCCTGCTGCCGTGTCTCCCCCTTCTCCACCTTGCCGCCGACGAACTCCCACAGCAGCCCCCGGGCCTTGTGCTTTGGGCGCTGGCAAATCATGAACCGGCCCTCCTGCACGATGAGGGCCGCCACCACTTCCACCATAGTCTTCTCCTTACAACCGGGGCATAAGCTCACGAATCAGGTACGCCGCGGCGCTGTCGTTGTGGGAGGGGAGCACATGGGCGCAGACGGCCTGAATCTCCGGGATGGCGTTCTTGGGCGCACAGGCCACGTCCGCCGCCCGAAGCATCTCTAAATCGTTCCAATAATCCCCCATGGCAAAGAAGGTCCGCCCCGTAAAGGGCTCGATTTGCCGCAGGGCGTCCACCGCCGTGCCCTTGTGGACCCCTATGGGCAGCAGCTCCTGATAGAGCCCCACCTGCACCACATCCGTGGTGCCCTCCACGAGGTTCAGCCGCTTATCATACCCTTGCTCCTGTAAGTACGCCCGCATGGGAATGAGCGCCCCCGGCACCCGCTCGAGCAGCAGCACCTTGAGCCAGGTCATGCCAAGGAGCTTGTCCATGGGCGCATAGGCCGTGGGCTGGTGAATCTGCAAAAAGCTCGGCTCCGCCGCCTCCAGCGGCGTGGCGTAGAGTATCCCCTCCGGGGTGTAGACATGGATATCGAGGGGCAGCCCCAGGGCCAGGCACCGGTTCACCACGTCCGCCGCCGCAGCCATGTCGATGGGAAAGGTGGTGACATACCGGTCGGCTCCAAAGTCATAGATGCCCGTGCCGTTGAGCACGATGGCGGGACCCGGCAGGGGCAGTCCCGGCAGGCTCTTGCGGGCGTTGCGGGGCTCTCGGCCCGTGGCAATGGCAAACAGGCCTCCGCCAGCGATATAGTCGGCGATGGCCTGTCGATCGGCTATGGAAACCTCGCCCCGGGTGTTCAGCAGCGTGCCGTCCAAATCCACCAGCAGGGCCGTTTGGTTATAGCGCATCCTGTCCCCCTCTTTTCTCGATGTGGGGGTGGGAATAGACCTTGCACCCAGCGGGCACGGAGCTGGTGAGCCACACGTTGCCCCCGATGATGCAGCCGTCCCCGATGAACGTCTCCCCGCCCAGGATGGTGGCGCCGGAGTAGATGACCACGTTGTTGCCGATGTTCGGGTGGCGCTTGATGCCCTTGGTCAGGGTGCCGTCCGGGTTCACCGCAAAGCTCTTTGCCCCCAGGGTCACCCCCTGGTACAGCTTCACATTCTCCCCGATGACGGTGGTCTCCCCGATGACCACCCCGGTTCCATGGTCGATGAAGAAGTGCGGACCGATGGCGGCGCCGGGGTGAATGTCGATGCCCGTCTCCCGGTGGGCTTGCTCCGTCAAGAGCCTCGGCAGCAGCGGCACCTGCAATAGATACAGCTCGTGCGCCAGCCGATAGGTGCTGATGGCGGAGAAGGCGGGATAGGAGAGGATGACCTCCTCCCGGCTCAGGGCCGCCGGATCCCCCTGGTAGGCGGCGTCCACGTCCCCGTCGATAAGCTCCCGAAGCCTTGGCATATTCCCTACCAGCACCTGGGTGGCCGCCTGGGCCGCCTCCTGGTCCATCAGCCGCCTGAGCACGTCGAGTATCAACGCCTCGAACCGCTGCTCGCTGCGAATCTGCAAGAAGCAGTGGGGATACAGCAACCCCCGGAAACTGGCTCGCAGCTCCTCCGCCTGCTCCTGCAGCTGTACATAATCCTTTGTCATTTTATCATTGTGTCTCCCAGAATTTTTGCCGCCCCATAGTATATCCTATTCCCTTTCCGCCGTCAATGTGCAGGAGCATAAATGGGCGGCTTCGGCGGCCCCCGGCGGCCCCCGTGTGAGGGGGCACATGCCGCCTCAGCGGCAATTCACGACGGCGATAGCCGTCAAATCACGAACCGAAGGTTCAAATCATGCCCGCAGGGCAATTCATGCACCTTGAGGTGCAAATCATTTGATGAATTGGCTTCGCCATGAATTGGGCTAACGCCCATGAATTGGCTGCGCCATGATTTCTCGCTTCGCTCCATTATGGAATGCCCGGGCGCAGCTGAGGAGGTGCCCCCTTGCCAAGGGCTCCGAGCCATGGTATACTCAAATATATTATGAAGCTATAGCGGGAGGACACCATGGATCGGGTCAGTAAGCGGCAGTATTATTTGGACATAGCATCTCAGGTGGCCCGGCGCTCCACCTGCCTCAGGCGGCAGTACGGGGCGGTCATCGTCAAGAACGACGAGATTTTGGCCACCGGTTATAACGGCGCCCCCCGGGGGGACGAGAACTGCTGCGATGTGGGGGTCTGCTGGCGGGAAGCCCACGGCGTGCCCCATGGGGAGCAGTACGAAAAGTGCGTGGCCGTCCATGCCGAATGCAACGCCATCATCTCCGCCAGCCGCAACGAGATGTTGGGCTCCACCCTCTATCTTTTCGGCTTTGAAAACGGGCAGCCCCTTCAAAAGGCGGAGCCCTGCGTCATGTGTTCCCGCATGATAAAAAACGCCGGCATCGCCACCGTCATCAACCTGACGGAGGATTTGCCCGCCCAGGAGCTGGGCAAGTAAGACCGATTTGCCTCCGGGGCCGTCATTTTTCCTCTTGACAATTTGGTCCCGGGTGGCTACAATAGTATCGCATTCCGGGTTGACCCCTTGGTTGCCCCGCATATGTGCGCCCGTAGCTCAGCGGATAGAGTGCCCGGCTACGAACCGGTAGGTCGAGAGTTCGAATCTCCCCGGGCGCGCCAAAAAAGGGTTGCTATTTTAACAAGGATAGCAACCCTATTTTTATCTATATGGAGGTTTGGAAATGCAGCATCAAGATTACTCATTTACTTTTTCTCTCTTTGGCAAAAAGGTGCAAATGTTTCATTGGAACGATATGGGGATCGTTGTCGAAAAAGAGCCGGATGTCATTTGCATTTACGGAACCGACAATACAAACAGCAAGATACTATGTGCTATCCCGCTTTGTCATCCCAAATACCTGAAAGGTGAAACCTTCCATATTTCCTTTTTCGAGGATAACACGGCAACCGTTAATGTTGCTGATGTGAGAACGTTCTTCGATTTTGCTTCAAAAAAGTGCTCTAACAATAAGGGCTTGCAGAACTACGGTTCAGATGCATGGGGCCAAGATATTACCTGTGATTGGAATTCCGTTTTTGAAAAGAAATCCAACTGAGTCAAGACGTTACGAAATTTAACGATTACCCATGTTTTGTTAAAACAGCAATCTTTAGCCACGAAAAACCACCCCAAGCGGGTGGCTTTTTATATGCTGTTTGCCCTTCGGGCAAATGATGTGCGCTTCGCGCATGATGCCGCTTTGCTAATGATGCATGCCTGCGGCACGAGAGATGTTTGCCCTATCGGGCAAATGATGTTGGCTATGCCAATGATGGCGCTTTGCTGATGATGCATGCCTGCGGCACGAGAGGGGAGAGGGACAAACATCGCAGCAGGGCGAGTGAAACGAGGGACATCATTTTTAGGGCTTCGGTAGCGACTGGGGCCGCAAGCGCTTTTTTCAAGGGAGTATCGTTTTGTAAAAAAATGAATATATTATTAAAAATGTGTTGATATATTGTGAATAAGAGCTTACACTTGCATTGACAATATGTGGAAATGGAGGGTTTGAGTAAATGAACAAACGCATGATGTCTCTGCTGCTGGCAGCGCTGCTGCTGTTGACGGCCCTGCCCTTTGCCGCCATGGCAGAGGAGGATGAGGTGCTCCCCGAGGAGCTTCCCGCCGAGGAGGTGGTGGAAGCCCAGGAGCCGGAAGAAGCCCAGGAGCCGGAAGAAGCCGAAGCCCCTGCTACGGAAGGCGAGGAGGAGGCTGTGCTTGCTGAGCCCATCAGCGAGGAGGCCAACGCGGACCTGCTGGGTACCCCCTACATCGAGACCCAGCCCGAGGATGCCGAAGTGAAGAACGGCAAGAAGGCCGTGTTCTCCCTGAAGGCGGAGGATGCCAAGTGGTATCAGTGGCAGGTGAGCCGGGATGAGGGCACCACCTGGACCGACATCGCCAAGGCCACCAAGAAGCGCCTGTCCGTGAAGGCCACCAAGGATATGGACGGCTATCAGTACCGCTGCGTGGTGGCTAACGCCGCCGGGTACGAGGTTTCCGATGAGGTCACCCTCACCGTGCTGCTCACGCCGCCCGTGGTCTATGCCGAGCCCGAGGATGCCGAGGTGAAGCTCGGCAAGAGCGCCGTCTTCGCCGTCAAGGCCTTCAATGCCAAGAAGTATCAGTGGCAGGTCAGCACCGATGGCAGCGAATGGAAGAACGTCGCCAAGGCCACCAAGGCGAAGCTCGTGCTCAAGGGCGTTACCTATTCCATGGACGGCTATGCCTATCGCTGCCTGGTGATCAATAACGACGGCACGGTGGAAAGCGCCGAAGCCACCCTGACCGTGGATATCGAGGGCTCCCTCATCGGCTGGGATGCCACCGTCTATAACTGCATCTCCTGGGTCAACGTCCGCAAGGGTCCCAGCACCAAGTATGCCCTGCTGGGTGTCGCCAAGAAGGATGAGACCTACACCATCGAGGATATCTCCGGCCGCTGGTACAAGGTGGATTTTGACGGCGAAGAGGGCTGGATTCATAACTCCCATATGAAGCTCTCCTATGAGGGCCACGATGCCACCATCGTCAACTGCAAAACCGAGGTGAACGTTCGCAAGGGTCCCGGCACCCTCTTTAAGACCATCGGCACTGCCAAGAAGGATGCCACCTATACCATAAAGGATTTCTCCGGCAGCTGGTTTGAGGTGGACTTTGACGGCCAGGACGGCTGGATTCACAAGAACTATATCAAGGTTGACTAACGATACGTTTCCCACCAACAAGGGGCTGCCCGCGGGCAGCCCCTTTGCGTATGTCAATATGGCTGTTTTCGGGCTCTTCTACGAAAGGTATGGCTTCGACGAGACCACCTCATCCACCGCAAGCGGTCCCCCTTCCCCTCCAAGGGGAAGGCTTTTGGCTGGGAGGAGGATGCCTTCCCCTTGAGGGGAAGGTGGCACGAGCTGCTGGCAGCGAGTGACGAATGAGGTGTTCCCCCTTTCCTTTTCACACTTTTGCGGAATATCCTGTTTTCATGGGAATCGAACCCTAAAAGCAGCTATTTTACAGGCTTTCCAGAAAAGCGGCCAGACGCCGGGCCTGTTCCTGGGTCAGCCGTTTTGCCGCCCGGCTGACGGTGAACCCGTAACGGCATAGAACAAGCAGAGGGGCCGTTCAGAAAGCCCTGTCATCCCGAGCGTAGTAAGAAATTCTTGCGAGAATCTCTGAGATTTCTCCACTCGCTTTGCTCGGTCGAAATGACAATTGCGGCTTTCTGAACGGCCCCTTTGTTGCTGTTTGCTTTAGCCGAAGAACCGGCCGAAGAAGCCGCCCCGGCCGGAGGAGCCGGTGCCGGACTGGCCGCCCATGCCGCCCATCATCTGGTTGGGGATGTAGGAGAGGGTTTGGCCGTTGACGATGATGGTGCCGCCGTTGTAGGTGGCGGTGCCGTCATAGTCGAAGCTGCTGCCGCCGGTCACGTTGATGGTGCCGCCGTTGATGGTGATGTTGCCGTTGGAGTCGATGCCGTCCGTATCCCCGGAGGCCATGACCACGGTGACGGTGCCGCCGTTGAGCTCGATGGTGGGGGTGTAGGCGGAGGACTTGCGGGCGGCGTTGATGCCGTCGTCCTTGCCGTTGATGGTGAGGGTGCCGCCGTTGATCTGGATGAAGGTGCCCTCGATGCCCTCGGCGGCGGTGATGGTGATGGTGCCGTCGTTCACCTCGATGACGGAGGTGGCGTGGATGCCGTCGTCCCCGGCGGTGATGGTGATGGTGCCCCCGGCGATGTACACATAGCCCTTGGTGTCGTCGTCCTCGTTCTCGGCATGGAGCCCGTCGGTTCCGGCGGTCAGGTTCAGCGTGCCGTCGGCGATGCGGATGGAGTCGTTGGCTTCCAGCGCCTTGGAGGCGGCGGTGATGTCATAGGTGCCGCCGGTGATTTTCAAATCGTCCTTGCAGACGATGCCGTTCTTGCTGGAGGTGATGGTGAGTTTCCCTTCCCCGTTCAGGGTCAAATCGCTGCGGGAGAAGATGACCCCATCGAGGCTCGTGGTGCCGTCCGCAGCGAAGGTGCCGGTGACGGCCATGGAGCTGTCGCTGCTGACGGTGATGAACACCTTATCGGCGGTCTTCACATAGACGACGGGCAGGCTGTCGTTGCTCACGCTGACCCCGTCCAGCACCAGCTGCACCTTGTCGTCGTCCCCGGCTTCCACATACACCGTCACGTTGCTGGCGGTGCCGGAAAGCACATAGACCCCGGCCTCCGTGATGTGCACGTCCTGGCCGCTGACAAGGGCGATGTCCGTGGAGCCGGCCAAATCGGCGCTCTGCTTCAAATCCCGCTTGGAGAACATATCGTCGTAGCTAAAAATATAGGCGCTGGTTTCGGCGGCGGCGAAGCTCGCCCCCATCACGCTCAGAAGGCAAAGGACCATCATGGCCGCCAAGATTTTCAATTTGTTTTTCATCGTTCAGTACCTTCCTTTCTGGAACTGCCCTCATCTTACGCAGCGAACCTTAAACCCATGTGAAAGTTTCCAAATATTTTTTTCAGGTCCATTTCAGGCTCTGCTGCCCGAGCTATTGATTATAGATATATGTAATATATGGAAAAGATGGCCGGATTTCAAAGCATATATTATTTACAGAAAAATGGGAAAATACTGACAATCCGGCGTTTTTGGGCGCTATTGGCGGCTGGCGCGGATATTGACAAGCGGCGGGGAAAGTCGTATATTTGTCTGTAGATACAGACGGGAGCGCTGCCCTCTGTGCCATAAGAAGTCCGGCGCAAAACAAAAATTTTTAGGAGGAACGTATGAAAAAGACACTCGCATTGGTTCTGGCCCTTGTGATGGTGTTCGCTCTGGTGGCCTGCACCGGCACCAAGACGGAAACCCCCGCAGAAGAGCCCAAGACCGAAACCGTCACTGAGCCCGCTGCTGAAACCAAGGCCGAGCCCGAGACCGCTGCGGAGCCTGAAAAGGCGGAGCCTGAAAAGGAAGCCGCCGCCGGTTCCGTGTATTGGCTCAACTTCAAGCCCGAGTCTGACGAAGTGCTCCAGCAGGTCGCCAAGATGTACACCGAGAAGACCGGCGTGAAGGTCGATGTGGTCACCGCCGCTTCCGGCACCTACAGCCAGACCCTCACCGCGGAGATGGACAAGTCCAATCCCCCCACCATCTTCATCATCGGCAACCAGGAAGGCGTGAAGACCTGGGCGGATTACGCTCTGGACCTGACCGGCACCAAGATTGCCAACGAGCTGAACACCGATGCCTACAACCTCTATGACGAGAACGGCAAGCTGGTCTCCATCGGCTATTGCTATGAGTGCTACGGCATCATCGTCAATGTGGACCTCTTGGAGAAGGCCGGCCACAAGCTGGACGAAATCAAAAACTTCGAGACCCTGAAGGCCGTGGCCGAAGACATCCACGCCCGCGCTTCCGAGCTGGGCTTTGATGCCTTCACCTCCTCCGATATGGACGGCTCCTCCAGCTGGCGCTTCACCGGCCATATGGCCAATCTGGAGTATGTGTATGAGGAGCGGGCTGCCGGCAAGACTTGGACCGAGTGCC
>JAFSPW010000084.1 GCA_017451295.1 Clostridia bacterium
CGGTCGAAATGACAAAAGAGCGTTCTTGCCTCCACCGTAAGGTATGCCCGGGTGCCTCGCGCCCCGGGCGTTTATCTTGCCACCTCATCCGTCACGGCTTCGCCGCGCCACCTTCCCCTCGAAGGGGAAGGCTTTTGGAACGCCCTTGCCTCCACCGTTGCCAAACAAAACTGGCAAAGGAACGGATTCTTGCCTCCACCGTTGCGAAGCAATGGGGGAGGTGGCATTTTTGCCTTGGCAAAAATGACGGAAGGGGCGGCCCCGGGCTTTTATCATGCCGCCCCGGCGGCAGCTTTCCTTTTCTGTTGCTTTTATCGCCCAATGGTGCTACAATTTTCCGGTAAATCCGTTTGATGGGGAGGTAATCCCGCTTGTATTTGGAATGGAACATCACCATCCCGGCGCTCACCGGGAAGGAAAAGCGCAAGGCCTATGTGTATGTGCCGGACGAGAGCCGGGCGGACGACAGCCGCCGGTACCCGGTGCTGTATATGTTTGACGGGCAGAATCTGTTTCGGGATGCAGACGCCTCCTACGGCAAGAGCTGGGGGCTGCTGGACTATGTGACGGAGCACCACGTGCCGCTGATTATTGCCGCTTTGGAGTGCAACCACCACGCCGAGGAGGAGCCCTGCGGGGGCCGCATCAGCGAGTATGCCCCCTTTGATTTTTCCGATCCGGACTTTGGCAGCATCAAGGGCCGGGGGCATCTGACCATGGACTATATCACCAAGACCTTCAAGCCCTATATCGACAGCCATTTTCCCACCCTGCCGGATAGGGACCACACCTTCATCGGCGGCAGCTCCATGGGCGGGCTTATGACGGTGTACGCCCTGCTGTGCTTCAGCAGCGTCTTCTCCCGGGGGGCGGCGCTCAGCCCCAGCTTTGACTTCTCGCCCGCCGGGGTGAAGGAGCTCATTCGCCATGGCCGGGGGGAAGGGTCCGTCCTCTATATGGACAACGGCACCGAGGAGATGCCCACCCAGCGCACGCGGCACCTGTTCGGGGAGATGACCTCCCTGCTCATCCGCAAAGGGCTGCTGGTCAACAGCCGGGTCGTCCCCGGGGGCTTCCACTCTGAAGCCTCCTGGCAGCGCCAACTCCCCTTCCTGATGCAAACCCTGTTCTACGAGCTGTAAGCATCTTTCTCCCTCACCTGTCAGCTTCGCTGACATCCTCAGAACATAGTATGAGCACACAGCGGATACAAGCGAACACATTGCAGCATGCACGACAGATGCGGCATGAGATGACCCGGCAGGAACGACACCTTTGGTTTGACTTTCTGGCCCAGCTTCCCGTGACGGTACGGCGGCAGCGGGTGTTTGGAGCGTACATTGCGGACTTTTATATTGCCGCCGCTAAGCTTGTGATTGAGCTGGATGGCTCCCAGCATTACGAGGCGGAGGAACAGGCCTATGATGCCAAGCGAGATGCGTATCTAAAAGGCCTTGGCCTTACGGTGCTGCGCTATCCCAATTCAGCCGTGGACAGCAACTTTTCGGGAGTTTGCGAGGACATCTTGCAGCATCTGTGAACGCAGCCAAAAGTCCTTCCCCCAGCGGGGGAAGGTGGCACGCAGCGGCGCAGCCGCAAGTGTCGGTTGAGGGAGAAAAGAACACTCTCCCTCACCTGTCGCCTAACGGCGACATCCTCCCCCGCTGGGGGAAGAACGGACAGTATACTTTAGAAAGGCACCAACCCCATGAAAAACTTTGTCTTTATCTCCCCCAACTTTCCCAACAACTACTGGAACTTCTGCCGGCAGCTGAAGGACAACGGCCTAAGGGTGCTGGGCATCGGGGACTGCCCCTATGAGCAGCTATCGGCGGAGCTGCAGGGCTCGATGGACGAGTATTACAAGGTCTCCTCCCTGGAGGACTACGACCAGGTGTATCGGGCCGTGGCCTATTTTATCCATAGGTATGGCCCCATCGACTGGCTCGAGAGCAACAACGAATACTGGCTGGAGCGGGACGCCCGGCTCAGGGAGGCCTACCACATCACCTCCGGCTTTCTGCCCGAGGACATGCCGTATGTCAAGTGCAAGTCCCGCATGAAGGAGCGCTACGCCCTGGCGGGGATTCCCGTGGCACGGCACCACATGGTGGCGGACCTGCCCGGGTGTCTCGGCTTTGCCGATACCGTGGGCTACCCCGTGGTGGTGAAGCCGGACAACGGCGTGGGGGCTGTGGACACCTATAAGCTCAGCAGCCCCCAGGAGCTTACAGACTGGTTTGCCCGCAAGAACGATAGAAGCTATATCATGGAGGAGTTCATCGACGCCACCATCAACTCCTACGATGCCATCATCGACAGCCAGGGTCAGCCCCTCTTTGAGACCGGGAATGTGACCGTGGTGAACCTGATGGATGTGGTGAATCGGGAGCTTTCCAGCGTCTTCTATATCCGGGGCCAGCTCCCGGAGGATGTGCAGAGCCGGGGCCGGGCGGCGGTGAAGGCCTTTGGGGTCAGGAGCCGGTTCGTGCATATGGAGTTCTTCCGCCTCAACCGGGATCAGCACCTGGGCAAGAAGGGGGACGTGGTGGCGCTGGAGGTGAACATGCGGCCCAGCGGCGGCATCTCGCCCACCATGATGAACTACGCGAACGGCACCGATGTGTATAAGATTTGGGCGGACATGATTGCCTTTGATAGAACGCAAAAGCCTGTCCTTGAAAGGCAATACTGCGTCTTTGTGGGGCGCAGGGACAAGCGCAGCTATGTCATGAGCCGGGAGGACGTGCTCTTAGCTTACGGCCAAAGCATGAAGGAGCAGGGCCGGGTCGACGGCGCCCTTTCCGCCGCCATGGGGGACTATATGTTCCTGGCCTGCTTTAAGGACGAAACACAGCTCATGGACTTTATCGACAGAACCTGCGCCGAGCGGTAACCCGGCGGCAGACAATCCCCCCTTTGTCCCCCCTTTACACAAGGGGGGCTTTTGGTTTGTCAAAGCCTCCCTTGCGAAAAGGGAGGTGTTTTGCGGAGCAAAAGCCGGTGGGATCATTGCCTCCCTTGCGTAAAGGGAGGTGGCGGCGAAGCCGACGGTGGGATCGTCCTTTCCTTCACAGCCAACAGGATATACTCGCAAACCCCCGAAAAGTTTTGGTTCACCTCGTTGTTGGGGATACGCAGCACCAGCAGGCCATAGCTCTGCAAAAAGGCCGTCCGCCGGGCATCATAGGCCATGGCTTCCGGCTCGGTATGCTGGCCGCCGTCTACCTCCACCACCAGGCGCGCTTTGGGGCAATAGAAATCCAGGATGTAGGGGCCGAAAACCTTTTGCCGCCAAAACCGCACCGGGCAGGAGCGCAGGCAGTCATACCAGAGATGCCGCTCCTCTTTCGTCATATTCCGGCGCAGGTCCCGGGCCAAGGGCACCAGCTTTTTGTTGTGAATGTAATCGGGCATGTGCCGCCTTCTATTCCCCCTCCGGCTCCACGAAGTAGAGGATGTCCAGCTGGTTCCGGTTTCCGGAGGGCACGTTGAAGATGTCCCCCTGCCAATAGAGCTGGCTGGTGGCGCCGCCGTCCAGGTTGAAGGCCTGGGTGCAGCCGAGGTCCACCATAAGCTGGCTCAGCTCCGGCAGGGTCAGGCCCAGGGAGTGGCTGCTCTTGCGGCCGTCCACCACCACCAGGCAGTAGTGCCCCGGCTCATAGTAGCCCAGCACCGTCCGGGGGTTCTGGCCGAAGTTGGCGTTGGTGGTGTAGGTGGTCCGGGGGGTGCCGTCCTCGTTGATAAGATAGGGCCCAAACTGCCAGGCCTGCCAGATGCGCTCCATATCCAAGTCCGCCTCCGAAAGGGTGTCGGGGGTGAACACGGCCATGGTCCCGTCCCGATACAGCAGGCAGGTCTCCCGGTTCCTGGAGAAGGCCAGCTGCTCCAAGTTCCCGTTGCGAATCATCAGCAGGCTCTTCTTGCCGCAGCTAAAGTCCCCGTTGGCGGCCAAAATGGCGTTGACCCCGGCGGCCACCGTCTTCATGGGGCGGCGGGAGTCCGTCAAAAAGTCCTTGGCGGCGGCGGTGCGGAAGCTGGTGATGTCCTGCAGATAGATATCCGCCACATAGTATACGAGGCGGCTCCTCGAATAGGGGTTGTCCGTGTGGGTGGAGAGGCGGATGGACAGCTTGTCGCTGACGTAGCTTAGATCCCCCTCCATGGTCCCCTCATAGCTAAACACGTCATACTTGCCCCCGATGAGCCCCGCCGGGGTGGGGCTGGGCGTTGCCGTGGGCGTGGGACTGGGCGTGGCCGTAGCGGTGGGGGAGGGCGCAGCCGTGGGCAGAGGCGTGAGGGGAGCCTCCACCGTGGGGGAGGGCAGAAGCAGGACGGCATCATCAGAATCGGTCTGCTGGCACCCTAAAAGCAGGCTAAGGCACAGTATAAGGGCGAAAGCCGCCCGCTGCATTGCTGTTTTCATATCCATAGTGTTCACAGTATATCCCATTTTATCCCCGGCGGCAAGGTATAAAAAGTGCTCTTGAATCCCCTTATTCTCCGTGCTATGATTATGAAAGGGATAATCCGGGCATAGCCCTGTATAGATTAGTGTATAGGAGGAAGAAGGGACCCCATGACCATCACCACCATCGGCGAGATTCTTATCGACATGACCCAAATCGGCGCGGACGAAAACGGCATCCCCCGCTTTGCCGCCAATCCCGGCGGCGCCCCGGCCAACGTGGCGGTAGCCGCCCGGCGCCTGGGGGCGAAGACCGCCTTCATCGGCTGCGTGGGCGAGGACGCCTTCGGCAGCTTTTTGCGGGAGACCCTGGAGAAGAACGGGGTGGACGTTTCCGGCATGCAGTGGAGCAAGAGTAGCAGCACCACCTTGGCGGTGGTCACCGTGGATAAGACCGGGGAGCGGAGCTTTTCCTTCTGCCGCAAGCCCGGGGCCGACACCCGCATCCACGCGCAACAGGCCATCGACGCCCTGGGGGACACGGGCATTCTCCACTTTGGCAGCGTGAGCCTCACGGACCCCTTCTGTCGGGACACCATCCTCTGTGTCGTCCAGGCCGCCAAAGCAAACGGCGCCCTCATCACCTATGACCCCAACTACCGGGCGGCGCTCTGGAATAGCCAGGATGCCGCCGTACTGCAGATGCGGTCCGTGCTCCCGCTATGCGACATGGTGAAGATCAGCGACGAGGAGACGGAGCTCCTTTGCGGGGAGAAGGACCCGCACGCCGCCGCCCAAAAGCTCATGGACCTGGGCGTGAAGCTGGCGCTCGTCACCCTGGGAAGCGACGGGGCGCTGTGGCGCTGCGGGGACCTGGAGGGCACCGTGCCCGGGTACAAGGTGAAGGTGGCGGATACCAACGGAGCCGGGGACACCTTCTTTGGCGCCTTTTTGAGCAAGATTGCCCGGCGGGGCGGCCTCGAGGGCATCACGGCGGAGGAGATTTCCACCTTTGTCCGCTTTGCCAACCGCGCCGCCTCCCTGACCACCAGCCGCTCGGGCGCCATACCCGCCATGCCCACCCTGCAGGAGATGGAGAATCTGGGCGTATGAGCAAGATGCAGTGGGAAGCGGAATTTGCGGAGCGCTTTGCCTCCCGTGACAAGGAGCTGCGGCAGCTGTATGAGGCCCTGTATCCTGGCAGGGAGGCCGAGTGGGAAGCCTTAATCGACATGCTGTATCGGGCCTACGAGGTCCGGCCCCAGGGCTTGAAGCTGATGGACCGGGCCAGGGCAGCCCACCCCAACTGGTATAGGGGCCATGACTTGGTGGGCATGCTCGCCTATGTGAACGCCTTTGCGGGGGACCTTAAGGGCGTTCGGGAGAAGCTCGGGTATGTGGCCGAGTGCGGCGTGAACTACCTGCATCTGATGCCGCTGCTGCAAAGCCCTCCCGGCCGCAGCGACGGCGGCTATGCCGTCAGCGACTTTCGCGCCGTTCAGCCGGAGCTGGGCACCATGACCGACCTCGCGGAGCTGTGCCTGGAATGCCACCGGCGGGGCATCGTCCTGTGCCTGGACTTTGTGATGAACCACACCAGCGAGGACCACGAGTGGGCGCGCCGGGCCCGGGCGGGGGAGAAGGCCTATCAGGATATGTACTTCTTCTTTGACGATTGGGACATCCCGAGCGCCTATGAGCAGACCGTGCCGCAGGTGTTCCCGACCACGGCCCCCGGCAACTTCACCTGGTGCGAGGAGGCAAAAAAGGTGGTCATGACCACCTTCTATCCCTATCAGTGGGATTTGAACTATGCAAACCCGGTCGTCTTTCGCAAGATGACCGACAACCTCCTCAACCTCTGCAACCACGGGGTGGACGTGATTCGGCTCGATGCCGTGCCCTATATCTGGAAGGCGCTCGGCACCAACTGCCGGAACCTGCCCGAGGTCCATACCCTGGTGCGGATGATGCGCCTTATAACGGAGATTGTCTGCCCCGGCACGCTGCTGTTAGGCGAGGTCGTCATGGAGCCCAGCAAGGTGGTGCCCTACTTTGGCTCCGTGGAGCGGCCCGAGTGCCACATGCTCTATAATGTGACCACCATGGCCACCATCTGGCACACGGTGGCCACAAAGGATGTGCGGCTGTTACAGCACCAGCTTTCTCAGCTCTTCGCCCTGCCCAAGGGGTATACGTTCCTAAACTACCTTCGCTGCCACGACGACATCGGCTGGGGGCTCGATTATGACTTTTTGCGTTCCCTCTCCCAGCAGGAGGTGTCCCACAAGCGGTTTTTGAACGACTACTTCACCGGCAAGATTCCCGGCAGCGTCTCTCGCGGGGAGCTGTATAACGACGACCCCCGGCTCATGGACGCTAGGCTTTGCGGCACCACGGCGAGTTTGTGCGGCCTGGAAAGCGCCCGGGCCGCCGGGGACAAAGCCGCCACGGAGGCGGCCCTGCGAAAAGATACCATGCTCCACGCCTTCATGTTCACCTTGAGCGGCGTGCCGGTCCTCTATAGCGGGGACGAAATCGGCCAGCAGAACGACTATACCTACCACGACGACCCCCTCAAGGCGGCGGACAGCCGCTACCTGCACCGGGGGAATATGGACTGGCGCCGGGCCGCCCTCAGGGAACAGGAGGGCACCGTGGAGGAACGGCTGTTCACCTCCATCCGGCAGCTGGAGGGCCTGCGGGCCATGTTCCCCGTTTTTGACAGCGAGGCGGACACGTGGCTCCTTGATACGGGGAACGAGCATGTGCTGGGCCTGGGCAGGTACTATCGGGAGCAAAAGCTGCTGGCGGTCTTCAACTTTTCCGATGCGGAGCAGACCGTGTGGCTGCGGGAGGTGGAGAGCTATTATGACCTGCTCACCGGCAGGGAACGGGATGCGGGCCGGCTCATTCTCCCCGCCGGGGGCTTTGCCTGGCTCCTGCACGACTATAATCCGGGAAAGTAGGCCGCCATGTTTTTCTTTCGCAAGGCCCAAAAAGAACACATTCAATCCCCCACCGAGGCGTGGAAGGACACCTGGCGGAGCCTCGTGCCGCCAGAGTGCCGAAACGTGCCCGTGGAGGCGGCAGGGGAGAGCATCGAAGCCTATGTGCTCATGAACCACTTTGCCATGATGCTCCAGGACGGCCTGCTCATGGAGAAGGCCTTCTTCCCCGTGTGCGAGCATTTCCAGCGGGCGGGCTATCATGTCATCTGGCTCATGCGCTGCACCCAGGATATCCATAACGGATACCTGAAGAAGGCCGGGGAGAGGGACGGCACCACCCGCTGGCTCTGGAAAAACCCCACCACCAACTTCGGCCGCTGGATTTCCGACAACCACGAGGCCACCATCCTGCTGCAGCATCAGGAGCTCCCCCCCGGCGAGCTGCTCGCCTGCGGGGAGCCAGTCCTTGGCCGGGTCACCTGGGCCTCCAGCGACGACGACACCCGCATGGTCCCCGGCCGCACGGAGTTCTATACCGTCCCCCTGCCCGGCACCCCCAAAGAGCTCCTTCGCTTCCTGGAGGGGCAGCCCCTTCGTACTCTGAACAAGGATAGATAAGCGGCCCCCGTATGAGGGGCCAGACCATTTGCGGCATATTTATTATAGAATACTGTCGGTAGAAAGGGCCTTTTGCGGCCCTTTCCTCTTATTATGTGCCGCAAATTAACGGCGTTTTTGGGCCTTCGCATAGGTAACTATAGCTCGGCCGCAAAGAACGCCGTTTCTGCCCTCCTCCTCGGGGGCCTTGCTGAGCGCAAGCGATGCCCCCCACTC
>JAFSPW010000085.1 GCA_017451295.1 Clostridia bacterium
CCGTTTGGTAAAGCCAAATGGGGGAGGTGGCATTTTGCCCTCTGGGCAAAATGACGGAAGGGGCCTGTCATTCTCCCGCGCAACAAGGCCCCCGAGGAGGAGGGCAGAAACGGCGTTCTTTGGGCCGAATTATAGTAAGCTATATGAAGGCCCAAAAACGCCGTTAATTTGCGGCACATAATCAAAAGGAAGGCCCGATTTGGAGGGCCTTCCTTCCTGCAGTATATTCAACTTTAGTTGCCGCAAATGGTCTGACCCCTCACACGGGGGCCGCCAGGCAATGCATTATTCCTCAAAGGGATACCGCTGCGTAATTTGGGCGTTGCCCTGCAAATCGGCATAGACGATGACAATCTCCATGGGGGCATCGTCGCCGGGAATCTCACCAACGCCCCGGCAGAGGATGGCATAGTTCATGCCCGCGACCACCTGCTGCCCGAGCAGCGCCAGGGCAGTGAGCCGCTCGTTTTGTGTGAACCCCTCCTGGGCCTTATCGAGGGCGGTGAGTGATTCGTGACTGAAGGCATAGTCTTCCGGGGCGGACCAGCCCCCGACAATACCCTCCGGTGCCGCCAGCACCTCAAGGTCGCAGGTCTGCACGTTTAGCACCTGGGCATTCCCCTCCAAATCTTCCAGCAGATACACAAGGGCATAGTTGGCCCCGGCCTCCGGGACCACCGGCTTTGCGCTGCACAGCAGGCAATACTCTATGCCCGAGAAGATGCAGTAGCCCAGGTACAAAATCGGCTCGTAGCTCACCCCCAGGAGCCCCTCTGTGGCGGTGTCAAAGAGGTACCGTAAATCGTCGTTGACCCGCTGGGTCACGGGCCGCTGCCATACCCCCTCCGGGGCGTCCTCAAAGCCCTCGTCGTCCGCCGCCTCCCAGTCCTCTTTCTTGGGCTCCACGGGCTGGTTCGTGTAGACGGGCCGCACCGGCTCCTTTGTGGTGGGTACGGCAGTGGGCGCCGGGGCCTCTATCGTTCCCTGCGGCGTACAGCCCAGCAGCAGCAGGGCCGCCAGCAACAGCACAAACACTCGTTTCATCTTCTTCTCCTTTGTTCCCTTTGCCCCTAACACCAATCAGGCGGGCAAAAGGTTGCAGTGAAAATTACTTATAGCTGTGGACCCCGGGCAGGAAGGTGTTGACCCCGATATAGGTGAACATGACGCATACGAACCCCGCCACGGCGAAGATGGCGGCGGCCTTCCCCTGCCAGCCCTTCCTAAGCCGCAAGTGCAGGTACACGGCGTACACCAGCCAGGTCACCAGGGACCAGGTCTCCTTGGGGTCCCAGGACCAATAGCTGCCCCACGCCCGCTCGGCCCAGATGGCGCCGGTGATGATGGTGAAGCTCAAAAACAGCAGCCCCAGGGACACGCTCCGATAGGCAATGATGTCCAGCTTCTCTCGGCTGGGGATGTGCTCGTCCAAAAAGCCCTGGGCCTTCATTTTGTCCCGCAGCAAAAAGATGATGCCCAGCACAAAGCTAACCCCAAAAGCCCCATAGGCGATGATGGCTGTGGACACGTGGAACCCCAGCCAGTTGCTCTGCAGGGCGGGCATCAGGTTATGGATTTCCTTGCTCTGCATAGCCGCATAGCCGATGATGAGGAAAGTCACCGGGGCGGAGAAGGCCCCCAGCAGGGGGAACGTAAACCGGAGCATGAAGATAAGGCTCACCAGGCACAACCCCCAGGCAAAGGCGGTGGCAAACTCGTACTGGTTGGTTAGCGGCAGCCGCCCGGCGGCAAGGCCCCGCAGCACCAGGGCCGCCGTGTGCAGCACCAGCCCCAGGCCCTGCAGGCCCATGGCCACCTTCACGATGGGGTCCTTTTTCAGGGCCACGAAGGCAAAATAGAGAATCATGGCTGAAAAATACAGCAGCATGACCAGGGTGAACAGGGTGTTTTCCGCTTGCAGCATGTTAGCTCTCCTTTGCTTTTTCCGTTGCCTGTAGCAGCCGCTCTGTAAACAGGGGGCCGCCCTTGGGGCTCTTGCCATAGACCATCCAGGTGCCGTCCGCCTGCTCCCTTGCCCACAGCTGCACCGGCTGCACATAGAAGCACAGCCCAAGGCCCAGCAAGACCAGTATCCCCCCCATCAATGTGAGCCACGCGAACTTGTCCTTCTTAATCTCAAGCAGGGTGTAGCTTTCAGGGTCGTGGAAGGTGAACTCGTAGTCGTTGACCTTGATGGGTCCCTCCTCCATCTGCCAATAGTCCATGCCCACCATGGCATCCTGAAAGTAGATGGAGTAGAGATAGGCCGGGTTGTTCAAGGCCCCGGACAGGGTCATGGGCCCATAGCCGGGCCGCAGGTAGAAATCGGGATAGAAGGCATTGAGATACACCACGAGCCCGGGCACCGCCTGCACCTGTAGCCCCTCCCCGGCGCAGAGAATCTGCTCCTCAAGCACCTGTCCCTCTTTGGACACGGTGAGGGCGGCGGCCCAGCCCGTGGAGTTCTGATACAGCTTCATGCCAAAGAGGCTGGCCGGGTGGTTCACGGACAGCCGGGCGCTCTGTCCCCGGCCCGCCTCCCCCTGAGGAAAGACGGTGACGGCGGCTTCATACTGCTCCACGGTGTCGTCCGCCCGGAGCTTCACCTGAAAGTCGTCGATGGTGAGGGCATAGCCCGTGTCCCCGATGGGCTTGGTCTGTCCCTTGACCCCATAGACCACATACTCCCGGTGCAGGGCCTGGCCCAGGGAGAAGCCCACAACGAGCAGCAGAATCCCCAGATGGCACACCCAGGGCCCCCACAGCCCCAGGCCGTTTTTGCTGGCAAACAGGATCCGTTGCCCCTGCCGCTCTGTCTCCCGGGGGGTCATAGAAAGGGCGGCAAAGACCTCCTTGGGCCGGTGAACCACAGGGGCGGCGTCCTGTGTTTCGGGCAGACCGTCGGCGCTATAGAACCCCCGGGTCCGGTTTATAAGGGGCCGCAGGCGAACCAGGTTGCACAGCAACAGATTCCCGCACAGGACCCCCGTGAGCACCCAGAACCACCAGCTGTGGAAGGCGTCATCGAGGCCAAGAGCCAGGATCAGGGCTCCCAGCCGGGGACCGTAAGCCCCGGCGTACCATTCGTAGGTTTGCCCCTGCGTGATGAGACTGCTAAGCGCGCACACCGCCGACAACGCCACCAACAGACCGATGGCGAAGGGCATGGAGGAGAGAAACTTCCAAACTTTTTTCATGGGCATCCCTTCCAATACTAATCCGCGTCTAAAACATGTGCAGTCGGCGAGCAAATTCTGCGTTGGTTCCATGAGGAGAATCGCAGATTGACTGGGAACCGTCAATCCAGATTTGACGAAGCAGAACCGGCACAGAAGGTGCCGCCCAATGTGCATGGGTTAGGCGTGGATTAGTATTAAAGCGGCGGAGAACCGCAAATCCTTCTCCGCCGCAAACCTTCTGTTATCCTGGTTTATTTTCCCAGCAGGGCCATGCCGTCGCTGATACGCTGCTCCGACAGACTGAGGCAATGGAAGGCCAGATCGGAGTTGTGGGCGCCTTCGGCGTTCTCCACATAGCAGAAGTCGAAGTACCACTGGGCCTCCCGGTAGAGCTTACGGACCTCGTTCAAGGTTTCCTCGTCCATGATACCCTCCTGCACGGCCTCCGTCAAGGCATCGTTGAAGGCGGACAGGAGATTTCCCACCTCCGTCTCCCGGGCGGTGACCCGCTCCTGAAGCCGATGGACCAGGTTCACCATGTCCGTGTCCCCATGGCAGGTAGCGCAGTTACCCAAAAGGGTCTCATCCTCCAGCGGGCTCACCAGGGTATGGCTGTGGTATACGGTGCCATCCTCCGCCTGCACAAGGGGCATGTGGCAGTCGGCGCAGTTTAATAGCGCCGCGTGCTTGCCGGCAAGATAGGTCTCCATCTCCGGGTGCTGGGCCTTGAGCAGCTTTGCCCCCGTGCTCTGCTGGGTCCAATCAGAAAAGCCCACGGTGCCGTCGGGCAGGACCATATTGTCGTAATAGGCCAGAATGGCTTCCGGGGTCATGGCCGCCACGCTGTCGTAGGGCATCATGGTCTCCTTATCCGTGGGGGTGAAGTAATACTCGATATGGCACTGACCGCAGGACAGGGTGGCCGGGTCGATGGTCTGGACGTTGTCCCCCAGGGCCTTGGTCACATAGCTGTGGGTCACCACGAGCTTTCCTTCGTTCCCGGCTTCGTTGCCGTGGCAGGTGTAGCAGCTGACGGCCTCCTCCATCTGCTCCATGACCTCCTCAAAGGACAGGGTGTACACCCCCACCCCCTGGTCGTTGACCAGCTTGGCGAAGTTGGGGGTCTTGCAAGTGAGGCAGTTGGCCATGGGATGGGGCCGCTGGGTCTTGCCCACGTCTATCAGGGTATACTCATGGCCCCGGGCGGAGCCATAGTCCTTGGCAAAGCCGTAGCCCTCGTAGATGTTCACCAGGTACGGATCCTGCTCCAGATAGTCCACCACGTACTCGTTCCTGGCATTTTCGCCCATGGTGGTCACAATATAGGGATAGTCCGCCGCCCAGTCCTGGGCGCTGATGGTGCCGTCCTGGCTGGTGGCGGCGGGGGCTTCGATCTGCTGATAGACGATGTCGTCCCGGGTCAGGGGGCCGATCTTGTCCCGATTTTGAAGGTGATACATCAAATCCTTCCCGCCCACGATGCCGCCCACAATCAGCACCGCAAACACCACGATGACCAGGCCAATGAGGAGCTTGGCCGCCTGGTTCCGTTTTTCCATGGTTACGCCTCCTTATCTTCCGGCCAGGTGATGACCTGCACGGGGCACTTTTGGGCGCACTTGCCGCACTGGGTGCACTTGTCATAGTCTACTTTGGCGACGTTCCCGTCCATGTGGATGGCGTCAAATTCGCATTGCTTCGTGCACAGGCTGCAGCCGATGCACCCGGCGGTGCAAACCTTCTTTACCAAGGGGCCCTTGTCCTGGTTCCGGCACTGGACGGCGATCTTCTGCCCCTCGGGCACAAGCTCGATAAGCCCCTTGGGACAGGCCTTCACGCACAGCCCGCAGCCCACGCACTTGCCGGGGTTCACGAGGGCCACCCCGTCCTTTACATAGATGGCCTTCTGGGGGCAGGTCTTCACGCAGCTGCCGAGCCCCAAACAGCCATAGTCGCAGTCCTTGATGTGGATGCCGGAGAGCACCGCCGCCCGGCAGTCCTGCACGCCCACATAGCTGCCTTGTTGGCCCGCCGCTTCACAGGTGCCCTTGCAGCGGATGAAGGCGACCTTCTTCTTCGTCGCCTCGGCCTCTGTGCCCATGATGCCGCCGATTTTCTCGGCCACGGGCTGGCCCCCCACGGGGCAGCCGTTCACCGGAGCCTCCCCCGCCACAATGGCCGCCGCCAGGGCATCGCAGCCCGCATAGCCGCAGCCGCCGCAGTTGTTCCCCGGCAGGCACTCCCGAACCTCCGCCTCCCGCTCGTCCACGGGGACGAAGAACTTCTTGCCGGTGTACACCAGCCCCACCCCCACGATGACACCGATGAGGGTGATGACCAGGGTGGTAATCAAAATGACCATGCTCTCACCCCCTTAGAACGACAGGCCGCCAAAGCCCATGAAGGCGATGGACATCAGCGCCGCCGAAATCAGCACGATGGGAGCACCCCGCAGGGGGGCGGGCAAGTCCTCCTCCCGAATCCGGGAGCGGATGCCGGCCAGCAGCACGATGGCGAGCGTATAGCCCACGGCGGTGCCAAAGCCCGAGAGCACGCTTTGCACAAAGTTGTACCCATCCTGCACGTTGGTGAGGGCCACGCCCAGCACGGCGCAGTTGGTGGTAATCAGCGGCAGATAGATGCCCAGGGCCTTATAGATGGCGGGGGACTTCTTCTTTAAGAACATCTCCACCATCTGCACCAGGGCGGCGATGACCAGGATGAAGACGATGGTCTTCATAAAGTCCAGATGAAAGGGCTTGAGCACCTGGTCATACAAGAGGCTCGCCACCGCCGAGGCGATGGTGATGACGAAGATGACCGCCGCACCAAGGCTTGCGGAAGCCTTCATCTGCTTGGACACGCCCAAGAAGGAGCAGATGCCCAGGAACTGATTCAGCACCACGTTGTTGATAAGGGCGCCGCTGATGATAATCAAAATCAGGCTCTTCATTTGGCGGCCTCCTTTCCCTGCTCACAGGTCAGGCTGCACAGGCCGCAGTTGCCGTCGCAGCCGTTGCTCTCCACTAATTTTTTCTGCCGGGTCTTAATTCCGATGGCGTTCATGATGATGATGAACAGGGCGATGACGAGGAACGCGCCCGGGGGCTGGATGAAGATGGCCATGGGGGTGATGCTCTTGGGGAGCACCTGATACCCAAAGGCGGTGCCGGCGCCCAGGACCTCCCGCACAAGGCCCGCTAAGGTCAAGGCCACGGTGAACCCTAAGCCCATGCCCAGGCCGTCCATCACCGCGAGGCCCGGTTCGTGCTTGTTCGCGTAGGCTTCCGCCCGGCCCAAGATGATGCAGTTCACCACGATAAGGGGGATATAGATGCCCAGGGCCTCATAGACCGAGGGCAGATACGCCTCCATCAAAAGCTCCGTCACCGTCACCAGCGAGGCCACGATGACGATATAGGCGGGCAAGCGGACCTCGTTGGGAATGACGCGCCGCAGCAGGGAGATGACCAGGTTCGACAGCACCAGCACCGCCGTGGAGCTAAGCCCCATGCCGATGCCGTTGATGGCCGCCGTGGACACCGCCAGCGTGGGGCACATGCCGAGCATCAGCACCAGAGTGGGGTTTTCCTTGATAAGGCCGTTATAGAGCCGTTCGGTATACTTGTTCATATCAGTTCCCTCCCTGCAGGACGCTGCGATAGAAGTCCAGCCCGGCGTTGACGGCGTTGACCACAGCCCCGGTGGTGGTAGAGGCGCCGGAGATGGCGTCCACGGTGTCCGGGCCGCTTTGGCCGCCCTTGTTGTGGATGAGGGCAGCAGAGGTCCGGTTTTTGAACTGGCGCAGGAACGCCTCCTCCCCGGCCCGCATGCCCATGCCCGGGGTCTCGTTCAGCTCCGTGAACAGGATGCCGAGCAAGGTGCCCTCCCCGTCGATGCCCATGGACAGGGTGATGTTCCCGTCGTAGCCCTCGGCGGTGGTGACGCTGATGGCATAGCCCACCAGGTGCCCCGCCTCGTCGTAGCCTGCATAGGCTTCGTTGATATAGACCTTGCCAAAGCCCTGGCCATAGACGGCGCCGCCAAGGGCCTCGATGGCTGTGTCCGCCTCCTCGCTCTTTTCAAAGGACAGGGCCTCGGGCAGCACCTCCCGATAGGAAGCGGCGGCGGCGGCGGCCTTCTGCTCCTCGATGGTGTCCTTGGTCATGGAATAGACCCCAGACAGGGCCACGCCCGCAATAAGCGCGATGAGGGTCAGGGCCACCACGGGCTTGGGAATCCGCTGCATAAGGGGCAGGGGCTTTTCCCCGGCGGCCCGACGGATGGCGGATTTGCGATAGGCGTAGGGCTTGGGGATGATGAACATGTCGATCAGCGGCGTAAACAGGTTGGCGATAATCACCGAATAGCTGAAGGAGTCGGCGGTGTGCCCGAAGATGCGGAACATGGCCCCGAGCGCGCCGATGAGGCAGCCGTAGATGAGCTGGCCCAGGCGGCTTACGGGGGAGGTGGTGTAGTCCGTGGCCATATAGAAGGCGCCCATGACCACGCCGCCGCCGCACAGGTGGGCAAGGAGGAACTTCCCGTCAAAGCCCTGTCCGCCGAACAGGCCCATGAACAGGGCAAAGCCCCCCAGCACGGAGAAGCAGATTTCCCCGTGGATGATGTCCAGGCCCCAGAGGATGAGGCCGCCGATGAGCAGGGCCACGATGGAGCTGCCGATGACGCCGTTGCTGGTGCCGAGGAACATGGAGGTGATGTTCACCGTATGCCCTGCGGCGAGCTCCGCCACCGGGGTAGCGGAGGACACGGCATCCACCCCGTACCGGGTCATGGCCGTGCCAAAGGAGATGAGCAAAAAGCACCGGGCCGCCAGGGCCGGGTTCACAAAGTTCTTGCCAAGGCCGCCAAAGCAGCCCTTGACCACCCACATGGCGAACACGGAGCCGATGATGGGATAGATAAGGCCCGTGGTGGGGCTCAGGGACAGCGCCAGCAGCATGCCCGTCACGGCGGCGCTGCCGTCCCCGATGGAGTTTGGCTTATGGCAGAGGAGGCAGAACAGCCACTCGCTGATGACGGCGGCGGCAATGGAAACGAGAATCACCAGCATCGCGTGAAGGCCATGGACATAGACCCCCACCGCCGCCGTGGGCAACAGGCTCAGCAGCACCACGTGCATGATAAAGGAGGTGGTCCACCTGTCCCGCACGTGGGGACTTGCGGACAGATTCAGCTTCAGCTCCATCATTTGCCTCCTTGGGCCCGCTTTTGGGCCAGAATCTCCGCTTTGGTCTGCTTAAAGATCTGCGTTAGCGGCCGCTTGGCCGGGCAGATATAGGTGCAGGACCCGCAGAAGATGCAGTCCAAACCGTACAGCTTCTTTTCAAACCGTTCTAAGTCCCCGGCAATGATGGCATCCGCCATCATCTGGGGCATGAGGCCGTTGGGGCACACGGTGGTGCAGCGGCCGCAGTGGAGGCAGGCGGTCATCTGAAGCTGGGCCTTTTGCACCTCGTCCTCCACCAGCACGGTGATGGCGTTGGTGGTCTTGGTGATGGGCACCTCCCATGAGCCGACGCTAAGGCCCATCATGGGTCCGCCGGAAATGACCTTCTTCACGGCGCCCTCGTCCACAAGCCCGCCGGCGGCTTCTATCATCTCCCGGAAGCTGGTGCCGTCCCGGGCGATGAAGTTCCCCGGGTTCTTCACCCCTTCCCCGGTGACGGTGATGACATGGCGAAACAGCGGCTCGTTATACAGGACCGCCCGGCCCACGGCGTAGACCGTGCCCACATTGTCCACGATGCAGCCCACATCCGCCGGGAGCTTGCTCACGGGATAGTCTATGCCGGCGATGACGCTAATCAGGCTTCGCTCGCCGCCCTGGGGGTACTTGGTCCTTAGGCCCTGGACCCGGATGCGCCGGTGCCCCGCCGCCGCCTTCTCCATGGCAGCCAGGGCTTCCGGCTTGTTGTTTTCAATGGCGATGACCCCCTCGGCGTGGGGGAACAGGCGTAGCATCACCTCCATGCCCTCCACAATCTGGTTGGCATGGCCCCGCATGAGCTGGTCGTTGCAGGTGATATAGGGCTCGCACTCGGCCCCGTTGGCGATGAGGTATTGGATGTCCAGCGGGTTTTTGGGGGCCAGCTTCACATGGGTGGGGAAGCCTGCGCCGCCGAGGCCAATGATGCCCGCCGCCGCCACCCGGCGCAAAATCTCCTCGTTGGTGATGCCGGAAATGTCCTGCCGCTCGGTAAAATCGCTTATCTGGGTATACTGGCCGTCGTTCTCCACCACCACGCACTGCTGCAGAACCCCGGCGATGGTGCGCCGCTTCTCCACGGCCTTCACCCTGCCGGAGCAGGAGCAGATGACATTGGCGGACACAAAGCCGTCCGCCGCCCCGATGACTTGGCCCACCAGGACCTCATCACCCTTTTTCACCACGGGCTTGGCGGGTTTGCCGATGTGCTGGGCCATGGGGAAGACCATGTCCCCCCTGGCGTCGAATGCACGCAGCGATGCCTCCCGGCTCAGTTCCTTCTGATCCCTGGGATGCACGCCGCCGCGGAAGGTGTCTCTCACACTCCATTCCCCCTTCGTCTGTATGAAACTTGGAACAACCGAACGGCCGACCCCGGCCCACGAAAATGCACCGGCAGACAACTGCCTTATAGTCAGCATACCAAATATACTCCGGTTTGTAAACAGCCAAAAGGCGGCAAAAAGCCGGCCCCTTCCGACATTTTGCCCAGAGGGCAAAATGCCACCTCCCCCATTGCTACGCAACGGTGGAGGCAAGAACGCTCTTTTGTCATTTCGACCGAGGGAGCCCAAAGCGACCGAGCGGAGAAATCTCTTGTACAAGGGAGTCGGTTAAGAGATCCCTCCGCTCGCTTCGCTCGGTCGGGATGACAAGAGACCCCTTCCGACATTTTGGCCAGAGGCCAAAATGCCACCTCCCCCATTGCTTCGCAACGGTGGAGGCAAGGGTTTTCCAAAAGCCTTCCC
>JAFSPW010000086.1 GCA_017451295.1 Clostridia bacterium
ATTGGGCGGCACCTTCTGTGCCGGTTCTGCTTCGTCAAATCTTGATTGACGGTCCCCAGTCAATCTGCGATTCTCCTCATGGAACCAACGCAGAATTTGCTCGCCGACTGCACATGTTTTAGACGCGGATTAGTATAAGAAATTCTTGCGAGAATCTCTGAGATTTCTCCACTCGCTTTGCTCGGTCGAAATGACAATTGCGGCTTTCTGAACGGCCCCTTTGCGTTTTGGGCAGCAAAAAGCCCCGGCCCGGGGCACGGGGCAAAGGGGAGTTAGTATTCCGGGAGCTTCTCCGGCTCGCCGTAATCTACGCCCAGGGTATCGACCCGGACGGAGGACATGATCTGGTCCTTATAGGGCTTGTCGTTGGGGTCCGTGGTGGTGGCGGCGATGGCGTCCACGGTCTCCATGCCGGAGATGACCCGACCGAAGGCGGCATACTGGCCGTCCAGGAAGGTGCTGTCCGCATGGCAGATAAAGAACTGGCTGCCGGCGCTGTCCAGGGGCCGGGCCTTGCGGGCCATGGAGATGACGCCCCGGACATGGGACACATTGTTGGGCACGCCGTTTGCGGCGAACTCGCCCTTGATGCAGTACCCGGGGCCGCCCATGCCGGTGCCCTCCGGGTCGCCGCCCTGAATCATGAAGCCCTTGATGACCCGGTGGAAGATGAGGCCGTCATAGTAGCCGGAGTTGGCAAGGGAGATAAAGTTCTTCACGCTTTCGGGGGCCACGTCTGGATACAGCTCCAGCTGAATCTCGTCCCCGGACTGCATGGTGATGGTGGCGATGGGATAGGTGTTTTCCACGGCAGGTTCCTCCTTGGTTTCTGTTTCGGTCTTGCTTGCGGTGCAGCCCAGCAGCAGCAGGCTGACCAGCAGGCACAGTATGGTTTTTTTCACAGGTTCCTCCTACTTGTCGGGGGTCTCCCCCTCTATGCTTATTTGTCCGCCGGTTTATCCCCGGGAAGGCGCTTGGCCTGCCGGGTCCAATCCACCTGGTCGTTGACCAACTGCAAAAAGTTGTTCACCACCCGGGAGCGATAGTTCCCTTTCTGGCACAGCAGACTCAGCCGCGGATTATGCAGGCTGCTGTCGCTGAGGCGCTTGGTTTTTAGTCCCTCCGGCAGGTTCTGCACCGCCCCCTGCGGCACCAGCGCCACTGCCAGCCCCTCCCCGGCCATGACCAGGGCCATATCCGGCAGACTGCTCAGGGACTTCACATACATCTGGGCGTCCCGGGCTCGAAAGGCGCTGGCAGCCTCGGCCTGATAGTATTCCTCCATGGCAAGGGGGATGCCGGACAGATCCCGAACGGACACCGTCTCCTTCTTAATCTTATCCAAGAACCCGGCCCCGGGGCGATACACCGCCATCATGGGGTTTTCCACGGAATACACCAGCTCCACATTCTCCGGCAGCTCCAGAAGCCCATAGGCGAAGGCCACCTCCACGATGCCGTTCTGCAGCATCTTATACAGCTCTGCGGACCGGGCCAGCAGCAGCCGCACCTCCGTTTGGGGATACTCCCGCACAAAGCCCAGCAAGGCCCGCTGAATCTCCTTTTTGTTCACCGCCGGTGACGCCCCGAGCCGCAGCATACCCTTTTCCCCGGAGAAGCCGCTGGCAATCTGGTTCTTGGCCTGCTGATCGATTTGGCAGATATCCCTGGCCCTCTCATAGAGCACCCGGCCGGCATCCGTCAGCTCCAGGCGGCGAGCCCCCCGAAAGAAGAGCCGTGCGCCATACTTCTTTTCCATGGCCTTGATTTGGTTGCTCAAAGCCGGCTGGGCAATGTTCAGCTTCCGGGCGGCGGCGGTTAGGCTCCCCTCCTCCACAATGATGACGAAATTATAAAAATACTGCAGATTCATCCGATTTCCTCCCCATAATGATCGCTCTGTTGCAGTATAGCAAAAAAACGGAGAAATGACAAGGGTTTTATGTCTGTGCAGCCTGCATTTGCCCTGATTTTCTCCCCAATTCTCACGATTTTTCTTTTTACTTGCCTTTATTGCCCCTGGGGTAGTATACTGGTGCAAACGACAGGAGGGCGCAGGGTGAACGGCATATTCTCGTATCTTTTTTCCTACAGCGGCATGGCGAGCCTGGGCCTCATTCTTGCCGCCGGGTGCGCCGCCTATTTGGCGGTGCGGGAGAGGCTAAGCTACCCGGAGCTCCTTTGCATTTTGTCCGGGAGCCTTATCCCCCTGTACGCTGGGGCCAAGCTCTTTGGCATTTTGTCCCTGGGGCTGTACCGGCTGAGCATAGGACGGCCTTTGGACTGGTCGCTGGTGAGCAACAGCGGCATCGTCTTTTACGGGGGGATGCTGGGGTATCTGCTCTCCACCCGGGTGCTGATTTCCCGGTACATCCTCTATAAGCGCTCTTCCTCCTGGGGGCTGGTGGCTCTGGTGATTCCCCTGTTTCACGGTTTTGCAAGGCTCGGGTGCTACTTTGGCCACTGCTGCTACGGCATCCCTATGGACGGGGCTTTCTGGGGGCATTTCTTTGAGCATCGGCTGCCGGTGCAGCTGATGGAGGCCGGGTTCAACCTGGGGCTGTTCGGGGTGCTCCTGTGGCTGTATCTAAGGCGGCGGCCGATGCGGGGGCGGCTGGTGCGGGTGTATTTACTGAGCTACGCCCTGTTTCGCTTCGGCATTGAGTTTTTCCGGGGGGACGCCGTGCGGGGGAGCCTCGGCCCCCTGTCCTTCTCCCAGTGGGTGAGCGTGCTCATACTCCTGGGACTCGGGCTACACTACATACTAAGAAGGAGAAAAAACCCATGAACACGCCCTGGGGAGAAAAGATAGACAAGGCCGCCCCCCTGCCGGAGTATCCCCGGCCCCAGCTAAGGCGGGAGAGCTATCTGAATCTGAACGGGTCCTGGGGCTTCTATATGGGACCCCAGGAGGCAAAGCCACAGGGCTCTTTGCCTGAAACCATTTTGGTGCCCTTTAGCCCGGAGAGCGAGCTCTCCGGCATCCACCGACAGAAGGCGGCGGGGGACATCCTTTGCTACCGCCGGAGCTTTCATCTGCCCAAGGGGTTCAACCGGGGGCGGGTGCTGCTCCACTTCGGGGCGGTGGACCACACGGCCCTGGTGCTGCTCAACGGTCGGGAGCAGGGGCGGCACAAGGGGGGCTACTGGCCTTTCACCTTCGACATTACGGACAGCCTTAGGGAGCGGAACGTGCTGGAAGTCACCGTCGCCGACGAGGGGACGGAGCGCCTGTGCGACGCCAGGGGCAAGCAAAGCAGCCGACCCGGGGGCATCTGGTACACGGCCCAAAGCGGCATCTGGCAGGCGGTGTGGCTGGAGAGCGTGCCGGAAAAATATATTACGGGGCTGAAGATTACGCCGCTGTTTGACCAGCAGCAGGTGCTGCTGCAGGTGAACACCAACGCGCCGGGAAAGTGCAGCATCGCTTTGGACGGCATGGACTATGCCGCCGCCGCCGGAGCGCTTATCCATCTGCCGCTCGAGAACCTGCGGCCCTGGTCCCCGGAGGATCCGTATCTGTATGAGTTTTCCGTGTCCTTTGGGGCGGATACGGTACAAAGCTACTTTGGCATGCGAAAGTGCGCCGTGGAGAAGGATGAAAAGGGGGTGCCCCGGCTGTTTCTCAACAACCGGCCCCTGTTTCATAACGGGGTGCTCGATCAGGGCTATTGGCCCGAGGGGCTGTACACCGCCCCTTCTGAGGAGGCCATGATCTGCGACATACAGACCATGAAGGCTCTGGGGTTCAACATGCTACGCAAGCACATCAAGATTGAGCCTTTGCGCTGGTACTACCTGTGCGACAGGATGGGGATGCTGGTGTGGCAGGACATGGTCAGCGGCGGCGGTCCCTACCGGCCTGCGGTCGTTACGGCGCCGGCGGTGGGACTGCTCACGAACCGGGTGGACGACAACTATGCCGCCTTCGGGCGCAAGAGTGAGCTAAGCCGCCAGCGGTACTACGAGGAGCTGACCGCCACCGTGGAGCTGCTGTACAATAGCCCGAGCCTGGTCATGTGGGTGGCCTTCAACGAGGGCTGGGGCCAGTTCGATGCCCTGAAGGCGGTGGAGCAAATTCGGGCGCTGGATGGCACCCGGACCATCGACCATGCCTCCGGCTGGCATGACCAGGGGGGCGGGGATGTGTACAGCCGCCATGTGTACTTTAGAAAGTTCCGCTTCCGCCGGGACAGTCTCGGAAGGGCCGCCGTGCTCAGCGAGTTCGGCGGCTATGCCCTGGGACTGCCGGGGCACCGGTGGACAGAGAAGGACTTTGGCTACCGGAAGTTTACGGACGAGGGACAGCTGACCGCCGCCCTTATCAAGCTCTACGACCGGGAGATTATCCCCGCCATCCCCCAGGGGCTCAGCGCAGCGGTGTACACCCAATTAAGCGATGTGGAGGCAGAGGTAAACGGGCTGTTGACCTACGACAGGCGGGAGCTGAAGGTGGAGCCGGACGGGGTGATGGACATGAACCGACGGCTGTGGGCGGCTTGCGGCAGCGAAGCGGCTGTGGTATCATAAGGAAAAAACGGGAAGGAGAACGAACATGCAAGTTATCGTGTCTTTGATTATCGGGGGACTGGTAGGGTCCCTGGCCGGAAGGATTATGCACAGCAAGGGCGGCATGGTCCGCAACATCATCCTGGGGCTGCTGGGCGGCACCTTCGGGGGGTGGCTCGGGAGCCTGGTGGGCATCAACGCCACGGGCTGGGTGGCCAGCATTCTGCTGGGCATCGCCGGGTCCTGCCTGCTTATCTACCTGATGCGGCTGATTCGCAAGTGAACCTATGGAGCTGCGGGATAAGAACGGCCTGACGGAAGCGGAGTTTCTGGCGGCCTATACCCCCGGCGACTACCCTCACCCGTCCCTGACGGCGGATGTGGCCGTGTGCACGGAAGGGGAGGATGGCTTTGCCCTGCTGCTCATACGCCGGGGCGGTCATCCTTTTTTGGGTGCCTGGGCCCTGCCCGGGGGCTTTGTGGAGGAGGGGGAAAACGCCCAAACCGCCGCGAAGCGGGAGCTGTGGGAGGAGACGGGGCTGGTAGACCTGCCCCTTATCCCCGTGGGCCTGTTTTCGGACCCGGGCCGTGACCCCCGGACCTGGGTGGTGACGCAAGCTTATGCCGCGCGGCTCCAGCCCCACACCCAGACCCCTCAAGCCGGGGACGATGCCCGGGAGGCGGCCTGGTTCACCGTGACGGGGCAATGGCAGGGCCGGGAGCTAAGCCTGACCTTCGCCGGGCCGGAGACCTTCTGTGCGCGCCTAACTTCCCGGGAGGACGGGGGCTATCGAATGGTAGACCGGGGCGCCTTGGCCTTTGACCATGCCCATGTGATTGCCCGGGCCCTAAAGGTCCTGGGGCTGCTGCCCCCCAAGCCCGTGGACTATGCCTCTTTGCAGCGGGAGCTGGAGGCTTTGGTGCAGGAGGTCCCCCACCCCCTGGCTAATCTTAGCAACGCCGCCGCCCTGCTCTATGAGCGGCTGGGTGGCGTGAACTGGGCCGGGTTCTACCGGCTGGAAGGGGACAAGCTGATTCTGGGGCCCTTTGTGGGCAAGCCCGCCTGCATCGAAATCCCCCTTGGTCGGGGGGTCTGCGGCGCCGCCGCCCGGGAGCAGCGAACCCAATTGGTGCAAAATGTCCACGCCTTCCCCGGGCACATCGCCTGCGACGGGGCTTCCCGCTCGGAAATCGTGGTGCCCCTGTTCGTCTGCGATACCCTGTGGGGGGTGCTGGATATAGACAGCCCCCAGTTTAGTCGGTTTACTCAGGCGGATAAGCTGGGCCTGGAAGGGTGTGCGCGGATTCTAAGCCGGTGGATCAACTGAATATATCAAGCGCCCTTCCTAAGCGGAGGGCGTTTGATTTACCGATAGGGAAGTATAGGGGGCAGTCCTGTTTGCTGATGCGGCGAACGGGAGCCTGGGCGTCGGCCCGGCGCCCGGCACAGGGGTGTGGCAGCTTTGCCGGCGTGTCCGTAGGGATAGAAAATGCCACCTAAGCTGCCTACATCTAATAATTGATATTATTATACACTGATGCAATTCTTATCAACTGATTCTTTGGACCATGTTTTCGTCCTTTTTAGGAATTATCTTGTGTTTTTTATACAGGTGGCGTATAATCGAGGGGTGATGGGAGGTGTCCTATGGCATATGACCTGGACCTTATCGGCGCCAAGCTGCGCCGATGGGAGAATTATCTGAAAAACTTTCAGCTGCCCCAGTGGGACGAGCTGCCGGACATGGATTTGTACATGGACCAGGTGGTACTGCTGCTGCAGCGATACTTGAACTTTCTGCCGGAGGACGAGCACGGCAACGCCGCCATCACCGCCAGCATCATCAACAACTATGTGCGGCTGAAGATTATGCCGCCGCCGGTAAAGAAGCGGTACACCCGGGTACATTTGGCGTACCTTATCATGGTCTGCTCGCTGAAGCAGAGCATCAACATCAACTATATCCAGACCATGCTGCCCCTGGGGCTTTCGGAGGCGGAGGTGCGCCGCATCTATGAGAGCTATGTTTCCAAGCACCGGGAGATGTGCCTGGCCTTCATCCAGCTGGTTCGCACGGCGGGGGACAAGGTGCTCCACGATAAGAGTGCCCAGAGCCCGGATGTGGAGCAGCTCATCTTTGCCTCCGCCATCGTCTCCGGGTTCTCTAAGCTCCTGGCGGAGAAGATGCTGCACCTGGAGGGGCAGCAGATTTCAGATGCCCTTGCCCGCATCAAAGACATGGAGGCCCGGTTCGACCGGGCGCAGGCCGACCCCCGGGAAGCGGATATGGAGGCCCTGCGGGAGTATATGCAAAGCGGCCAGTGGCAGAAGGACTATGAGCTGGACGAAAAGGGTCTGCTGCCCCGGGACCTGAAGCGGGGGGTGTTGAGTCAGGACGGTCTGTATAATCTCTTGGATAGACGGCCTCCGTGTGAGGGGACAGACCATTTGCGGCAAATATAATTTGATATACCTGTAGGTAGAAAGGGCCGTCCGGCCCTTTCTCCTTATTGTGTGCCGCAAATTAACGGCGTTTTTGGGCCTTCATATAGCTTACTATAATTCGGCCCAAAGAACGCCGTTTCTGCCCTCCTCCTCGGAGGCCTTATAACGGCCGTCGTAGGTGGGGCCCAATGCCGCCCCCGGCGGCAAATCATGACGGCGATAGCCGTCAATTCAGGAACCGCCAGGTTCAATTCATGCCGGCAGGGCAATTCATGCACCGTAGGTGCAAATCATTCCATGAATTGGCTTATGCCATGAATTGGGCTGCCGCCCATGAATTGGCTGCGCCATGATTTCTCGCTTCGCTCCATGAAGGAAGGCCCGGGTGCCTCACGGCCCCGGGCTTTTATCATGCCACCTCATCCGTCACGGCTCCGCCGTGCCACCTTCCCCTCAAGGGGAAGGCTTTTGGAAACGGATTCTTGCCTCCACCGTTCCCGTCAGGGAATGGGGGAGGTGGCATTTTGCCCTCTGGGCAAAATGACGGAAGGGGAGGCAAGCGTGGTGTAAAAGCAATGGCCCTCAGTGGTCGGACTTGAGCCCGGCGCCGCACATGGTGATGAGGGTGTCCGGGGCGGGGCCGTATTGGTCCACGAAGCTCAGGTAGGCGGCGTAGTTGGCGGCGGTGGTATGCTCCGCATAGATGCCCTTTTGGGCAAGAGCCGCCCGCGCGCTCAGAATCTTATCCTCCGGGGCATGGACGAAGAGAACGCCGTGCTTTTTGGCGTAGGCCAGGATCTCCTGTCCCCGCATGGGCTTACCGATGGCAATACCCTCGGCGATGGTGGGCTGTGGCGTAATGACCGCGGGATGGTCCAGCCCCTGCTCCATAGCCTGGAGAAGTGGGTCACAGGTCTGTGTCTGCAGGGCGATGATCTGAGGGAAGGTGTCGATGCAGCCCGCCGCCTGCAGCTCCTCCAAGGCCAGCATGGCCCCGAGGAACAGGGTGCCGTTGCCCACGGGGATGACCAAGTGCCGGGGGATGCGATGGAGCTGCTCATAGACCTCATAGATATAGGTCTTGGTGCCCTGATAGAAGAAGGGGTTGTACACATGGTTGGCATAGTAGACCCCCTCCTGTTCCACCTTCTGCCGGCAGACCTGGGCGCAATGGTCCCGGTTTCCGGGGACGATGGTGCAGACGGCGCCATGGGCGCGAATCATGTCCACCTTCTTGGGGCTGGTGCCCTCCGGCACGAAGATTTCGCAGCTGATGCCCGCCCGGGCGCAGTAGGCCGCCACGGCGTTGCCGGCGTTGCCGCTGGAGTCCTGGACCACCTGCTTGACGCCGATGTCCTTGCAATGGGAGACCAGCACCGCCGCCCCCCGGTCCTTGAAGGACAGGGTGGGCATGAAATAGTCCATCTTCAGTAAGACATTTTCATCGAGGGGAACGATGGGGGTCATGCCCTCCCCCAGGCTCACCTGCCGCCAGCTGTCGCCATAGAGCCCCAGGAAGGGGTGATAGCGGAATAGGCTCCATTGGTCCCTGTCCACCCGGTTTAGGTCAAACTTCGGCGGCGTAAACTCTAAATCCCACAGCCCTCCGCAGGGGCATTGGGGGCGGCGGGTGGTGACGGGTTCTCTTTTGCCGCAGCGGCTGCAGATAAAGTCCATGGTATCCTCCTTATTTTGTTTATTTTGTATAGGCCGGGGTCCAATAGGCGGCCCCGTAGATGTCCGTAATCCGATAGCTGATAGAGAGCCCTCCGTTGTCCACCGCCCGATAGTCCACGGTTATGGGGCCGCTCACGGTGAAGGCGGCATCCTCCAGCGTGAAGGTGCCCTCATAGGCGCCGGCATAGGTGTAACCGTCGCACAGGGGGCGAATGATGTCCCCATCCTGCAGGGCCATGAGGGCCTTGCCCTCGGTGGGGGTCTCCCCTTCATAGAGGGGATAGGCGCCCAGGACCTGGGCGTTTCCCTGCCGGTCGATATGGATTTGCAGGTTCAGGGCGGCGGTCCAGGTCTCCCCCGCCTCCGTGCGAACAAGGTCCACCGGCACCCGGCCAAAGGTGCCCTGCTCCGTGGCCTCGGTCATATAGAAGGCGACGGGGTTTCCGTCAAGGCACAGCCAGGTGCCGTCAAACTCCAACGACAGGTCCCCCTCCTCGTCGAAGATGAGATAGTTATCGCAGCCCAGGTCCAGATACCCTTCCCCATCGTCTACGAACAGGTTCACGGCGGCGGTGTCGATAAGGTTCCACTCCGCCTCGTTGAGCACCAGGAACCGCTTGCCCCCCTTATTGGTGGCTGTGATGCGGCGGGGATCCAGGCGGTTTTCCGTAAGCTGAGCCGCCTTTTGACTCACCAGGTCGGCATTGACCCAGGACAGGCTTTGAGGGAGGCTCCGGCCCGAGAAGAAGGACAGGAGGTTGAAGACGGAGGCATCGTCCATGGTGCCGGAGCCGGAGAAGGCGGTGCCGGGGCCGAAGGCGCCATAGGGGCTGCTGCCGGCTCCCAGATAGCTTTCCAGGAGGCTGGAGAACAGGTCCCCGGAGCCGCCCTGCTGGGAGCCGTAGGCCGCCAGCTGGCCCCCCTGCTCGAGGCTTGCAAAGCTCTGGATGCACTTGGTATACTCGCTGTCCATGCCGAGGCTGTCGTAGGTGGCCACGGCGCTGTTCATGGTGGACAGGGTTTCATAGGGGAAGTAGACGGAAAGGCCATAGGCCCGGGAGACGGTGGCCCGGTTATAGACGACGGCGCCCCGGAGGGCGGCGGCCAGGGTTTGGGCTTCCCCGGTGCCGATTCTATCTGCCAGGTCCGCCAAATCCACCTGGTTCAGCCGGTTGCTCTTGGAGAACTGCCGCACCCCCGCCCGGGCATCGGACACCAGCCGGTAGCCGTCCCCTTCCATAAGGGCGTTGGTGGAGACGGAGAAGTTTCGCAGGGCCTGGGGCACGGTGCCGCTGAGGGTAGCGAGGTCCACCACGCTCAAGGTGACCTGGGCGTTCTGCCGGGCGGCTTGGCTTGCTTCCACGAAGTCGTCCACGATAATCCTGCCCAGGGCTTCGGTAGACATGCTGGTGTTTTGGGACAGGGCCGAGAGCCAGCGGGTGTACTGCCAGCCGGTGCCGGGCTCGCTCTCCTCGGAGGCGATCATATAGTCCCCGTAGCTATCGCAGACCAGGGCCGTTTCCAGCGTAGCCATGAGGCAGGCATCAAAGCCAATCCAGTCGAAGGTGCAGCCCCCGTCTTTTAGGGCGGCGCTGATCTCCGGCAGGGTCATGGTGTCCGACTGGCGCTGGTTCTCGTCGTAACCGTAGCCGGACAGGGAGCCGCCGCCGTGGTCCCAGAGGATGAGGATGTTGCGGCTGGCGGGGTAGTTTTTTGTGCAGTAGCGGATGAAGGAGGTCAGCGTGGCAGGGTCCGTCATATAGCCGGTGCCAAAGCTGCTTTCCAGCCGCTCCAGGCCCCCGTTTTTCACCCGGTAGATCTGGTTTTCCCGGGAGGAGACCACCGTGTTGCGCCAACTTTTGCAGCCGCCGGTCTGAACAATCAGGTTCACCTTCTGTGAAAGGCTGGCCTTGGCCATCTCCTGCAGGTCCGCCGTGGCCATGCCGTACTTGCTCTCCAGGTCCGTCCCGCACATATAGACCATGACGGTGACCGTGTCCTCCCCGTTGCCCAAGAGCTGCACCCGCTTGTCCCGGGCCTGGCCCTGGACGGGGATGGCCGTGGCGGACACGGGGGCTGCGGTGGGCCGGGCCGTGGCGGTCTCATAGGCGTACTGGGGCTCATAGGCCTCCCCGGTGTCCACGCCGCCCCTGAGGAGGCTCAGCACCGCCACCGCCGCCACGATGAGAATCAACGCCCGGCGAAGGCCCTTGGGCAGCAGGGCAAAGAGGCCCAGCAGGCCCAAAAAGCCCCAGCCGCCTCTATCGCCGCCGCTTCTGCTGCCGCCGGAACCGGAGAAGCCGCCCCGGCCCCCGTTGCCAACGGGGCCGGAGGATGCCCGGCCGCCCCTGCCAACGTGTACGGAGCCGCCGCCTGTGTGTTTGCCATGACCAAAGGGTCGTTTGCCGTCCATATATCTGCCTTCTTTTGCATGAATTTCCTATTCAGTATATACAATGGAAGGGAAAAAGGCAAGCCGGGGCAAGGACACAAAGCAAAAATTGCACCTTGACGAATGGGCAGGTTTCGGGTATAATCTGTCGGTGTGCTGGTGATTATTGCACCTATTGTGGCTCAGGAGGGGAGGGAAAAAAAGTGGAAGTCAGAGTCGGAGAAAACGAATCCCTGGAAAGCGCTCTCAAGCGTTGGAAGCGCAAGTGCGCCCGCAGTGGCGTCCTGGCCGAGGTCCGTCGTCGCGAGCATTACGAGAAGCCCAGCGTGAAGCGGAAGAAGAAGGCTGAGGCTGCTCGCAAGCGCAAGTATTAAGTTTGCGATTGCGACCCCCGTATGAGGGGCCAGATTATTTGCGGCAAATATAAGGAGAGACGGCCCCCGTGTGAGGGGACAGACCATTTGCGGCAAATATAATTTGATATTACTGTAGGTAGAAAGGGCCTTTTGCGGCCCTTTCTCCTTATTATGTGCCGCAAATTAACGGCGTTTTTGGGCCTTCATATAGGGAACTATAATTCGGCCCAAAGAACGCCGTTTCTGCCCTCCTCCTCGGGGGTCTTGTTGCGCGGGAGAATTACAGGCCCCTTCCGTCATTTTTGCCAAGGCAAAAATGCCACCTC
>JAFSPW010000087.1 GCA_017451295.1 Clostridia bacterium
CCCCATCGTCCCGGGTGCGCCGCAGCTCCCAGGACTTGTCGAAGATTTCCTTCACGTTGCTCTCGCAGCCGGGGGGGGCCATGACCTCGCCGGCGATGTTGCTGAGCCAGTCAACGCGCTCCTTACTCATTTCGGCGGGGAGGATGGCCACGCTCTGGCAGGCCAGGAGCTTGCTGTTGAAGGCGCCGCCCCGGCAGTAGTTGCCGGTGGAGGGCCAGACGGCCTTGTTGTAGGTGGCATCAAACTGGCCGGTGACCAGCCGGGGCACCAGGCAGCCGTAGGAAGCGCCCACCTTGTGGCAGCCCGTGGGGAACCACTTGCCGATGATGCAGAAAATCCGGGCCTTGACCCCGGTGAGGGAGCTGGGAAGCTCGATATAGTTCACATCCCCAAACTGGCCGCCGTCCATGACGGGTTCGTTGTGCCAGGTGATGCGGAACAGGTTCAGGGGGTTCACATCCCACAGACCCACATTTTTGAGGGCATCCTTCACCTTTTGGGGAATCTGGTCCGGGTGCTTCATCTGCTCAAAGGTGGGCAGGATGATGTGGTTCTTCCGGGCCACTTCGATGTTCCGTTCCAGGGCTTCCTGGTGAATGGTCAAATCAATCATGGTCTTCTTCCTTTCTGCAATTCTTTAGCCGTTCCAACGGGGGGTGCTCTTTTGTTCCAGCTCGAGGAGCTTTGCCGCCGGGTCCTTCACCTTGGCAAGGAAAATCATAGCGGCGATGATATAGGGCTTAAAGGAGGCTTGCTTATAGAGGGGGTCACGATAGCGATCAAAGACGGAGGCGGCCACTTCGCCGGCTTCGCAGCTGACATCCGTGATGTCCGCCGGCAGGCAATGGAGGTACAGGGCCTTGCCGTCCTTCGTCAGCTTCATCATCTCCTCGGTGCATTCCCAATCCTTATGCTCGGCATTCTGGGCAAGGAGCCGCTTTTCCAGGGCCTTGATGCCCTCGATATCTCCGTTGCCATAGAGCTCGGTGCGCTCCTCCATAGCCTTGAAGGGGGCCCAGGACTTGGGATAGACGATGTCCGCATTCGTAAAAGCTTCCTTCATGTCGTGAGTGATGGTGAACTTGGCGCCGGACTTTTGGCAGTTCTCCTCTGCCACCTTCACCACATCGTCCATAATCTCATAGCCTTCGGGATAGGCCAAGGTTACATCCATGCCAAAGCGCGTGAACAGGCCCGCCACGCCCTGGGGCACAGACAGGGGCTTGCCGTAGGAGGGGCTGTAGGCCCAGGTCATGGCCACTTTCTTGCCCTTGAGGTTCTTAATGGCTTCGTCCAAATCGTCGCTGCCGCCCAGCTCATGGATGCAGTGGAGCATGTCCGCCATGCACTGGGTGGGGTGGTCGATATCGCACTGCAGGTTCACCAGGGTGGGCTTCTGCTCCAGGACCCCGGCCTTGTTCCCCTCGGTAACGGCGTTGACCACGTTGTGCATGTAGGTGTTGCCCTTACCGATGTACATATCGTCCCGGATACCGATAACATCCGCCATGAAGGAAACCATGTTGGCGGTTTCACGGACGGTTTCCCCGTGGGCAATCTGGCTCTTGCCCTCGTCTAAATCCTGTACCTCGATGCCCAGCAGATTACAGGCGGAGGCAAAGGAGAAGCGGGTGCGGGTGGAGTTGTCCCTAAAGAGGGAGATGCCCAGGCCGGAGTCGAAAATCTTGGTGGAGATGTTGTTCTCCCTTAAATGGCGCAGGGCATCCGCCACGGTGAACACGGCGGCAATCTCGTCGTCAGTCTTTTCCCAGGTGAGGAAAAAGTCCCCGTTGTACATGTTGTCAAACTTCAGGCCATTCAATTTGTCGGTATACTTTTTGACGTTGCTCATGAAAACCTCCTAATACTATGATAATGGAAGGGATTGTCAGTCGTTGGCGAACTTGGTGTCCGTCTTGCCGGCCCGATAGACCGTCACATCCCCGGTGTTGTTCTCCGGGTGATAGTTCATGGGCACGGCGGCATAGAGGGCGGCGCAGGTGACCAAATCCTGTTTCCAGGTGATTTCATTGGGGGCATGGGCCTGAGACTCGGCACCGGGGCCAAAGCCCACGCAGGGGATGCCGTAGCGGCCCTGGATGGACACGCCGTTGGTGGAGAAGGTCCACTTGTCGATGAGCGGCCGCTGGCGCTTATCCATGGCGGTGGGGCTGCCGATGCGCTTGTCCCCAAAGAGGGCCTTGTGGGCATCCACCAAAGCCTGCACATGGGCGGCGGACTCCTTGTTTATCCAGGTGGGGAAATAGCACTCGGTCTCATACTTGAGGCCCGTCCAGGCGGGGCGGTCGTACATATACATGGAGACCTTCACATCCTCGGCGTACTTTTTACAGGCGGGGAGATTGCGAATCTCCTCCAAGCAGGAATCCCAGGTCTCCCCGGCGGTCATGCGGCGGTCCAAAGACACGGCGCAGGAGTCCGCCACGGCGCAGCGGCTCGGAGAGGTATAGAAAATCTGGGAGGCAGTGATGGTGCCGCGGCCCAGGAAGCGGGCGTCCTCGTAATGCTCGGGGTTGTACTTGGGATCGAGCATCTTCACAAGGCCCTTAATTTCGTCTGCATCGGTGGCGGAGTTTTCGTTGAGGGCACGCACATCCTGGAGAATATCGGCCATCTTATAGATGGCGTTGTCCCCCCGCTCGGGAGCCGAACCGTGGCAGGAGACCCCGCGCACATCCACCCGAATCTCCATGCGGCCCCGGTGACCCCGGTAGATGCCGCCGTCCGTAGGCTCGGTAGAGACCACGAACTCGGGGGTGATGCCGTCTTCCTTGTGGATATACTGCCAGCAGAGGCCGTCGCAGTCCTCCTCCTGAACGGAGGCCACGACCAGAATCTTATACCCCTGGGGAATGAGCCCCAGGTCCTTCATGATTTTGGCCCCATAAACAGCACAGACGACACCGCCCTCCTGGTCGGAACCGCCCCGGCCATAGATGATGTCGTCCGTTTCATACCCCTGATAGGGATCATGGGTCCAGTTGTTGATGTTGCCGATGCCCACGGTGTCGATGTGACCGTCGAAGGCGATTATCTTTTCCCCTTGGCCCATCCAGCCCAGGGCGTTGCCCTCCGGGTCGATTTCGGCCTTGTCAAAGCCCAGCTTTTCCATCTCCAAAATGGTGCGGCGAACGACGCCTTCCTCCTCGCAGCTTTCGCTCGGGATGGCAATCAAGTCCCGCAGGAACCGGGTCATATCCGGAAGGTATGCCTGTGCCGCTTCTTTAATCTTGGAATAGTCCATAACAAACCTCCTGACGCTGATTTTTCACCTTCAGTATATCACAACAAAAGCAGAAAGCAACATGGGAATCAAAATATTTTTAGGAAGCCAAAAATATTTTTGGCAACAGCCATCTTTCCCTTGCTTTTTGGTGCATTTGTTGCTATACTTAAAAGCACAATGGAATAGGTTTTTTCCGGCTGTAAGGGAGTGCTTCGCGCGCGGGCTGTCGATGCTCATTCGACCCGTGCGCGTTTTGTTTTATCACCAATCTATGGAACAAAGGAGGCCACCCATGATTCTCATTACCAACGGCAGAGTGATTACCAGAGACCCGGAACGACCCTATTTTGCCGACGGAGCGGTCTTGGTGGAGGGAAGGCTGATTAGAGCCATCGGCCCTCGCCAGCAGATGGAAGATGCCTATCCTGAGGCACAGAGAGTGGATGCCAAGGGCGGCGTTATCATGCCCGCCTTCATTAACGTCCACTCCCACATCTACAGCGCCCTTGCGAGGGGCCTATCCATCAAGGGCTTCAACCCGACCAACTTCTATGAAATTCTGGACGGGCAATGGTGGGCCATGGACCGACAGCTGACTTTGGAGGGCACCCGGGCCAGCGCCTACACCACCATTATCGACGGCATCAAGACCGGCTGTGTCACCATCTTTGACCACCACGCCAGCTACAAGGCCATCACCGGCTCCCTGTTTGAAATCGAGAAGGTGGCCAAGGAGCTGGGCATTCGGGCATGCCTGTGCTACGAGGTGTCCGAGCGGGACGGCGAGAAGAAGTGCGACGAGGCCATCGAGGAGAACGCCAACTTCATCACCCACTGTGAGCAGGAGAAGAATCCCATGATTGCCGCCATGTTTGGCGGACACGCCCTGTTCACCATTTCCGACAAGACCTTTGAAAAGATGCAGAAGGCCAACAACGGCCGCACGGGCTATCACATCCACGTAGCCGAGGGGCTAAACGACGTGTATGACTCCGCCCTAAACTACGGCACCCGGCCCGTGAACCGGCTGCTCAACAACGGCATTTTGGGTGAGAAGACCATGCTGGGCCACTGCATCCATGTCAACAGCGGGGAGATGGACATCATCCGTGACACGGGGACCATGGTCTGCAACAACGCCGAAAGCAACATGGGCAACGCCGTGGGCTGCTCCCCCATCCGGCAGATGATGGAAAAAGGGATCCTTGTGGGCATGGGCACGGACAGCTATACCTTCGATATGCTGGAGGCTTTGAAGGTGAGCCTGATCATCCAGCGGCACAACGCCTGCATGCCCAACGTGGCCTGGGGCGAGGTGACACGGATGCTCTTTGAGAACAACGCCAAGATTGCCTCCCGGTATTTCCCGGAGCAGTTGGGCAAGCTGAAGGAAGGATACGGGGCGGACATCATCATCATGGACTACAAGCCCTTCTCCCCCTTCTCCGGCAGCAATATCGACGGGCACATGATCTTCGGCATGACGGGCCGGCAGTGCGAGTTTGCCATGTGCGCCGGCAAGATTCTCATGCAGGACAGAAAGCTGGTGGGCATCGACGAGGAGGCCATTTGCGCGCAGACCATGGAACAAAGTATCCGGCTATGGAAGGCCCTGGATAGCTACAACGGATAATCACCCCAACAAGCAAGGAGGAAACAAACATGAGTGAACGCATGAACCCCATCCCCTTTGACCGATTGCTGAACCGAGTATTGCAGGAGTATGCACACCAGGGCACCGTGTTTAATGTGAGGGCCAAGTATGTGGCCCAGCGGCCGGGGCTGCCCCTCTTTGACGGCACCATTGAGACCCCCTTTGGCCCGGCGGCGGGACCCAACACCCAGCTAAGCGAGAACATCATCGCCAGCTATTTTGCCGGGGCCCGGTTCTTCGAGCTCAAAACCGTGCAGAAGATGGACGGAGCGGATTTGGCCCGGTGCATCAACCGTCCCTGCATCAAAGCGGATGACGAGGGCTATAACTGCGAATGGTCCACGGAGCTCACGGTGCCCCAGGCCTTTACGGAGTATGTGAACGCCTATGTCATCATCAAAATCATCGCCAAGCGCTGGGGTCTGGGGGATCCGGACGGGTTCATGTTCAACATGAGCGTGGGCTATGATTTGGCGGGCATACAGACGCCCAAGCTCAACACCTTTATTGAGGGCATGAAGGACGCTACCGGCACCATGGCCTTCCACCACGCCATTGAGGAAGCCAAGCGGCAGCTGCCGGATATGGCGGAATATATCGAGGGCATCGACCCGCATATCTGCCACAGCGTCACCATCTCCACCCTCCACGGCTGTCTGCCCCAGGAGATTGAGAGCATCGCCCGGTATTTGATTACGGAAAAGAAGCTGCACACCTTCGTCAAGTGCAACCCCACCATCCTGGGATACGAGTTTGCCCGGCAGCGTTTGAACGAGGCGGGCTATGACTACATCGCCTTTGACGACCACCACTTCAGGGAGGATTTGCAGTACAAGGATGCGGTGCCCATGTTCCACCGGCTGATGGCCCTCGCGGCGGAGAATGGGGTCAGCTTCGGTCTGAAGCTGAGCAACACCTGCCCCGTGGATGTGAAGGCCGGGGAGCTGCCCAGCGAAGAGATGTACATGAGCGGCAAGTCCCTGTACCTGCTGACCATCGAGATGGCGGCCCGCATGGCAAAGGAGTTTGACGGAAAGCTCAGGCTGTCCTTCTCCGGCGGCGCCGAGGCGTTCAACATCAAGGAGCTGTTTAGAGCCGGCATCTGGCCCATCACCGTGGCCACCACCATACTAAAGCCCGGCGGCTATGACCGCTTCTGTGAGCTGGGCCATGAAATCGAGCGCTGCGCCTATCGTCCCTTCACCGGGGTGAATGCGCCGGCGGTCCGGGAGCTTTCGGACCGGGCGGCTAAGGACCCCCACCACCGCAAGGCCATCAAGCCCCTGCCCAGCCGGAAAAACGGCGAGCAGGTGCCGCTCATCAGCTGCTTTACGGCCCCCTGCCAGGGCGGCTGTCCCATCCACCAGGACATTCCCGGCTACATGGCCCTGAACGAAAAGGGCAAGTATACCGAGGCTCTGGCCCTCATCACGGAGAAAAACGCCCTGCCCTTCATTACGGGCACCATCTGCGCCCATCCCTGCATGACTAAATGCACCCGCAACTTCTACGACACCAGCGTGAACATTCGCCGGGCCAAGCTCATAGCCGCCAAAAAGGGCTATGATACCCTGATGGACAACGGTTTTGAACGGGAACGGCTGACGAGGGCCAAGGTGGCCATCATTGGCGGCGGCCCTGCCGGGTTGGCGGCGGCCTTCTACCTAAGTCGCGCCGGGGCCAAGGTGACCGTGTTTGAAAAGGAACGAACCCTGGGCGGCACGGTGCGGCACGTGATTCCGAGCTTCCGCATCTCCGATGCCGCCATCAAGCGGGATGTGAAGATGGTGGCCTCCACCGGGGTCAGCTTCCGCTTGGGTCGGCCCGCCCCGGAGTTTGAGAAGCTGAACAAGAGCTACGATTACATCCTGCTGGCGGTGGGTGCCCAGAAGTCTAAGCTGCTGAACATCGGCGGTCGGGAGCTGAACGCCATCGACTTTTTGCGGCGGCTGAAGGCGGGCGAGGATTTGAGCCTGGGCGAACATGTCACCATCATCGGCGCCGGGAACACGGCCATGGACTGCGCCCGGGCGGCGCTTAGGCAGCCGGGGGTGAAGGATGTGTCCATCATCTATCGGCGGACCAAGAAGTTTATGCCCGCCGACGAGGAGGAAATGGTCCTGGCCCTGGAGGAAGGGGTTCAATTCCAAGAGCTCCTGTCCCCCATCAAGGCCACGCAAGACACCCTCATCTGCCACAAAATGGCCCTGGGGGACCCGGACGAAAGCGGCCGCCGGTCTCCGGTGGACACCGGGGAGGAGGTTTCCCTTCCCTGCACGACCATCATCAGCTCCCTGGGGGAGAAGGTGGATACGGATATGCTCCTTGCCTATGGGGCCAAGCTGGATGAGAAGGGCAAACCCGTGCTGCAAAACGGGAAGGTCTTCGTCCTGGGGGATGCCCGCCGGGGTCCTGCCACGGTGGTGGAAGCCATGGCGGACAGCCTTGCGGCCACGGCAGCCATCACCGGCAAGGAACGGAAGGTGACGGTGCCCCGGAGCGGGAAGATAAAGGAGGAAGAGATTCTGGAGCGCAAGGGGCAGCTGAAGCTCCCCGCCCAGCCGGAGGAGCAGTGCCTGCACTGCAACCAAATCTGCGAAAACTGTGTGAGCGTGTGCCCCAACCGGGCCAACACGGCCATTATGGTGCCGGGGCTGAAGGAGCCGCAAATCCTGCACTTAGACTATCTTTGCAACGAGTGCGGCAATTGCGCGAGCTTCTGCCCCTACGCCTCCGCCCCCTACAAGGACAAGTTCACCCTGTTTGAAAACGCCAGGGACTTTGCCGACAGCACCAACGCCGGCTTCTATGTGAACGATTTACAGAAGCGGAAGGTGACCATCCGTCTAAACGGGTTCTCCGGTGCCTATGACCTTGGCCAAAGCAACCCCCTGCCCAAGGACATCGAAGCTCTGATTCTCACGGTATTGAAGGATTATTCCTATCTGATTGTGTAAGCACAGGAAAGGAGCCATATGGCTGCATTCTTTGTAAACGGACAGACTGTACAAGCAAAGGCAGGCCTGACCCTGCTTCGCTTTCTGCGGGATGAGCTAAAGTTGACCTCCGTAAAGGACGGCTGCTCGGAGGGGGCTTGCGGCGCCTGCACGGTGCTCATTGACGGGGTACCCTGCCGGGCCTGCGTGCCCAAGGTGGAGAGCCTGGAAGGCAAGCAGGTGCTGACGGTGGAGGGCCTCTCTCCCTTTGAAAAGGAGCTGTATACCTTTGCCTTTGGGGAGGCGGGAGCCGTGCAATGCGGGTTCTGCATCCCGGGGATGGTCCTGTGCGCTAAGTCCCTCCTCGACAAGGTGGAAGACCCTACAGAGGAGCAGATTCGCTATGCCATCCGCAACAACTACTGCCGCTGCACCGGGTATGTGAAGATTATCGCCGCTATACATCTGGCTGCCAAGCTAAAGAAGGAGGGGGTCATCCCCGCCCCGAGCCACCGGGATTGGAAGCTGGGCAGCAGCGTACACCGGCTCGATGTACAGGAGAAGGTGTTGGGCTTTGGCAAGTACCCGGACGACTGGTATCTGCCGGGCATGGTCTACGGGTCCGCCCTTCGCAGCCAATATGCCCGGGCCAGGGTCCTGGGCATCGACGACAGCAAAGCCAAGGCTCTGCCGGGGGTGGTGGCCATCATCACCGCCAAAGACATTCCCGGGGAGAACAAGGTGGGCCACATCAAGCACGACCAATACTCCCTTATCCCCATCGGGGGGCTGACCCACTATTTGGGGGATGCCATTGCCCTGGTGGTGGCGGAGGATATGGCCACGGTGGAGAAGGCCAAGAAGCTGATCAAGGTCAGCTATGAACCCCTGCCCGCCGTCCACGGACCGGAGGAAGCCTGGCAGCCGGATGCGCCCAGGGTCTTTGACGAGGAGAAGGACAACGTTCAAGCCTATAAGCATGTGGCCCGGGGGGATGCCCAGGGGGCCATTGACAAAGCCAAGTTTGTGCTGCAGCGGCACTTTGAGACCCCCTGGACGGAGCACGCCTTCCTGGAACCGGAGTGCGCCGTGTCCTATATGGACGAGGATGGGTATGTGCGGGTGCTGTCCACGGACCAGTCCTCCCATACGACCCTCCACGAATGCATGCTGCTGCTGGGCACGGACAAGGTGCGGGTGCAGAACCAGCTGGTGGGCGGCGGCTTTGGGGGCAAGGAGGATATGTCGGTCCAGCACCATGCGGCCTTGATTACGTATCTGACGGGCCGGGCCGTGAAGGTGAAGCTGAGCCGGGCGGAAAGCCTGCTCATCCATCCCAAACGGCACCCCTTCTGGATGGACTTTACCATCGGCTGTGATGAAAACGGCATCATCCAAGGGGTGAAGGCGAAGGTCTATTCCGACACGGGCGCCTTTGCCTCCCTGGGGGGACCGGTGCTGGAACGGGCCTGCACCCACGCCGCCGGGCCATACAACTATCAAAACTTTGAAATCGAGGGCACGGCCTACTACACCAATAACCCGCCGGCGGGGGCGTTTAGGGGCTTTGGGGTGACCCAGACCTGCTTTGCCATGGAGTCCTTGCTCAACGAGATGGCGGAGAAAATCGGCATCAGCCCCTGGGAGATTCGCTACCGCAACGCCATTCGTCCCGGGCAGGAGCTGCCCAACGGCCAGATTGTGGGGGCGGAAACGGGACTCGTTGAGACTTTGGAAGCCATCAAACCCTATTATGAGGCGGCGGTGGCTGCCGGGAAACCGGTGGGCCTAGCATGCGCCATGAAGAACTCCGGCGTGGGGGTGGGCCTTCCCGACTGGGGCCGGTGCAAGCTGATTGTGGAGGCGGATAGGAAGCTGCACATCTATGCGGGTGCTTCCTGCATCGGCCAGGGTCTGGGCACGGTGCTGGTGCAGATGGTGGTGAGCAACACACCGCTGCAGCGGGAGGACATCGTTTACGAGCGGTCCAACACCTGGATTGCCCCGGACTCCGGAGACTCCTCCGGCTCAAGGCAGACCCTCGTCACCGGAGAAGCCTGCCGCCGAGCGTGCGAGAAGGTGTCTGAGGCCCTGCAGGGGCACACCTTGGGGGACCTGGTGGGACAGGAGTTCTACGGGGAGTACCTGGCCAAGACGGACAGGCTGGGGGCGGATGTGCCCCATCCTGTGTCCCATGTGGCCTATGGCTATGCCACGCAGATGGCGGTGCTAAGCAGGGACACGGGGAAGCTTGAGTCCCTGGTGGCGGTCCACGACGTGGGCAAGGCCGTGAACCCCCTGTCCTGCGAAGGGCAGATTGAAGGGGGCGTGGTCATGAGCATGGGCTATGCCCTGCGGGAGCAGTATCCCATTGACGAGAACTGCAAGCCCATCGACAAGTTCGGCAAACTGGGCCTGTTCAGGGCCCACGAGATACCAAAGATAACGGCCATTGTGCTGGATAAGCCGGGGCTGGATGTGGCCTGCGGCGCCATCGGCATTGGGGAAATCACCTCCATTCCCACGGCACCGGCCATTGCGGAAGCCTATTACCAGCTGGACGGGGAGCGGCGCACTGTGCTGCCGCTTATCCACACCCCCTATGCGCGAAAGGAGGGCCACAGATGAGCCGCTTCTCCCCTGCCCCCCTGGCCTTTGTGGCCTGCAACGGGGGCTGTCACAATGCAAGCTGCACCTATGGCTGCATCGGCTGCGGCGGGTGCGTGTCGGTGTGTCCCACGGGGGCCATCACTATCAACGAGGATGGGGTGGCACAGGTGGACCGTTCCGGGTGCGTAGGCTGCGGGGCCTGCGTGGAGGCCTGTCCCCAGGGGATAATTCACCTGTGGGAAGGGTCGGTCCGGGCGGCGGTCCGCTGCTCCAATCAAGAGGCGGGAAAGGCGGCCCGGGAGGCCTGCCAGATGTCCTGCATCGGCTGCGGCATCTGTGAGAAGAATTGCCCCAGCGGGGCGGCTAAGGTAACACACAACCTGGGCGCCATTGACCAAAGCCTGTGCCTAAGCTGCGGCATGTGCATCGTCAAATGCCCCCGGCACGCCATCGTGGACCTTGGTAATATTTTTTAAAAAACTTTTCAGGTTTATTTCAGGTTTTTGGGGTACACTAACGAATGTAGAAGTGAATAGAGATATTTGTTTCTACCCCAAACCCTCTCTCCCACGCAAAAGGAGCGGCCCATCACCGCTCCTTTTGCATATTCTTTTTTAACCTTTATTTCTCTAAAAGGCGGGCTTCCATATAGTACCGCTTCTCGGCGGCCTCTCCCATGGAGAAGGTTTTGCGGGGCAGAGCCCCGTCATAGATGACGGTGGAGAAGAGCTCCCCCTTTTCCATGGTGGGCAGCAGGAAACCCACGGTCTGGGGGCGCTTGGAAAGGGTCTTCACCACATCGCTGCCGTGGATATAGTCTACCTGTCCTCCCTGCTCCTGTAGGACCAGGTCGATGGCGTTTTGCAGCGTGCCCACCGCCAGCTGAGCCGAGGGGCCCTCCACTGCAAAGGCACCGGCTCTTTCCCCATAGAAGAAGGGAATCACATGGGTGGCGCCGCCCTTGGCTGTCTGCTCCCCACTTAGGATGCGGACGGCGGCGTTCTGCCCCGTTAGCTTCTCCTTCAGGGCCGTAATCAGCTTCTCCCCCTCCCAGCCGAAGACCACCCGATGGATGGGCTCGAAGAGAATGCCCTCGTCGTGAACGTTGTTGAGCTCAACGAGGGCGTAGCGGGCGGGATGGTCCTGCCGCTGTTCCTCCGTAAGGGTGGCCTTGATGGCCTCCCAGTTGGCCTTGGCGGTGGCCAGGCTGTGGTTCCCGTCCCCCATGGCAAAGAGGAGCACGGGATACGCCCCATATTTTTCTTCAAAGGCTTTCTTATCCGCCAGCTTTTCAAGAGCAGTGAGGACTTGCGTGATGTCCTCCTCCCCCGCCACGAGGCGGCCGCTGATGTGCCCGCCGCCTAACATCAGGTCCGTGTCATAGAGGCAGGGCAAGGTGGCAGCCTTCTGCAGCAAGGGCTCGATAACGGTGCGCTGAGGGTCGTCGATGAGGACCAGAATGTGGGGCAGCTCCACCGCCGCACCCCGGCGAATCTTCAGCCGGGGCGGAATCCGGGAGACAATGGTGCCCTCCGTGGCCCGAATGAGGGTGCCGGAACCCTTGCTGTAGTCGTACTGCTCCAAGTCCAGGGCCATGACAAGGCCGTGGCGCGTGTTGTCGTTGGCCGTGCGCTCCACCAGCACGAAGCCCTGGGGCTGGGGCAAAAGCCAACCCTTTTGCAGGTAGGAGAGCATGTTGGCCTTGATGGCGGCGATGCGCTCCTCCTCGTCCGGGGCGTCCAGATAGGCTTCCGGCAGAATCAAATCGAGGGTGGAGGGAGCATCCCCCACCAGGTCTCTGGCCTGCTGCCAATATTCCTTTTGCGATGTGAACTGATCGCAGGCCACCACGGCCCACTTTTCCATGTCCGTACCCTGGGGCGGAAGCATCACCTGAGGTACCAGAACGCCAACCGAGTTTTCATAGTTACGCTGCTGCATGGATGTGCCCTCCCTATTGGTTTTTTCGGGTTTTCTTACAATTATTGTAACGCCCTAAAAAACTTTTTGCAACCCTTGGAAGGGAATATTATTCGCTGTATTTTGCCACCAGCGCATCTATTTCCGATTGACTCAAATCAAAGTACTCCTTTAGGCTTTGAAGGGCATAGGCGGGGCGCTTTTGCATCCAGTCCTCGATATAGTTCACGGCCTTGAGCCAGGACTCATAGGAGGAGGGGGTGCCCCACCTGGCGATGTGGCGGCGCATCTCCGGCTCCATTTCAGACTTGAGCTGGTTGAGCACCTGTGTCGCGCGTTCGGGCTTGAACGTGGTGACGGTGAGCTCCACATACCGCTCGATAAACTTCTCCCGCCAGGACTTGTTGCCCTTCAAGGCCACGGCGATGTGGGTATAGATTCGGGAGGTGGCGGTGGCGGTGCCCTCCTTGCGGAAGAAACTGCCGATGATGCTTCTTTTGGCGGAGCCGTCGTGGAAGCCCATGGCATAGTCAAAGTCATAGAAGATGGGCCGCCAGCGGACGGTGTTGTCCCGGGAGTGCCAATACTTCTGGTTGGCCATGTCGGAATTGCACAGATACATGGAGCAAATGAGATAGTCCATGAAACAATCCTCGTCCACCCACTCGATAAACTGCTCATAGTTGGCGGCTTTGCTTAAATCCTTGCCCTTAGCAAAGTTGATGACCTTTGTCCAGTCTGCCTTGCTCCCCTTCACAAGGCTGGTGTTGAAGCGGATGATGTCCACATCGTCGGGATTGACCCCGTAGTGGCTATAGAGATAGTCGTCGTTCTGGTCCTCGTTGAGGTCGTAAAGGCCATAGTATTGGCCGTTGATATAGACCACCACGGGCCGGGTGAGGGCCACGTCGATGTTGAGGCCATAGCACAGGCGGCTGGCATAGGAGTCCCGAATGCGGGCGGAGGAATGGTCCTGGCCGGAGTTGCGAATGCACAGGGAGGCATACTCCGCCCAGCCCGCTTCCGAAAAGAAGGGATAGTTGACGGAGCCCTGGCCGTACTTCCCCCTAAGGTGGATGGACAGGGACATCTGCCGATAGCCCAGGGTGCCGGCTCCCTTGGTCTTAAAGTCCGCCGGGAACTGGGTGCACAGGGACCCGTCCTCATAGTAGCTGAAATAGCCCTTGCGCTGCTTCTTTGTGGAGGATTCCTTGGAACGGGCGGAGGCCAGGGCGTCCACATCCTTGGGCAAAAAGCTCAGGCAGATGACGGGCAGAGAGTGGGGCTCCTCAAACAGATACGTATAGGTGACGATATCGCTGTTCATCAGGCCGTCCTCTGTGGCGATGGCCCGAACGACGGTGTTCTTCTTAATCTCGATGGGACCGGTGTAGAGCTTGGAACTGCCGTCAGGCTCGCTGCCGTCGGTGGTATAGCGAATGGTGGCCTCCGGGTCCGCCGTGAGGGTCAGCAAAAAGGGGGCACTCTGGTATAAGTCCCGATGGGAGAAGGTGGGCGCCAGAGCATAGCCCAGACGGTAGGCGGCGGCGTTGGTCTTGCCGGGGGTGGCCTCCAGGAAGAACACCCGGCTTAGGCTCCCGTTACCCTCCACCCGTCCGGAGGTATGATTGGGGGTCAGGGCGCCGGTAGAAAAGCTGTCTTGCAGCTGGCCTTCCTCGTCTAACAGATACAGGGTTTCCCCGCCGGCAGAGATGCCGAAGGTGCCCACGCCGGGCCGCTGGCGCTCAGGGTGGGAGGTGGTCTCCACCACCAGGTGAGCCCCGGGAGTAAGGGTGCCGGAAAGGGCCAGGGCCCCTGCCCCGCTTCTCTCGGGGCCCAGGGTCCAGCCCTCCAGGCTGACGCTTTGGGCAGAGCCGTTATAGAGCTCTATCCAATCGTTTTTGTCCGTCTCAAAGGCGCAGACCTCGCTGATGAAGACGCCGGTGCTGTCAAAGAAGCCTCCGTCCGCCGCCGTGAAGGAGGGGGTGCCGTTGCTCTCCCCGGGGGTGGGGCGAAGGTAATAGGCCCCGTTTGGGCCCATGGACACATCGGCCATCTGCCGCTCAGGCAAAGAGAACAGGGAGTAGGCCATGTCGCCCAGGGAATAGAGATAGACCCCCACCTCCTCCTTCCCGACGGTGAAGGGCGCCTGCAGGGCACCGTCCGTCCGGGGGGTGCCGTCCCCGCCTAAAAGGACAAGCAACAGCTCCCCGGGAGCAAGGGTCATATCCGGGAGGGGAAAGCGGGTTAAGTCCTCCAACTCATCGGAAAGATACCAGCCCTGAAGGGACAGGGGGCTGTCGGAAGCGTTACTTAGCTCCACAAAATCGCAATAGGCCCCGTCCTCCGTGACGGGGGTATAGCTGCCGCTTAGGAGCAGTTCCGACACCTGCAGGGGCAGGTTCCCCGCCTCATGAGGGGACAGAGAATCATAGACGGCGGTGTTTTCTTTGCCGGGGGTGGGCAGGGGGCAATAGCCCCAGGTCCCATTGAGCAGAGCCCAGGAGGTGTCCTTGGTTAGGGCGGGCACGGACAGGGAGCAGATTACCTGGCCTGCGGCGGTGCAGATATACAGGTCCTCCCCCGCCTTGTCGATGCCCAGGCGGACGGCGGGATGGGTTCGCTGCCCGCAGCCGCACACCGCCAGGTATTCGCCCGGCATAAGGGTCACCTGGGGCAGGCGCAGGTTCTCCGGTTCGTTGATATCATCGGTGACAAACAGGCGGCCCAGGTCGATGCCCGCATCGCCGCCATTATAGAGCTCGAACCAATCCTCCCCTTCGCAGCCCTCATAGGCGCCCCGGACGCTGCCTGAGGAGCGAACCTCCGTGAAGGTGAGGCCAGAGACGGTGGGTTCATTTATCCCCGGCGCCTCGGACTCAGACGAAGCGTACAGGGCCGAGGTGGGGGACACGGTGCCGGGGGTATCCGGGACGGTGGGCGCAGCACAGCCAGCCGCCGTAAAAAGCAGCAGCAGCCAGGCCATATATGTTTGTATCCTTGACTTCAAGGCGAAGCGTTCCTCCTCTGGGGCGTTACATTCCCTTTAACATCTTAATACGGCTTTTGTAATCCGGCAAGACCTGTTCTATGAAGGAATAGAAGGCGGGACTGTGGTTTTTGTGGCGAATGTGGGCCAGCTCATGGACCACCACATAGTCGATGGCTTCATCGGGATAGGCCATGAGCCGCCAGGAGAAGCAAAGCCGGTTCTGATAGGAACAGCTGCCGAACCTTGTCTTGGCGCCGGTGACGGTGATGCCCGTGGGGGTCACCCCCATGATGGCGGCGTAGTGGGCCACCTTCCCGGGGAGAATCTGTTTGGCCAGGGCTGCATACCGTTCCCTGTCCTCTTCTTGAATCCGGGGCAGGTTTTTAAGTCGCTTTTGCTGCCTCTGCCGGGCCCGGTCTATCCAGGAAAGCTGCTCGGTGACAAAGGAGCGAATCCGCCATTGGGGGGTGGTCAAAGGGGCACGGACGATGATGCTGCCCTGCTGGTCCACCTGCAGGCCCAGGGTTTTGCGGCGGGAGCGGACCAGGGTATAGTCCGGCAGGGTGGGCGCACTCATTGGTCCTGCTCCCACTGGGCGTGGCTTAGGGTGCTGTAGATGATGGAGGAGACGGTGCGCTCGAAGTGGATGACACCGTCCAGCTTGCATTTTTTGTAGGTGGCGGCAAAGTCCTCCAGGGAGCAGGCGATGGGTTCCCCCTCCTTGTAGTGGACGCCACCCACCCAGCGGCCGCAGTTATCGGAGAAGTAGATTTGCCCGTCCTCGATGCCGTGGATGAACAGGGTGTGACCGAACTTCTGCCCGGCGGCACTGGGGCTCTTTTCAAAGCCCACCAGAATGCAGGTGGCGGCAGGGTCCTTTTGTGCAATGGCGGTGAGGGCTTCTGATAGAGTGTAGGACTTGGCGGGATAGGCGGTGACGGTATAGCCGCCGGTGGTATAGGACAGGTGGCAGTAGGCATCGTAGGTCTGGCGGCCGTTGTGGCTTTCATACTTGGCGTTGATGCCGAGCAGATATAGCTGCCGGGCCACATAGGCGCCGCAGTAGCCCTTGAAGGAGGACACCTTGGCGGTCTTTTGGGCCTGGGCATAGGTGCCGGAAATCTGCTCCACCAGGGCAGAATCCCCCGGTGCCGTCTGCTCCTCATCGGCAAAGACAAGCCCCGGCACCAGCAGCAGCACCGCCAGCAGCCAACACAACCAACGCCTTGTTTTCACGCCTGTGCCTCCTTTTGTTTTGACCATCATAGCACAACGCCCTGGGCAAAATTAAGGCGGGGGCGGGAGTGTTTATAATCTGTTTTATTTGCCTTCATCTTTTGTTCAACGAAATTTGCAAAGCCGGTTGGCCAATTGTAAAAAAATAGAAAAATCCGCAGCTTTCGGGCTTTTGTTCATAGTTTGGTCATACTTTTGTTGAAAAATGAATGCGTGTATATGTCATGCTGTATACACGCAAGAGAAAACAAAGGGAGGGACGATTTATGAACGCCGATACGCAGAACACTTCCTTGATGGACAAATACATTAAGATTCGCCTGGGAGGCAGCGCCTATAGGGTGCGGCTGATGACCCTGCTGCTGTTTGCCGCCGCCGCCATTATCCTTATTGCGGCCATTTTGATTCTGGCCTTCTCCGGCTCCTGCAGCCACAAGGAGGCGGAGGCTGCGCCTTCCCCCAGCGTGAATGTGACCTTTGTGCCTACGGACACGCCGGCGGCGGAGGTCACCGCCACCCCGGAAGCAAGCGCCACGCCGGAGGCCGTGGAGCCGACCGCCACGCCGGAGGCCGTCAGCAGCGACTTTAAGACCATCGAAGTGGGGGGCACCAACGATGCAGAGACCGTGAAGAAGATACAGCAGCGGCTGGTGGACCTGCACTACATGCCCTACCCCGAGACGGACAGCACCGGCAAGGGCACCGTGACCAGCCTCTATGGCTCCATGTGCGCCAAGGCTGTGACCAAGTTCCAGGAACGCAACGGCCTGAAGGAGACGGGCAAGTGCGACCAGGAGACCTATAACAAGCTCATGAGCGACAAGGCCACCGCTTACTCCATGAAGGAGAAGGACAAGCTGGACATTGTCAAGGCGGTCCAGGAGGTGTTGATTAAGAAGGGGTATTTGAAGGGGTCCGCCACGGGCTACTGCGGCACGGACACCGTGGCCGCCGTCAAGTCCTTCCAGAAGGCCAACAACCTGACGGTGGACGGCGTGGCAGGGACTAAGACGCTGCAGCTGCTGCTGGGCTACTGAGCCCCGTTAGATTGCAATATGCACCGCCGATGGCGGTGCATTTGCATTTTCTGATACTAATCCGCGTCTAAAACATGTGCAGTCGGCGAGCAAATTCTGCGTTGGTTCCATGAGGAGAATCGCAGATTGACTGGGGACTGTCAATCAAGATTTGACGAAGCAGAACCGGCACAGAAGGTGCCGCCCAATGTGCATGGGTTAGGCGTGGATTAGTATGACAAAAAAAGCGGAAGAAAAAACAGCTTCTGGATTGTCAATATATAGATAGAGAGAATATATGCCCGAGGGGGAAGTATGGCCCGTTCCATAGTGGACTATTTTTCGCAAAATTATGAGGAGCTGGTGCGGCTGTCCGTGAAGGTTTGCGCCCGTTTTTCCACGGATCCGCTGCCCGTGGCGGAGGACATTCTCCATGACGTGGCGGTGGTTCTGTGCAAGAAGGAAAGGGAGCTGGCGGATTTGACGGACTATGGCGCCTATATCGCCGTGTGTCTTCGCCGGGCGGCCATCAACTATGTGAAGCGGCAAGCCCGGTCCGTTCCCGTGGATGGAACCAGGATAGTGAACTGGCCCCAGGGCGACCGGGAGAATCGGGCCTATGACTACCTCGAATGGGTGCAGACCCTGGAAAAGGAGCTGCAGCGGTTTGACCCCCTTATGCGCCGGGCCTTCATCGCCCACTATATTGACGATGTGCCCTCCCATGACTTGGCAGGGGACCTGGGCATAACACAAAAGGCCCTGTCTTTGCGGTTTGCCAAGATGCGGCGGGCGCTGAAAACCCGGGCGCCGGGCATGTTCCGGCACCTGAATATTCTATTGATGCTGTGAGGGAAAGATGAACTGGGGGCTGACGATTTTTGAAAGACGGCGCATGGAGAAGATGGTCCTGGACCACCCCTATTTTGATGCCCATGGACCGCTGCTGAGCCGCCGGGCGCTGCGGCGGGTGCTGCGGCAGGGGACAAAAAAAACGGGGCACCAGGTGGTGCATCAGGTGCAGATGGAATTGGGGCTCCCCCTCTCCCCCCTACCCCGGCGGCGGCTGATAGATGCCTTGGGAGACGGCATGTATGTGCCCAGCTTTCGCCGGACCGTGGCCATTGCGATACTGATACTGGCCTTTGTGGCGGTTTTGACCCTGACGGAGCCGGGCCGGGCCATGGCCGCAGAATGGTTTGAGGTGATTATCGAATACAGGGACGGGTCCCTCCAGGCAAGCAGCGGCGTGCCCGTACAGCAGGAGGAGGTGAACTTCCTGACTCTGCCGGACGACATAGGCACCCCGCGAGAGGTAGCGAAGTATCTAAGCTGCCCCATATATGTAACGGATGACCCGATGAGCGAATGCACCTTGGATGTGGAGGAAAATACCCTGCTTATGATTGCCCGCTACCGATTGGAGGGGGAGCGAAGCTATGTTATCTTCCAAACGGTATATGCCCCCGGCGTGGCCTGGGGCTTTGGGACGGAGGCGGCGACAGCTCCGATACAGAGGGAACTGCCCAACGGGCTGCTCATGGAGTTGAACCTGTCCAACGACGGCACGGTCCATGCCAGCGGCTTCGGGGAAAACTATATCCTGCACATCTCCATTAGCGACGGCACCATAGAGGAGCTGACGGATATCCTCAGCCGAGTCTACCCCTTGGAGTAAGGGGCGCCGTCACCCCTCATAGGTGAATAGGATCGGGCGGCCGTCGGTGAACAGACGGCCGTCTTTGACGGTTAGGGGGGCACCGGACAGCAGGTTTTCATAGGCACCATCGGGGGCGGGCACCGGCACCGAGGCTCCTTGGGACCGGAGGCTGAAGATGCCCAGCTTCTTTTGCCTGCCCTTCTGGCGAAGGAGCAGGGCGATGTGATGCTCATCATCCGCCCGGGCGACAAAGTGGTCCTCCGGGTCCAGGACGGTGTGCTTGATGGCGGACAGCCGCTGAAGCTGGGGGCTGATGTTTCGGCCCTGGCGAGGGAAGGTCTCCTTTTCAAAGAGGCTGGGGGTATGGGTGCAGGAAAACTCCTGCCCGGCATAGAGCAGGGTGGTACCCTTTAGAAAATAGAGCAGGGCGGTGAAGTTGTCCCTGTCCCCTTCCTCTGCCACGAGGGAGCAGATGCGGGGCTGGTCGTGGTTTTCGAGGCAGCGGAGCTTATCATAGTTTGGGGGGTACACCGCCTCCTGAAAGTTCAGCATATCCAGCCAATGGCTTAGGGCCGCTTTCCCGGATAGATATGCATCGAAGGCCTCCCGAATATCGTATTCATACTCCATATCGAAGGCTTCGAAGGCTTCCGTGTCCCGGCTGGAATAGAAGCCCTCTCGCCGGGCCAGGTTTCCAAAGCTCTGATGCACGGTTTCCGCCAGCCAGATACAGCCGGGGCGCACCTGCTCCACGGCGGCTCGGGCCCGCTTCCAGAAATCAAGCGGCACGAAGGAGGCCACATCGCAGCGGAAGCCGTCCACCATTTTGGCCCAATACGTTAGGGTTTCTATCTGATAGTCCCACAGGCCGGGAACCCGATAATCTAAATCAATGACATCCGCCCAGTCCCCAATCTTGTTGCCGGTTTGACCCTGGGGGTTGCGATAATAGAACTCCGGGTGGTCCCTGAGCAGCACCGCATCCGGGGAGGTGTGGTTATAGACCACGTCGATGATGCACTTCATGCCCCGCTGATGAATGGCATCCACCAGGGCCACGAAGTCCTCCCGGGTGCCGTATTCCGGGTTCACGGAGCGATAGTCCCGGTTGGCATAGGGGCAGCCCAGACTCCCCTTCTTCCCCACCACGCCGATGGGATGAATGGGCAGGAGCCAGATGATATCCACCCCCAGGGAGGAAATCCGGTCTAAGTCCGGGATGAGGGCGCGGAAGGTGCCCTCCTGTGTGTGGGCACGGACATAGATGGAATAGATGACCTGCTGCCTTAGCTTTGGATCGGTGGTTTGCGCCATGGGATGCCTCCTTGCTTTAGTGAATGTGAAAGAGCGCGCGGGGGATGTGGCAGTAGCCGGCGGGGTTTTTATCAAGATACCTCTGGTGATAGTCCTCGGCGGAATAGAAGTTCTCCAATGGCCCCACCTCCACGAGAAGCGGTTGCCCCAACTCCTGCTCCTTTTGTGCACAGACTTCCTGTATGATTGGCAACTGGTCGGGGGCGGTATAGTAGATGCCCGTGCGGTACTGCACGCCCTCGTCCTCCCCCTGCCGGTTCAGGGACAGGGGGTCGATGACCATGAAATAATAGGTCAACAGCTCCCGCAGGGGCAGGCGGCTTTCGTCATAGTCCACCTGCACGGTCTCCGCATGGCCGCTGCTGCGGCACACATCCTGATAGGATGGGTTTGCCGTGGGGCCGTTGGCATAGCCCACCCGGGTGTTCACCACCCCGTCAAACTGACGAAAGAACTTCTCCACGCCCCAGAAACAGCCTCCGGCCAGGTAGATAGTATTCATGTGCATTTCCTCGTCTTCGTTTTTCTATAAGTGTACCATGAGGCTGCAGCTTTTTCAACACTGCGTTGACACCGAGCAACCCTGCCTATATAATATACCAAACGGAAAGGCAGGAGACGATTTATGCAGCAGCAGTGGATACAAGAGCGCATCGCCCTGGGGCGTAGTTTTATCACCAAGTTAGCGGACGACACGCCAAGCGCAGAGGGATACGAAACAGATCAGGAGCAGAGAAAACCTCAGCCGCCGCTAAGCAAGCCCCCTATGACGAAGCAGGTCATTCCCCTGCCCCAGGCGTTTGGGAACTTGGGCCGAGGAGAGGACTTTTTGGACATTGTCAACCGGCGCAAGAGCCACCGGGTATATACGGATGAGAGCATCTCCCTGGAGGCGCTTTCCTTCCTGCTATGGTGTACCCAGGGAGTGAAGGAGATTCGGGGCAGAGCCTATGCCACCATACGCACCGTGCCCTCCGGCGGTGCCAGGCATCCCTTTGAATGCTATTTAGCCATTCGCAAGGTGGAGGGGCTTGCACCCGGCCTATATCACTATTTGCCCTTGCAGCACGGTTTGGAGTATATCGGTCAACCGGACGATTTGGAGGATTTTATCAACGAATCCCTTTGCGGCCAAAGCTGGGCCAAGAAGGCCGGTGTGGTGTTCTATTACAGCTGCGTATTCTACCGGGCGGAGTGGCGATACGGCATCTGGGCCCACGCCCCCATACTGATGGACAGCGGTCATGTAACCGAAAACCTATACCTGGCCGCCACCGCCCTGGGGCTGGGGGGCTGCGCCGTGGCGGCGGTGGAGCCTCATTTGATTGACGAAGCCCTGGGGCTGGACGGCAAGGAAGAGACGGTGTTCTACGCCATGCCCGTGGGCACGGTGCGCCCGGAGGACCAGCCCCAGGAACAGGCTTTCTATGCCTTTGTGCAGCAGCAGGGGCTTTGAAAATCATTACAGGAGGAAACAAGCATGAAGCGAAATATTGATCCCTTGGCCTATTCGGCCCAGATTGCACAGGCTCTGAAGCAGGGAGCGTTCTTGACCACCAAGAGTGGGGACAAGGTGAACAGCATGGTCATCGGCTGGGGACACGTGGGCATCGTGTGGGGGCGGCCGGTGTTCATCGCCTATGTGCGAACGAGCCGCTACACCCGAGAGCTGTTGGACGAGAACCCGGCGTTCACGGTGAACGTGCCCACCCAGGGCTTTAGCAAGGAGGCCTTTGCCATCTGCGGCAGTCAAAGCGGTCGGGATCTCAACAAGATTCAGGCGGCGGGGCTTCATTTGGAGCCGCCGGAGGTCATCAACGTGCCGGGGATTCGGGAATACCCCTTGACCCTGGAATGCCAGGTTATCTACCGGCAGGAGCAGGACCCCGCCCTCATCCCCGAGAACATCCGCCAGCAGTACTATGTGCGGGAGACAGCGGACCATGTGTGCTACTATGGGGAGATAAAGGCCGCCTATATAATAGACCGGGAATAGGCTAACGTTGTCTTGCCAAAATGGGGCCGAGAAAAAGGCTTGTCGTACCGATTGAGGCCTAGGGGGAACTGCATGCTTTGAGATTTCTCCGCTCGTTTCACTCGGTCGAAATGACAATTTGGCCTTTTTCTCAGCCCCTTATTATTCTTTCCGTGGCGTAGGGCAGCAGAGGGATGACCGTCTGGATATTCAAATCCGCCGCTGTCTTCGTCTGCTTATCCCCCTAAAATGGCTATCTTCCTCGATGGCAAGCGGAGTGCTGTTTCCTGTTCCCTCCATCGCCCTCGCTTGCCTTTTTCCTGCACTTGCAGGCTGTTTGTCAAGGGCGGCGATAAACATTCAAACAATCTTCAAACTCACCTATTTGGGTCTTGACCTTTAATAGTTAGTCTTGACACCGGCACCCCGCTAAGAAAATGAAATCTCGCTATCAAGGCCGTCAAGAATCAAATACATGCTTTTAAGTTGATTATCTTTGATTATTGCAATAGTTTTGGGTGTAAACTCAATTGCTTCACCTTTTGAGCAAGGATCTCCAAAGCACAAGGTTTTCTTCTCTTCATCCCAGAAAGTCATATTGCTAAATGGATGATAGTGGCACCCGCAACCTGGCTCCAATGGCTTTTCGCCCACAAAGTGCAGGTCTTTCTTCGCAGAATCCGGAATATCTAAACTATCGGCAATAACTTCCATTCCTTTTAGAAAGCTCTGTATATGTGTGCACAGCCCCGTCTGGCTGTCTACAATTAGTTCAAAACGCCAATTCCCTCCAAGAAGCACGCTAAAATCTCCGTGTAGACCATTATATAAAAGCGATGAATCGTCTGCCAGACAAAACGTACTATCGGGAGAAATTAACCTGCAATACTTAGGATCTTCAATAACAAAGTACATATTATAGCCTTCTAATATCTTCTTGCTTGTCCTTGCAAATGAAAATAAGTGTTTTACTCGCTTTTCGTCCGTACGTTGGGAGTGTTGCCCTGCGTTTTCGTGTTTATCGAAATTGTTTTGTTACTATCGTCACGCTGGATATCAATCTCAATACCGACGGATTGGATGATGTGCATAAATACGTCATCATCCACATATAGCTCTGCAGCCTGCCATGAGATGTAGTTCTTTCCTTCCGCATTCAATGGCAGAAGACTATGCATGCTTTGGTCTTCCTGCGCCAATTGGTTCTCTTCGTCCTGTAACAATTGCCTCTGTTCTGAGGGTTGTTTGTCTATCGCCAATATTTTTTCTCCGTAATCAATAACAATCTTTTCCCCGTTTAGTTCCAAATAAACAGATTGAGGTTTATTATACAAACCTTTGGTATACTTCGCTCCTAAAGCAAACAGCAGCTTTTGTACAGGAAATTCGATATGATCCTCCATAATGTAATAATCCTTTATCCCTGTCTCCTTATCATTTATAATTAATCCGCCTGAATTGGCTTTGTGCCTATTGCATCCAAAAAGCAAGCCTAAGGCTACCAAAGCAAAAATCAAGAAAGAAAATATAAAAATCATTTTATTAATCCTTTTATTCCTATTTGTATCTGCACCTATCATCTACGATTTCACCCTTTCTATCTCCATTTGTGTCTCCTCCGAAGTTGTCAACAGAACCGTCCCCTTGGCACCGCCGTCTTCATCTGCTTATCCTCCTATGTGGTCCTTGTGCGTGAATTTATACCGCTTTGCTTAAATCCTTGAACCCATCCTTCATCACAGAAAAAAACATCACTTCCCCGGTGTCTTTATTCAGAAGCATTGTAAATCGCTTACCAACGATTAACCAACTGTTTGAAGGCTCTGCATTATAAATGACATATTTCCCATCACCTATGTGTTTCCACCTACCATAGGTATACAGATTATACAGGTTTTTTGATGAAACCTCGAATGCTTTTTCTGCATCCAGAGGGCAGTCCTTTGAATCGGTAAATGGTCTGGGCATATCTTTAGCTGATAAACTGCTGGCAAATGCCGATAATTGCTTTGCTTCATCCTCTGTCAGCGTTGCTAAATCAACAGTGAAATAGATATACCCATCCAGACTCATCAGGGTAATCTGCTCTTGAATCCTTGTGTCAACGCATTGTACTATTCTCCCATCTCTTGTATCTATGATTGCAAATGTTACGCCCCCGTTCAGTAAGAGAATGTGATGAGTTTCGTGCAACTCTAATTGTATTGGCATGGTTCCGCAATCGATGTATCTATCATGAAAGGCTTCCTTCAATGCTGTTTCCATAATTGTACTTGCATCGTCCCTTATATCCACATACTTTGGGAGGCTCTCTGAAATGTCGCTTCCGCTGAACACAAAGCTCTGAAAGAAAGGATCATCCGCTATCCGAATCAGGCAATACCAATCGCGAAACAGCACAGAGGCGTTCCATCCATTTGAGCGATCCTCCAAATATGGTTTATGCCGAGGGAAACTCATGGTGCATCCTGCAAGGCAATGCACAACCAGGAGAACAGCAACAAATTTCTTTAGATTGCCCCGTTTTATTACACCTTTTATCCATATAATCCCCATTAATACAGTATCCCCCATATTGACAAGTCCAGATTTCCATCAGAAGATGTGTTTTTTACAATGGTTTTTAGTGACACTGGTTCTATAAAGCTATTATCATTATACACACGTTATTCCCCCAAAATATATACCGTCGCATCATCTACTGCCGTGGTGCAGCTAAGGAGTTTGCCCCAGCTGTCATAGGCATATTCTACACCTCAAACGGCGATTCAACTGCACTGCGCCAAGAAAGCACAATCTTACTTTTGGGCAAATATCTGATAATCAACGCTTTGCCTACCGCAAGTCCATCTGCCGACATGAGATACAGCTCCTCTCCGTCGATTGTAAGCAACGCCGCCTTTGCCGATGTTTCACCAGGCATACAATAATTGGGCGAATATAGTAATGGTACAACATTCTGTACTTCACCTTGCATCACAACGGCATCCCCTTCCCTTTCGGTAATGAGATACCATGTATGCTTCAATCCCGAGAGTGTTTGTTTGTGCATAACAAGAAACATAAATCCTAAAGCAAATACTGCCATCACAATTGAAGCGGAACCATTCTCAAAATGACGGTAAACCAAGCTGATTATATTCAAAGCAACTACCGCTGCCGCAATGCCTATCTGTGCCAGGGGTAACAGCAACCCCTTTTTAGCATACTCTTCAAAGCTGAATTCCATATGGCAAATCTCATTTGGCTCCTATGTGTGTTTTTCCCATTGTAAAACCATGCGGCTCTTGGGCAAATACTGTAGTTGTATACTATCTCCTTGCTCCAACCCTTTACTTGTCATGAAATAATACTTTTCACCATCTATAATAAGAAATGCCGCCCGAACCACTCCATCTTCTTCAGTTGAATATCGCGGTGAATTCTCAACTGGAATAATGCTTTCTACGGTTCCATACGTCGTTAATGCATCCCTCTCTTTTTCATACAACAAGTGAAAAGAGTGTTTAAGAGTGGGGAAACTAATAATAACAAAGTAGGCGAGTAGACCTAAAGCAGGGGCTACCGTTGATAAAAATGCATGAAGAGAGTGCTTTTGTTTCCTAACATAAAACAGCAGCGATACTACCAAAAGCACTCCAGCGAACATAATCATAGAAGCGGGTGCGAAAAGACCAGCTCTACGATATACAGTATATCGAAATATCATCTGCTGCCCTCCTCCTTTTTTAGTCTTGACAGCTCAGTGGACGCTAATCTCCTCCGTGTGTTTCAGCTTGAACAGAACCGTCCCCTTGGCACCCATCAGTTGTCAATAGAACTGTCCCCTTGGCACTGTTTGGAGACGGTTGTCTTTTTGATTTTAATTGTCAGGAGAACCGTCCCCTAAAGCCGATACATCCATATAAACCATGGACGCCAGTTTTCTTCAGATTCTAAACAATATAGGTTCCTGTTTTGTAGTTCGTTGCACAAATATGAGAATCGCTTTGCAATTTGTGGTTTCGGGAAAAGGCCATAACTATTCAGTTGAAAAAGCATTTTTGAAACATCACACAATTTGTTTTTTTGTGTCTCCATTTCAATTGTTTCTAACAAACCGGCACCAATTGGTGAATAATAATGGCTGTCAGAGCAAACATCGCATCCGAGAAACACCCATTGAGATGACACCTTTTGATTCCTTTCAGAAAACATTAGGAGATCGCTTAATGGGTTGTTCTCTATAATAGCACGGTTCACCTTTTTCATTATGACAAGATTATCCTCCGTATACGCCGAGCTACTGCCATCATTTGCAATGCTGAAAAAAGCATCCTTTAATTCCTCATTCGCAATACTGAGTATGCTATTCCCGCGGTATAGACCCCTATATTCACTATTGATATGAGAAACCGGCCACTCATA
>JAFSPW010000088.1 GCA_017451295.1 Clostridia bacterium
CAGCAAGGCCCCCGAGGAGGAGGGCAGAAGCCGGCTTCTTTGGGCCGAATTATAGTAAGCTATATGAAGGCCCAAAAAGGCGGCTAATTTGCGGCACATAATCAAAAGGAAGGCCCGATTTAGAGGGCCTTCCTACCTGCAGTATATTCAACTTTAGTTGCCGCAAATGGTCTGGCCCCTCACACGGGGGCCGTCACTTCCCCGACACCGTGATGCCGTCAAAAGCAGCATAGGGAAGGAGCGTGGCGCCGTCCGCCACGCGCTCGGTTGAGATGGCGTGCAGGCGGTGGAGCATCTGGGCCATGTTCCCGGAAATCATGGTCTCGGAGAGGGCGGGCCCCAGGCGGCCGTTCTCGATGAGAAAGCTGTTCTTGGCCACGCCGGAGAAGTCCCCGTTGGAGGCTGGCCGCCCTCCGGAGAACCGGCCCACCAGAATCCCCCGGTCGATGGAGGCGATGATGTCCTCTATGCTCTTTGTGCCGGGGGCCATGACCAGGTTCCTGCCATCGTTTTTCCCCCGGGGGAGCCGGAGCTTGTTGGCCCCGTAGAGCCCCAGGGCAAAGGCGCTCAGGCGGCCGTTTGTAATGAGGTCAAAATCCTCCGCCAAAAAGCCCTCCCTCGTCACGGGTTCGGGGCAGACCACGGTCTTGTCCCTGGGCCGAAGGGACAGGGTGATTCGCTCGTCCGCCACCGGTTCCCCCAGCTTATCCTTCCAGGGGCTGGTGCCGCTGAGGAGCCCGCCCTCCCCCGCAAAGCTATCCACCAGGGAATAGAGCAGGGACCCCAGGCACCCGGGCGTGAGCACCATGGTGCCGGTGAACTTGCCGGAAAGGGGCTGGGTCTCTATCTGCTGCTCCACGGCTGAGAGGTCCTTTTCGATGGAGCCGAGGCTAATGAACGGCGATTTCAGGCTGTCCGTCACCACGCCGCTGCCGAAGAAGGAGGAGGCCTTGTCCCCCTCGTGGGCGCTAAACATGAGCTCCACGGCATAGCTCCCTTCATGGATGCCGTAGAGGACGCCATAGCTGTTGGCCTGGGCAGAGAAGGTCTGCTTGTGGCTCACAATCATCTGCTCCATGAGTATCTTGGGGAAGCGGCGGCGAATGTCCGCCATCAGCTCCCGGCAGCGGTCAAAGAGCGTATCCAAATCCGGCTCCGGCTCCCCCTGGGTAAAGTCCCGGTTCTTAGCCACAGGTGCAAAGTCCCAGTTCTCGTCCGGGGAGGCGGAGGCCGCCGCCAGAAGGCAGCTCTTGGCCGAGGCTTCGAGCACCTCGTCCTCGTACCCGTTCTGGGCCACGGTGCCCCGGCGGCCGTCCTTCAGGGCGGTCATGACCAGCTGCTTATCCAAAAGCGTCCGAAACAGGCTAAACTCCCCTCCGTCCACATTGAACTCCTGGGTCACCGTGTAGCTGACCCCCGCCTGGGCCTTGTCCGCCCCCTGCGCCTGCAGGACGGTCACGGCCTTTTTGGCCCGTTCCTTCATGGTTTCCAGCATAGCGTTACCTCCTTTATCTGCCGCCCACATTGACGATGCACCGCAGCGCCGGGCCACCCATGCCCACGGGCATGGGCTGCTTCTTGCCGCACATGCCGGCGCTGGTCCAAACCATCTGGTCCCCCACCATGTCCACGGTCTTGAGCATATCGAAGGCCACGCCGGAGATGGTGGTGTCCAGCAGCGCCCGGCCGAGCTTCCCCTTCTTGATTTCATACCCGAAGGTCACGCCGAACATGAACTCCCCGGTGGTGTCCGCCTGGCCGTTGTTGGTGTCCAGCAGGTAGTAACCGTCGTCGATGGAGGCAATCATGTCCTCCAGCCTGTCCTTCCCCGGGAGCACGGCGGTGTTTCGCATACGGATGAGCGGCTCATCGCAGAAGCGGTACGCCCGGGCGTTCCCCGTGGGCGCCATGGAAAAGTGCTCCGCCGTCTGGCGGCTGTTCATATACCCCACGAGAACCCCGTTTGAAATGAGCACCGCATCGGTGGCCGGGGTGCCTTCGTCGTCCACATAGATAGGCAGCGGGGCCGGGGCGCCAAAGGCGGTGTGGGCAAAGTCCACCAGATTCACTATCGGCGAGGCCACGGGCTTATTGAGATTCGGCCCCGCCACGGAGCCGCCCAGCACCAAATCCGCCTCCACGGTGTGGCCCACGGCCTCGTGCGCGAGCATCCCGGGCAAAATCCCCCCCAGGATGACGGTCTTGGGCCCCGCCTCCGGGTACACGCCCTCCGCCTTCTGCCGCAGCCGGTCATAGAGCCGGTCAATCTTCTCAAAGCAGGCTTCCGGCCGGGGGAAGTTCCTGTCGAAGGTGCCAAAGCCGCCGTCCACCGCCTCATACAGCTCCACGGGCTTGCCGTCCGCCCCGGCCAGGGTCATGAACACATACACATAGCTCCGCGGCAGGAGGCTGTGGGTGTCCGTGCCGTTGCTGACACACAGGAGCTTTTCCATGGAGTCGGCGGTGGCCACCACCGTCCGGCTCACGAGATCCGGGTACTTCCTTTGGATGTACCCGTCCAGCTCCCGAATAAAGGCGATGTAGGTTCCCTGCTCCACATCAGTTAGGTCAAAGGCGGTGATGGTCTTCCCGGCGGGCAGGGGTTTGTGGGTACCCAGCCCCCGGCCGGCGTGGCGGGCGAGGAAGGCGGCGTTTTCCGAGGCGGAGCGCAGCACCGCGCGCACGGCGTCCTGTGTATACTCCGCCGTGGAGGCAAAGCCGTATACCCCGTTCTCATACACCCGGGCCGAGACCCCGAACTGCTCCTGGCGCACGTTGCCCACCAGGTCGCCGTTGAGCAGCACCGCCCGGCGGTTCAGATTCCGCTGCGCTCGTAGCTCCGTGTTGGCCCCGGAGGCAAACAAAAACTTCTTGTCGGTCAGGCGATCTAAAATCATCTGCACGCTCCTTCCCTTTCGATGGGGGTAGTATATCACGGTTTTCCCCGTTGTAACATCATCCGCTGGTTGAGTTTGCATATTTGTCACGGTTGAGGCGACGGCCCCCGTGTGAGGGGGCCGCAATGCCGCCTCGGCGGCAATTCACGACGGCGTCAGCCGTCAATTCACGAACCGTCAGGTTCAAATCATGCCCGCAGGGCAATTCATGCACCGCAGGTGCAAATCATTCAATGAATTGGCTTTGCCATGAATTGGGCTGCCGCCCATGAATTGGCTGCGCCATGATTTCTCGCTTCGCTCCGTGAAGGAATGCCCGGGTGCCTCACGGCCCCGGGCTTTTATCATGCCGCCCCTTCCGTCATTTTGCCCAGAGGGCAAAATGCCACCTCCCCCATTTGGCACAGCCAAACGGTGGAGGCAAGGGCC
>JAFSPW010000089.1 GCA_017451295.1 Clostridia bacterium
ATAGGGAACTATAATTCGGCCCAAAGAACGCCGTTTCTGCCCTCCTCCTCGGGGGCCTTGCTGAGCGCAAGCGATGCCCCCCTTTTTGTCATTCCGACCGTAGGGGCCGACGCCCTCGGCGGCCCGCCTCTCCCTCTTGTCAATCGACCGAGCCGCTTTTCCCCCTCTTGTCATCCCGACCGAGCGCAGCGAGCGGAGGGATCTGGGAACGTTGCATCTTGCCCAAGAGATTTCTCCACTCGGTCGCTGTCGCTTCCTCGGTCGAAATGACAAAAGAGCGTTCTTGCCTCCACCGTTTGGCAAAGCCAAATGGGGGAGGTGGCACGGGCAGCTGGCTGCCCGTGACGGAAGGGGGGCAATTCGTCTTGGGTGCAACAGGGGAGGTGGCATTTTTGCCTTGGCAAAAACGCCGGAAGGGGGCGGTGGCTGGCCCATATGGCAGCACGCCCCGGCTTTTTTATTTGGAGGCTTGCACAATGGGAGGGCATAAGATATACTGTTTGCAATTTAGCAAAAGGAAGATACGGATATGAGAACCTGTATGGAAGGAAAACAGTTTGACGAGGAGCGGGCGCTGTATAATGCCCAGCACACGGATGTGGTGAACTGCCTCTTTGCCGGCCCTGCCGACGGCGAGAGCGTGCTCAAGGAGGCGCGGGACATCGCCGTGAAGGGCTGCCGCTTCTCCCTTCGCTACCCCCTCTGGCACGTGCACGGCTTTGTCATGGACAACAGCACCATGGACACCCTGACCCGGGCCGCTATCTGGTACGCCACGGAGGGCACCATCACAAGCAGCACCCTGGGGGGCGTGAAGGCGGTGCGCGAGTGCGAGAACATCTCTTTGCAAAACTGCAAGGTGGAGTCCACGGAGTTTGGCTGGAAGAGCCGGGGCATCACCCTAAAGGATGTGGACATCACCAGTGAATACCTGTTCTTCGACAGCCGGGATGTGACCCTTCAAAACGTGCACATGAAGGGGAAGTACAGCTTCCAGTACATGGAAAACCTTACCATCGAGGGCTGCAACCTGGACACCAAGGATGCCTTCTGGCACAGCAAAAATGTCACCGTGAAGAACAGCACCGTCAAGGGGGAATACCTGGGCTGGTTCTCCGACGGGCTCACCCTTATCAACTGCCATATCGAGGGCACCCAGCCGCTGTGCTACTGCAAGAACCTGACCCTCATAGACTGCACCATGGCGGCGGCGGACCTGGCTTTTGAGTATTCGGATGTACAGGCCACCGTTTGGGGGCATATCGACTCCGTGAAGAACCCCCGGTCCGGCCGCATCGTGGCGGACTCTGTAGGCCAGATTATCCGGGAGGACCCGGTCATGCCCTGTGAGGGCGTGGTGGAACTTCGTAAGTCTGAATTCAAATGAACGTGTTTAGCCAATACCGGGGACTGCGCCGGGAGATATACATTCTGGCCTTCGGCCGCCTGGTCACCAACTTAGGCAGCATGGTCTGGCCCGTGATGACCATGATACTCAGCCAAAAGCTCGGCCTTTCGGCGGCCCAGATTTCCTATTATTTTGTGGGGTCCAGCATCCTCATGGTGCCGGCCAACCTGATTGGCGGGCGGCTGGCGGACAAGTGCAACAAGAAGTGGATTATCGTCATCTGCGATATAGTCAGCATCCTCTGCTTCCTGGTGTGCGCCTTTTTGCCCCTGGGGCTAATTACCGTGGGCATCTTCCTCGTGGCGGGGCTGCTGCAAAGCGTGGAATACCCTGCCTACGATGCCCTCTTTGCGGACCTTTCCACCACAAGGGACCGGGAGCGGGCCTTTTCGCTGGACTATCTGGGGGCGAATTTGGGCCTGGTCCTGTCCCCGACCATTGCCGGACTCCTCTTTAAGGACTATCTGTGGCTCAGCTCCCTCATCAGCGGCCTGTCCATCGGGCTCTCCACACTGCTCATTGCCCTACTCATCCGGGACATCACCCCCGTGGCGGACACGGGGGAGGAGGCGGCCTATCAGCAAAAGCAGGAGGGGGCCAGCGTGCTGGCTATTTTGAAGCAGAACCCGCTGCTGCTTCTCTATACCCTGGGGGTCACGCTCTACTCCGCCGCCTACGGTCAGTATAACTTCATTATGCCGCTGGATATGGCGGCGGTGCATGGAGATGCGGGAGCCGTCATCTTCGGCACCGTGTCGAGCCTAAACTGCATCACCGTGGTCCTCTTTACCCCCCTTATCACGCGCCTGTTCAGCAAGGTCCGGGACACGGGGAAGATGCTCCTGGGCCGGCTGCTGGTCTTTGGCGGCTATCTGGTGTTTTTGCTGCTGCTGGGCTTCGTGCTCGGGTACTATCTGGCCATGCTGGTGTTCACCTGGGGGGAGATTTTCGACGCCCTGTCGAGCGGTCCGTACCTCTCCACCCGGATTCCCGGCAGCCACCGGGGCCGCATCAACGGGTTTATGTTCCTTGTTCACACCCTGGTGGCGGGGGCGGTGGAGCTGCTGGTGGGCCGGATCTACGATACGGCGGGCTCCACCATGGCCTGGACCCTTATCCTGGGGGTCACCGCCGTGGCCGGGGTGCTGACGTATGTATTGCTGCTTCTTGACAAGCGCTGCTATCCCAAGCTCTATTAAGGCCGCCCCTTGCCATCCGCGCTCAGGGAGAGTACAATATTTCCCATGGAACAACAGGTTTACGATGTGCTGGCCGCACAGACGGTCATGCCCAAACAAAGGTATATCCGCAGCGAAGGCGCCCTCTACGCCCTGCTTCTATGTGGGGCGGTGCTGGTGATGGGCCTGGGGAACCGGCTCCGGGCGGCGCTGGACCTGCCTCCGGTGCTCGTCCAGGGGGTGCTGTATGCGTTGCTCCTGGGCCTCGGGTACTGGGTGATTACCTACCGGCTCACGGGCTATCGCTACACGCTCACAAATAGGGCCCTGTTTGTGACCCGGCTCACGGGCAGATCGGAAAAGCTGGTCGTGGAGATACCCATCGAGGCCATTGCGTATGCGGGACCCTGTGACCCGGGCCGTCTGCCAAAGAAGCCCCTGCGGGCGCTGGCGGACAGGAAGGAGCCCCCCACCATGGTCCTCTATCGGGAGGGGGAAACCCCCTGCGCGCTGCTCATAAACGCCCGGGGGGAGCTAAAGAATCGGCTGACGGAGCCCTGGAAGGAGGGGGAGGACTGATGGAGCTTTCCCGCTGGCTGCAGCTGCTGCAGCAGGGCAACACCCCCCACGCGGTGTTCCTCACCGGTCCCGAGGGCAGCGGCAAGAAGGGCGCGGCCCGTCGGGGGGCGGCCCTGTATCTGTTGGGTCGGGAGGACCCGAGGGGGCTTTTGGAGTGCCCCTTCTATCAGGAACTGCCGGACTATTCCATCAAGACCCTGCGGGACTGCTGCCAGCAGCTCAACCAGCAGGCCTTTGACCGGGGCCGTCGGTGCCTGGTGATTCCCGATGCCCATAAGCTCCCCGTGCAGAACCAGAACGTGCTGCTCAAAACCCTGGAGGAGCCCCCGGCAGAGGCGCTGCTCATTCTCACGGGAAACCAGCAGGCGGTGCTGCCCACCATTCGCTCCCGGTGCATGCCGGTGCAGGTGGGGGGCATGGAGAGGGAAGCCCTTGTTCAGCTTCTTATAGAGGAGGGAGTCCCCCGGCAAACGGCACAGCTGGCGGCGGCGCTTTCCGATGGCATGCAGGACTCCGCCCGCACCTATGCCACGGAGGCGTATATGACCTTCCGGCAGGGCTGTTTGGAGCTTTTTAGGGAGGCCGTCTTCGGCTCCACGCCCTTTGCCCAGGCGGCGGCGCTGCTGGAGAGCAAGCCGCCCAAGGACCAGGAGCCGGAGGACGAGGAGGAGGGCAAGAGCCGCAAGAAGCGGGTGGCCCGGGAGACGCTGCTTGACTGCATGGATGTGGGTCTATCCAACCTGCGGGATGCCCTTTTGGAGCGCCTGGGCGGAGGCGAGTATATGAATTTGGACGGGGCCGCCCTCAGAAAGAAGCTGGCGGACCACTTTACAACCGGCGAAATTCAGGGTATGATAGCTACGACCCTGTCCACCCGCAAGGTGCTTTTGTCCACGGTGGAGGAGGGCAGAGCCGCCGGGTCCGTGCTCGATGGGTGGCTGGTGGCCCTGGGTCAATGGAAAAAAGGGAAAACGGTATAGCATCGCAAAGGTAATCTATGGTAAAGGTCATTGGAGTAAAATTCAGAAACGGCTGCCGGACGTACTTTTTCGACCCGGCGGATACGAATATTCAGGCCGGCCAGGGGGTCATTGTGGAGACCGCCAAGGGCCAGGAGTATGGGGATGTGACCATGGGTGTCACCGAAGTGCCCGAGGAGCAGGTGGTGGCCCCCTTAAAGGGTATCGTTCGGGTGGCCACCCAGGAGGATAGAGACCTGCGCCAGCGGTATATGGCCAGGGAGGCCGAAGCCCTGTCCCTGTGCCAGAAGAAGGTGGAGGAGCACGAGCTCGATATGAGTCTGGTCCGAGCAGAATACACCTTCAACGGCAGCAAGCTGGTGTTCTATTTCACCGCCGACGATCGGGTGGATTTTCGGGAGCTGGTGCGGGATTTGGCGTACCTGTTCAAAACCCGTATCGAGCTTAGGCAAATCGGCGTTCGGGACGAAGCGAAGATGCTGGGCGGCATCGGCCCCTGCGGGCGGTGCGTGTGCTGCAAGCAGTTCCTGGACGATTTTCGCCCCGTGTCCATCAAGATGGCCAAGGAGCAGGGCCTGTCTCTGAGCCCCACCAAGATTTCCGGCCTCTGCGGACGGCTCATGTGCTGCCTGCAGTACGAGCAGTGCTGCTATGAACAGATGCACAAGCAGATGCCCCGGGTGGGCAAGGAGATTGAAACCCCGGACGGCATGGGCCAGGTGGTGGACAACAATGTCATCACGGAGAAGACAAAGGTGAAGCTCACCGCCGAGGACGGCACCGTGGATATAAAGGAATACACCTACACGGATTTAGGCCCCGGGGCCAAGGACAGGGCGCTGGAGCAGGCCGCCCAGATCCCCGAGGAGGAGCCCCGGCAGGAGGGGGCCATGGCCTTTTCTGTGGGTGGCGCTCTCAAGCAGACCCGGCGGCAGCCTCGCCGGACACCCGGTGAGACCGGGGCCAGGGAGGATAAGCTAAAGGCCGCCAATAAGCCCGGGGAGCAAAAGCCCGCAGCAAAGCCCGGGGAGCAAAAGCCCGGGGGAAAGCAGGGCGAGCAGAAAAAGCCTAAGGCCAACACCCGCCAGCCGGGACAAAAGCAGCCCGCTGTTAAGGCGGATAAGCCCGCTGCTCCCAAGGCGGACAAGCCTCCCGTGCAGCCTGTTCCCCCGGCCCAGCAGCCCGCAGCAGGCGTCCCCCTGCAGAGCAATACCGTCAGACACAACCGAACGCACCGTCGCTCGTTTGGGCCCAAGAAACCGGGCGGAAGCAAATGATGATGCCGTGCGGCTCCCCGCGGAGCCGCTTTTCTATGGAAAGATAGGGAAGGAATAGAAATATCATGTGGTTCGTACTCTCTTTGATCGCTCTTCTGTGCTGGAGCGGCTCGGACATGTTTTCCAAAATCGGCTCCAAGCCCAGCGACAAGCTGAGCCACTGGAAGATGGTCATGGCCGTGGGCCTTATTATGGGTCTGCACGCCTGCTATGAAATCTTCGTGGGCGGGGTCAAAATCAGCCTCTCGGTCATCATCGCCTATCTGCCCGTCAGCGTGCTGTATATCCTGTCCATGGTCCTTGGGTATGTGGGCCTAAGGTATATCGAGCTGTCCGTCTCCAGCCCCATCTGCAACTCCTCCGGCGGTATCGCGGCCGTGCTCTGCTTCCTGTTTTTGCAGGAGATGCCCAACACCATCCAGTGGATCGGCGTCGCGGCGGTGACCATCGGCGTGGTGCTGCTGGGCGTGGCGGAGCTCACGGAGAGCGACTATGCCCACCAGATGCGCCAGCAGAACAGCAAGGTCAAGTATGAAAAGAGCTTCATCGCGCTGCTGTTCCCGCTGCTCTACTGCATCATCGACGCCCTGGGCACCTTCTTTGATTCCGTGATTCTGCGGGAGGAGGCCACGGGGACCTTCCTTGACAAGGTGTTCCCCACCGTGCTGGAGGAGGGCTCCGCCAATGTGGCCTATGAGCTCACCTTCCTGCTGGTGGGCATCGTGGCGGCGGTGTATGTGCTTGTCATCAGGAAGGACAGGCTGACCCTCAAGGCTGAAGGGCCCAAGCTCCTCGGGGGCGTGTTTGAAACCGCCGGACAGTTTGCCTATATCTACGCCCTGGGCGACACGGCCCATGCCGGCTTTGCCGCCGCCATCATCGCCTCCTACTGCGCCCTGTCCGTCCTCTGGAGCCGCATCTTCCTCAAGGAGAAGCTCTCCTGGAAGCACTACGCCGCCATCGCCCTCACCGTGGCCGGCATCGTCACCCTTGGCATCTTCGATGCCTGACGGCCCCCGTGTGAGGGGGCCGCAATGCCGCCCCCGGCGGCAATTCATGACGGCGAAGCCGTCAATTCATGAACCGCCAGGTTCATTTCACGCCCGCAGGGCAATTCATGCACCGTGAGGTGCAAATCATTGAATGAATTGGCTTCGCCATGAATTGGGCTTGCGCCCATGAATTGGCTGCGCCATGATTTCTCGCTTCGCTCCATGAAGGAAAGCCCGGGCACCTTCCGGCCCCGGGCTTTTATCATGC
>JAFSPW010000090.1 GCA_017451295.1 Clostridia bacterium
AGGGCCTGGCCCCGGGTGTAGCTGACGCCGATCCTGAGCTCGCCGGTGTTGTTGTGGTTCAGATCGTCCAACTCCAGATGGAGCTGCCGTTCGATGGTGCCGATCTGCTCGGCGGCGGCCTTCAGCCGCTTCCCGGCGGGGGAGAGGGTGAACCGGGGGTACCGCTCAAAGAGCTTGGCTCCCAGCTCCTTCTCCAGCTTGCCGATCTGCCGGGACAGGGCCTGTTCGGAGATGTGCAGCCGTTTGGCAGCCCTGGTCACGTTCATCTCCTCGGTCACGATCAAAAAATATTGCAGGTTTTGAAAGTTCATCCGTTCCCTCCCGGCCTTAGCCGTATGGTGTTATCGCTCTTGCGCCGTCCGGCACGTTTTCAGGCATAGAAGATATTCCAGTACACCGGCCCCCACATGTTCAGCAGCATGCACAGGAGGATCAGCGCCACCTTCCATCCGCCCATGGGCTTTCTCGTCATGCCCATGGCGGCCAATATGCCCACGTAGGGGATGAAATCCATGGCGTAGCGCATGCCGAACTGGGCAAAGCCGTTGCCGTAGTTCATAAGGAAGGGCACGGCGCAGACCACGGCCGTGGCCAGCAGGAACCAGGGGAGCTTGTCCTTCCGATAGTCCACCCAGCCTGCGGCGTACAGAGCCGGGGACAGGTGGGTGAGGGATACCCCCGCCAGGGTGGGGATCACGTAGGGGTACTCCGCCTTGAATTCCGGCCCCAGCAGGAAGATGGAATAGAGGTTGAAGGCTACGTATTTCTTTTGCAGGGGACCGCCCACCTCCTGTTCCGCCGCCTTGAGATAGGACAGCTGCTCCGCCTTGGGGAGCTCCTGCATCTCGAGGTACAGAGCCCGGTGCTTGTCCTTCAGGTGGGTCAGGTTATAGCCCTTGTCCATGATGGTGCCGAAGCGCACGTAGTTGTATGCCATGTACAGGCCCCCGGGCACCGCTGCCCCCAGGCAGAAGAACAGAAGGGACCGAAACCACGTTTCCCGTTTGTACCGGGTCAGGATGTAGCCGAAGAAGAACAGGGCCCCCAGCAGATTCGGCATCCGGCAGGTGACGGCGCAGCCATAGAACAATCCGGCCAGGAACAGGTGGACGTCCTTCCGCCTTTCTTCGGGCACCGTCAAAAACGCCATGCCGAGGAGCAGGAAGAACCAGCTGGACACGTGACCCAAAAACCAGCCGTGGCCCAGGGCCGCCAGGAAGCAATGGACCGTGCCGAAGGTCAACAGCAACCCGCACCAGAGCCGCTCCCGCCGGTCCCGGCCGATGCCCATTTGCCGAAGCACCCGGTAGGCAAGGGACGTGTTGGCCGCCCCCAGCAGCAGGGAAAGCCAGGCGATGTTGAACCCTTGGATGCCGAAGATGGCCACGAAGGGCAGGCACAGGATGGCGGGCCCCGGCGCGAAGTGCATGTACACGTGGCCGCCGAATTCCACCGACTCCAGATACGCCGGCATCCCGTCCACGTACAGGTGGCCGTGGAGCAGGGCGTCCGCCAGGTAGCTGTAATTGTTATAATAGACGAACCGGTGATCGTTGAGCAGAAACAGGACCAGGAAGCTCAGCAAAAACAGCATCAGCTCCATCGTCCCCTCCCGCCGGGGCAGGGGCCGTTCGGGAGGTTCCCGGCGGCAACAGAGCCGATCCAGGCAAAACAGGGCCAGCAACGCCAGGGCGATGGCGCCCATGGTGCCGAAGTATCCGAAGCTTGCTTCCATTTTGCCGTCCCTTCCGCCGCATCCTGCAGGATCGTTCTTTTTCGACATTGTAGCCCATCCCCGGGCCTCTGTCAACGCGCCGAAAGAGCGTCCGCCAAAAATGCCCATTTGTCTGGATTCCCTGTCCGGGGCCGCTGGCTGCCATTTATCCACACCGGCAACCGGAAAATTATCCACATTGTCCACCGTCTTATCCACCAGGCACGCTATTCCTGCTCTTTTAGGTGTGGATAAGGGGGCGAAAAAGATGCGAAAAGCTGCCGTCGATCCCTTGGGCGCGGGATCGATGCGGCAGCCTTCCGCGGATCATGAGGTCGGGGCACCCTGCAGGACAAGGGGAACCGTCCTGCAAGCTTGATGTATGTCACTCCTTTGCCGCTTTTTCTTTTCTGTGAAAAGCAAAAGCGGCGGAAAAAGAAAAGCACAAATGGGACAACGAGAATTTCTACAACCCTTTTCTTCCGATCAGACCGCGCTCGTTGGCCACGTCCTGATGTTAGCAAATCCCATATGGTCCGTCAACCCATTCGACAAAGGTACAGGTTTTCCACGGCTTTTTCTTCTCTTTCTCTGGCATTGCAATGACCCCCCAGCACATTGAACAAGCCATACTGACCCACGCAAGGCTGATATGGTTCCAATAGCTAATATGTGTTGCATTCACCTGCGTTTTTATGATACACTACCGTTTGTAAAGATCACATTATCTACAAGAAGCCGGAAAGGATTAAACTTATGGGTATTTTATCATCATTATTTGGTAAAAAGAGCAGCAAAGATAATCCGAAAGCCAATGTGAAAAACCCAGTTAACGCAGTTCAAAAGAAAGAAACAACACCCACTTCCATCTCATACCATTTGAGAGGAAAGCCAGATGCTAATGGATTGTATCCATCTGAACTGGTAATGCTTTCTGTAGCCGAAAAATACAAAACAACAGAAACAAATTATCCTAAGTATCTGACAAACAATTATGAAATACCCAATCCGTTGAAAATGTTAAAAGATCTGAAAGCAAGAGGGTTTGTTAGAGAAGGAAGCCCCATTGAAACTCTTTCAATGCTTAAACTGCAGGAATTAAAAACGATTGCTTCTCAGCTCAACATTAAAGGCAAAGCAAAAAGAGAAGATATTATCGCACAATTAGCAAAAGAAGATGAAAAAGCTGTTTCAGAAATAGTTAGTGAGCGCGCATGGAAACTAACAAATGCAGGAGAAGCGGCGATAAAGGCTAATCCATATATACAGTATTTTTTGGAGGGTCATAATTATAATGTATCAGAAGTTGGTGTCACTATTTGGACTGTAAACGAGGATTATGTAGAGAATCCCAATCGTCTTTATAGAGACATAATATTTAGACAGCTAAATGAGCAAATGAACAATGCTCATTTAGAATTTATGGCTAAAAAACCATTAGACAGCATTTCAACATATAAGTATTGTCAATGTTATCGCATGATGGGATTATTTATTGAAGAAGAAGGGAAGTCCTATATAAATGCCGCTGATTGTTATTTTCAATACATATATAAAAACATTAACATTCATGCAGGACTGCAGCTTATAAATGCTTACAAGCTTAAGATGACAATCAAGGATACTAAAAGTATAGGAGAATTATATAATCGCTTCTATGACGATATTAAACTATATCCTGCTCAAAGAGTTGAGCTTCAACGCCTAATAGACGAGCTTGGCATTTCTGGAGAAGAAGTTCGTGAAAGCCTTATAACTTCTTTTAAGCGAGCAGATGATACGGGGATAATGACTGTTAACGAAGCTGCAGATTTTGTACTTCTTGAATTGACAGGAGATACTGATAAATCAAAAGATTTGGCTACAAAAATTGCAAAAAATGTGTTAAAAACAGTAAGGTAATTTAAGATTCCCCCTCTCGAAAACAGGCGGCAATGGGCTGTTTCCCATGCCGCCTTTATTCTCCTCATTTGCATCGATTTGGGTCTCAGTTGTTTGCTCTGGCAGTAAATCAGAAACTCATCTATCTGCCATTCAAAAGGCAAATCGGTCACAAAATCACCCCATTTTGAAGATGTTTTCAGACCCAATCAATCTTCATTCTTCATAGGCTTGACGAAAAAAGTTTATGGGCTTAGAACGCTATTTTCAATGATACTTTCATAGTATTCATAGCCTTGGCCCCTTCAAAAAACCCAGACTTTATCCCGCCTTTTTCCCCTGCTCCTCCATCAACAGCTTGTCCGCGACGAGGGCGATGAATTCCCCATTGGTGGGCTTGTCGTTCTTGCCGTAGATGTTGTAGCCGAAGAGGGCGTTCAGGTTCTCGATCTTGCCCCGGGTCCAGGCCACCTCGATGGCGTGGCGGATGGCCCGCTCCACCTTGCTGGGGGAGGTGTCGAAGCGCTTGGCGATGCCGGGGTACAGCTCCTTGGTGATTCGGTTGATGAGATCCGGGTCGTTGTACACCAGGCGGATCCCCTCCCGAAGGTAGTGGTAGCCCTTGATGTGGGCCGGGA
>JAFSPW010000091.1 GCA_017451295.1 Clostridia bacterium
GGGCACGGACCGGCTTCGACGACTGTGACGGGGATCATGGTACCGTCAGCCCTGAAGAGCTGCGTCATACCGATCTTCTTGCCCAAAATGGCTTTCTTCATTGGTTCATACCTCCGTTACTGTTTACAGCTTGATCTCGATATCCACACCGGCGGGAAGATCCAGCTTCATAAGGGCGTCCACGGTCTTGGCGGAGGGCTGCAGGATGTCGATGAGACGCTTGTGCGTCCGGGTCTCGAACTGCTCGCGGGAATCCTTGTACTTATGCACAGCACGCAGGATGGTCACGACCTCCTTCTCGGTGGGCAGGGGGATGGGTCCGGAGACCTGAGCCCCGGTCCGACGGGCGGTGTCCACAATCTTTTCGGCGCTGGCGTCTACCAGACTGTGCTCATAGCCCTTGAGCTTGATGCGGATTCTTTGGTTTGCCATGTTATTGTTGTTCCTCCTTCTTAGAATGGGCAGTACACGGGGCCTTGTGTTTCCCTACTCTTGGTTTATGCGCGGCCTTTTGGGCCACACACATTCCTGCTTGGGAGCCACCCTGCCCGCTATTTTTGCCCCCGCTTCCTGAAAAATTTGAAGCGTTGGCCCGGCAGAAATTACCCGGATGGCAACCGGCAACCTCCTGCCCGGACCCGTGTTCAGGCCGCAGTATCCCCTTGGCCCACACACGAACAGCAGAAGTATACTCCCTCTTTCCCACAAATGCAAGTGTTTTTTTCACGATTTACCGAAGTTTTTTTGCGCCTCTTGTGTGTATACGACGGGGCAGTATACAACATGTGCTCTTTTTTACAATAATATATTTTCCCTCTTGCAATTTATGGGGTACCGTGATATAATCACCGAGAATTGAATAAAATCAGGCCGTAAGAAACTGCCAGGATGATTGCAGACTGGCAGCGGACGGATTTCTGGAGAACTCCTTCATTGGAGTGCCGAAGGTGCAAGTCGCAAGACGAATCTCTCAGGCAAACGGACAGAAATGGGCTTTCCTTTTATATAATAGAAGAAAGTCATATTGCTTTGTTCCCTTGTCAAGGATGCAGCTTCGGCGGCATCCTTTTTTCGTCGGGGCCGAGGACAAGGAGGAACACATGAAAATACTGGACTTCATCGCCGGGGATCTGAACGACTTTATCTGGGGCTGGTTCGGCATCGCCATTCTGCTGGGCACCGGGGTGTTCATGAGCGTGCTGACCAAGTTTTTCCAGGTCACGCACTTTGGTCACTGGATGAAGCGGACCATCGGAAGCCTGTTCCATAAGGGCGTTTCCGCTCACACCAGGGAGAAGGGCTCCATCTCCCAGTTCCAGGCGCTGTGTACGGCCCTTGCCGCCACGGTGGGCACGGGGAACATTGCGGGCGTGGCCGGAGCCATCGCCGTGGGCGGACCCGGGGCCGTGTTCTGGATGTGGCTGTCCGCGTTCTTTGGCATGATGACCAACTATTCGGAGAACGTGCTGGGCATCTTCTTCCGTCGCCGGGATAAGAGCGGGGAGTGGGCCGGCGGAGCCATGTACTACCTGCAGGATGGGTTCGCCGCCAAGAAGGGGCTCAAGGCTCTGGGCCGGGTGCTGGCTGTTCTGTTTGCCTGCTTTGCGGTGCTGGCTTCCTTCGGCATCGGGAACCTGGCCCAGGCCAACACCATCTCCGGCAATATGTACGCCGCCTTCTCCATCCCCCGGTGGGTCACGGGGCTGGTGCTCATGGTGATTGCTGCATTGGTGGTCCTGGGCGGCATCCAGCGCATCGCCAGCGTGACGGAGAAGATTGTGCCCTTCATGTCCGTCATCTATATCATCGGCGCCCTGGCCATTCTGTTCACCCATCTACATCTGCTGGGGGACATCTTCGCCTCCATCTTCCGCTTCGCCTTCTCGCCCCGGGCCATCGCCGGCGGCGCCGTGGGCACCGCCATCAAGATGGGCTTCAAGCGGGGCATCTTCTCCAACGAGGCGGGGCTGGGCTCCTCGGTCATGGTCCACTCCACCTCCAACGCCAAGGAGCCGGTGCAGCAGGGTCTGTGGGGCATCTTCGAGGTGTTCTTTGACACCATCATCATCTGCACCATGACCGCCATCGTGGTCCTCTCCTCCGGCGTGGTGGATTTGAGCACCGGCACCCTCATGGCCGCCTTTGCGGACATGGACAAGAACACCCTGGTGGCCCAGGCCTTCACCAACTGCTTCGGCTCCTTCGGGGGCATGTTCGTGGCTCTGGCGGTGCTGTTCTTCGCCTTCTCCACCATTCTGGGCTGGAGCTACTACGGCACCCGCAGCTGGATCTACCTGTTCGGAGAGAGGTCCGCCCTCATCTATAAGGTGGTGTTCATCGGCATCATCTTCGTCAGCAGCGTGCTGACCAACGTGGATTTGCCCTGGAACATCTCCGACACCTTCAACGGCCTGATGATGGTGCCCAACCTCATCGGCGTGCTGGTCCTCTCCCCCCTGGTGGTGAAGATTACCGGAAACTATGTGCGCCGCACCTTCCACGGCTCCCAGGAAGCCCCCCTCTACTCCGCCTTCCCGGACATCCAGGCCGCCCAGGAGAAGGCCGAATAACCCCCTTGCAGCAACGCCCCCGGCTGCCAGATGCAGCCGGGGGTTTTCGTATGTCCTTGGTGGGCAAGTTGCCGTCCCTTCCGTCATTTTTGCCAAGGCAAAAATGCCACCTCCCCTGCTGCGCCCAAGGCAATGCTCTCCCTCACCTGTCAGCTATCGCTGACATCCTCCATCCAGCCCGAAACATAGTCGCAGAGCGTCGCTAAACGCTCCTCCTGCTCGTTGTTTCGGTCGCAGCTCAACTCGCTGCATCCCGCACTGCGGGCGCTCGTATCGCTGCCCACTGAGGGAAGAACAGAC
>JAFSPW010000092.1 GCA_017451295.1 Clostridia bacterium
CCCCCAGCGGGGGAAGGTGGCACGCAGCGGCAGGGCCGCAAGTGTCGGTTGAGGGAGAAAACTGCATTCTCCCTCACCTGTCAGCTATCGCTGACATCCTCCCCCGCTGGGGGAAGAACAGCCCCTTCGTAGGGGAAGAAGGGAATGGGTTTGAGCTTGAACTCGTTGAGGGTGTGGAGGCGGTCGATGCGCTGTTTGGTGGCTTCGTCCTCGATACGGCCTTCCCGGATGTAACGGTCCAGGGCGGCGTAGGTAAAGCCCAGGTTGTCTTCGTCCGTCTTGCCGCAAAGGCCGTCGCTGGGGACCTTCTCCACCAGCACCTCGGGCAGTCCCAGGGCGTGGCCGATGGCCTTTACCTCCCGCACCACCAGCCGACCCAGGGGGGCAAAGTCCCCGGCGGCATCGCCGTAGCGGGTGGAGTAGCCCACATAGTCCTCGCTCCAGTTGCAGGTGTTGGCCACCCGGCCGTTGAGGGACTGGCTCAGGGCGTATTCCATGCTCATGCGGATGCGGGGGGCCAGGTTGATTCTGGTCTGGCTGCTGATGGGGACCCCGGTGCTTTCAATCTCCCTGAGGCAGGCTTCATAGGTGTCGTGGATGTTCAGGGTGTAGTGGCGGATGCCCAGGGTGTCCACCAGGAGCTTTGACATGTCGATATCCGGCTGCTCCCCGTTGGGCATGAGCACGCCGATGACCCGATCCTTGCCCAGGGCCTCTACGCACAGCGCCGCCACCACGGAGCTGTCCTTGCCGCCGGAGATGCCGATGACGGCGTTGCAGCCGGGGCCGTTCTCCTTAAACCAGTCCCGAATCCAGGTCACCAGCCGGTCCTTCACTTTGTATGCATCAAATGCCATTTGCCGTTCCTCCCGCTGTTGCTGTTTCCATTATAGCCTGTCTTTACGGCAGGCGCAAGCGGTTGCGGGTATATCGAAGGCAGCGCATGGCGTTGAGGACCGCCAGCATGGCCACGCCCACATCCGCCAGCACCGCCATCCACATATCCGTCACGCCCAGGGCGGAGGTGATGAGCACGAGGCCCTTCACCACGAGGGCGAAGCTGATGTTCTGCTTGACGATGCGCTGGGTGAACCGGGCGATGCCCACGGCCAGGGCCAGCTTCTTCGGGTCGTCGTCCATGAGCACGATGTCCGCCGCTTCGATGGCGGCATCCGCCCCCAGCGCCCCCATAGCCACGCCCACATCCGCTCGTTTGAGCACGGGCGCATCGTTGATGCCGTCCCCCACATAGCACACGGTGCCCTTACGATCCGGTTCCTGCAGCAGCTCCTCCAGGGCCGTCACCTTCTGCTGGGGCAGCAGTTCGCACCGGGCCTCGGTGAGGCCCAGCTCCCGCCCCAGGGCTTCCCCGGCGCTCTGCCGGTCCCCGGTAAGCAGGACGGTCTTGTGCACCCCCACGGCTTGGAGCTCCTCCAGAGCCTCCTTGGCTCCGGGCTTTATCCTGTCGCCAATGGCGATATATCCGGCGTATTGCCCCTCCACCGCCACAAAGCTGACGGTGCCGGGGGTCTGGGGCTCGGGGCAGGGGATGCCGAGGCTCTCCATGAGCTTCTTGCTGCCCACGGCCACCTGTTTATTCTCTACCAGGGCGGTGACCCCGTGACCGGCGGTCTCCTGCACCTTCCCTGCGGGGGGCAGGTCCCTTTGCTCCCGGGTCAGGGCCTGGGCGATGGGGTGGCTGGAAAAGTCCTCCGCCGCCGCCGCAAGGCGCAGCAGCTCCTCTGGTGCAACGGGCGGCAGAGCATAGGTTCCCGTCACCTGCAGCTCCCCGGTGGTGAGCGTCCCGGTCTTGTCGAAGGCTACGGTCTGCACCTTCCCCATCTGCTCCAAATAGTTGGAGCCCTTCACCAGAATCCCCTTCCTGGCCGCGGCACCGATGCCCCCAAAGTAGGACAGAGGCACGGAGATGACCAGCGCGCAGGGGCAGCTGACCATGAGGAACATCAGCCCCCGGTAGACCCAGGTGCGCCACTCCCCTGTGATAAGGGAGGGAAGCACCATGAGCAGCACCGCCGCCCCCACTACCGCCGGGGTGTACCACCGGGCGAAGCGGGAGATGAAGGCTTCGGACCTGGCCTTGTTGTCGGCGGAGTTCTCCACCAGTTCCAAAATCCGGGCCACGGTGGACTCCCCATAGGCCTTGGTGACCTGGACCGTGAGTAGGCCGGTTTGATTCACACAGCCGGAGAAAATCTCCTGTCCCACGCCGATGGACCGAGGCACCGCTTCCCCGGTGATGGCCAGGGTATCAAGCAGTGACTCCCCCTCCGTCACCACCCCGTCCAAGGGCACCCGCTCCCCGGGCTTAATCACGATGCACTCCCCCACGGCCACTTCCTCCGGGTCCACCTCCATTAGGCTCCCCTCCCGAAGGACGTTGGCATAGTCCGGGCGAATCTCCATTAAATCCGCAATGGATTTGCGGCTCTTGTTCACGGCGTAGCTTTGGAAGAACTCCCCCACCTGATAGAACAGCATCACCCCCACGGCCTCCGGGTACTCCCCTACCCCCCAGGCGCCCAGGGTGGCCACGGCCATCAAAAACTGCTCGTCCAGATACTGGCCGTGGAGGATGTTCCGCCCGGCGTCCAGCAGCACATCATAGCCGATGAACAGATACACGGGCACAAAATAGGCCCAGGCCCAGCCCTGTGCTTTGGGCAGGACCAGGGCCAGCACAAACAGGCCTCCGGCGAGAATCAATCGCCGGAGCTGGTTTTTCTGCTTCTTGGTCATGGCTGTGTCAATAGAGGATGCAGCACTCTTTATCCACCTTGCCGCACTCCCGGCTGGCCTTTGCCACGACTTCCTCGAAGATATCGTCGGGGGCTTCGATGGTGATGCGCTGCGTCATGAAGCTGATGGAGCAGTCGATGACCCCGGGGAGCTTCTTGATGTTGTTCTCCATCTTGCTGGCGCAGTTGGCGCAGTCCAAATCCTGCATCTTAAAGGTCTTTTTCATGTCTGTATCCTCCTAAAAGTTATTCCTGAATATGGTCCATGCCCTGTTTTAGAATGGTGTACACATGGTCGTCCGCCAGGGAGTAGTACACCGTCTTCCCCTCCCGGCGATACTTCACCAGGCGGTTGGCCTTGAGCACCCGAAGCTGGTGGCTGACGGCGGAGGTGCTGATGTTGAGCAGGGAGGCGATGTCGCACACGCAGACCTCGCTTTCAAACAGCACGTACAGAATGCGGATGCGGGTGCTGTCCCCAAAGACCTTGAACAGCTCCGCCAAATCGTACAGCTCCTCCTCCTGAGGCATGATGGCCTGGACCTTGTGCACCAGACCTTCGTGAACGCTGATAAGCTCGCACCGGGGGGCCAATTCGTCCATGGCAGTCTCCTTCTCGTAAAACATTTGAACAACTGTTCAACTGTTATTATAACTATACCTCCGGCCCCTGTCAACGGTCCGGCGGCAGTTTCATACTATAAATGTGAACATATTCCGAGAAGCAGACCGGCGGCGGAGGAGGTATGCTTCTCAAAAAAGGAGGAAAAGAGAATGGAGGAAAAGAGAATGGAACTCGTACAGGAATTCATCGACTATCTGCAGCAGCAGCTGGGGGAGCCCTATCTTTGGGGCGGACAGCACACGAAGCTGACCCCGGCAAACTATGTCTCTCTCATCCACAAGAAGGAGGACGGCAGAGGGGGTTACAAGGACGAGACCTACGCCCAGGCCGCCATCGACTTTTGCAAAAAGCGGTTTGAAGCCGGGGCCAAGGTCCTCTACGCCTATGACTGCTCGGGCCTTGGGTGCTACTGGCTGTATAACATAAAGCACCTATACAAGGGGGATGTGAGCGCCAACACCATGATGCACCGCTGCACGCTGAAAAAAGAAGCCCCTAAGCGGGGCTGGTGGGTGTTCCACACGGACAGCAAGGGCAAGGCCACCCATGTGGGCTATATGATAAGCGACAGCTATCTTATCGAGGCCAAGGGCCGCAAATACGGCGTGGTGAAGACCAAATTC
>JAFSPW010000014.1 GCA_017451295.1 Clostridia bacterium
GGGGGGCTTTTTAACGCCCGACCGTAGGGGCCGACGCCCTCGGCGGCCCGTTCCCCGTGTCATCCCGCTCAACCCGCACGCCCCTTTTTTTCATCCCTACCGAGCTGCTTTCCTCCTCTTGTCATCCCGACCGAGCGAAGCGAGCGGAGGGATCTCTTAACCAACTCCTTTATACAAGAGATTTCTCCACTCGGTCGCTGCCGCTTCCTCGGTCGAAATGACAGGGGAAACCCTTGCCTCCACCGTTGCGTAGCAATGGGGGAGGTGGCATTTTGCCCTCTGGGCAAAAATGTCGGAAGGGGTCTTACTTACCCCGCTGGCCCCAAAAGTATACGGTTGCATTTTTGCTGCGGGGGGGATAAAATATATACGGAGGATGACATGGTCTATTCGATTTCTGAAATTCAACAGCGGATTGCCCCTGTGGCCCGGAGATATGGACTGAGGGCCGTGTTTTTGTTCGGCTCCTATGCCCGGGGCACGGCCAATGAGCACAGCGATATCGACCTGCTGATTGATACCACGGGCACACCCATCAAGAGTCTGCTGCAGCTGGGCGCTGTCTACAGCGATCTGGAAGCGGCCCTGGAAAAGCCCGTTGACCTGATTACCGTCAGCGCCCTGGAGCAGAGGGCCAGCGGCTCTCACGACCTTCGCTTCCGCCAAGCCGTAGAGAGGGAAAGGAGACCTGTATATGTTGCCGCCTGACTTGCAGCGCCTGCAGCACATGGAGGAGTATTGCCAGGCCATCCAAAAGACCATGGAGCGGTATGGCCAAAGTTTTGACATCTTTGATGCCGACCCGGATTACCAGCGTTCCGTCACCTTCTGCATTCTGCAAATCGGGGAGCTGTCCGTGGGTCTTTCCCAGCAGTTCAAGGACGAAACGGCGCAAGACATGCAGTGGGCAGCGGTCAGAGGTATGCGAAACCTGGTGGCCCACAGCTACGGGACCATGGACCGGCGCATTATTTGGGAAACCGCTTGTCAGGACATTCCGGCCCTGCTGGCTTTTTGCCGGCAGTGGCTAAGCCGATAAAAAGGGCGTATACACCAACGGGGACTGCCGATGCAGTCCCCGTTTTTTAGTATGCTTTAGTCCCGGAAGGTGATGCCCTTCTCGGGGTCGGCGGCGTCGATGATGGCCAGGGATTCCACATGGTGCCCCGCATCGCGCAGGCGCTGGCCGCCGGGCTGAAAGCCCTTTTCGATGGCCACGCCGATGCCCACAAGCTCTGCCCCGGACTGGGACACAATCTCCGTCAGGCCCCGGAGGGCTTCGCCCATGGCCAGAAAGTCGTCGATAATCAGGACCTTGTCCTTGTCGCTGAGCCACTGGCGGGACACCAGCAGGGTCACCTGCTTCTTATAGGTGTAGGACATAATCTGGCTCTGGAACAGGCCGCCTTCGATATTGTCGGACTTGGCCTTCTTGGCATAGAGCAGGGGGACCCCCAAATCCGCCGCCACGGCAGAGGCCAGGGCGATGCCGCTGGCTTCCACGGTCATCACCAGGGTGACGCCGGTGGTGTCGAACCGGCGGAGGAACTCCCGGCTTAGCTCATGCATCAGCTGCATGTCCACCCGATGGTTCACAAACCCATCCACCTTGATGATGTTCCCGGGGAGGACACGCCCCTCCTTGCTGATTCTCTCCTGCAGGGGGGCATAGCCCTTGCTTGCCTGCGCCATAGCCTGATACCTCCTGAAAAAATTTTGTTTATTATGCCAAAAAAACCACCAAATTGCAAGCTATATTTTCACTTTTTCCACATAAAATTATTGGCCGCGCCTTTCTTGACAGCTTGCCCTCCCTTTGGGTACAATACTTCCAGTCAACCAACGGAAAGGATACCCTCATGTTCAACGGATTTTCCCCCGAAACCAGCCGCTTTATGCTGGAGCTGGCGCTCAACAACGACCGCCCCTGGTTCGAAGCCCATCGGGATGTGTACCAGAAAAGCCTGAAGGAGCCCATGGACGAACTGGCCCATGAGGTCATGGCCGAGATGGTCCACCGCCACCCGGATGCCCCCTTTGAGTTGCACATCTCCCGCATCTATCGGGATGCCCGGCGGCTCTTTGGCCGGGGTCCCTACAAGGAGCACCTGTGGTTTTCGCTCCGCCCCAGCCGGAACATGGAGGGGGGCAGCAGCCTGTTCTTCGGTCTCACGGGTCTAAACTGGAGCATCGGCTGCGACTACTGGCACACCCCCACGGGTATGGCGGGCTACCGCAAGGCCATGGACGATGACCCGGCCCCCATGAAAAAGCTGGCCAGGACCTTTGAAAAGCAGGACTATTTCACCCTCTCGGGGCCGGAATACAGCCGCAAGAAGGGACACGAGGGGGACGAGCTTTGCCCCTGGTACAATAAGAAGTACCTGTGGATAGAGCACGAGGAGCCCTTCAACGAGGTCCTGTTCGGCCACGATTTAGTGAACACCCTCTGCGACGGGTTCGACAGGCTTCTGCCCTATTACCTCTATTTCCTCCGGGTCTACGGCTATGGGGACCGGTGAAAAAAGTGGGTAAAAATTTGTTCCAAAACTCTTTACAAACCCCAAAAGCTGTGTTACTATCCGTCCAGTGATTTTTAAGCGGTACAGAGATGCCGGCAAGGTCAAGGGGACGAGAGCCCTATATAGCACGCCATAGCGATGTTTATCAGCCTGCCGGAAACCGGTGGGCTTTTTCTTTGCCCCTCTGCCCGAGAAAGGATGCCCCATGGAGTTCAAGGCCCAGATTATGGACGAAGCGGCGGTGACCCGTTCCCTGGCCCGGCTGACCCACGAGATTATCGAGCGGAACCGGGGCATCGAGAATGTGCTGCTGGTGGGCATCCGCCGTCGGGGACTGCCCCTGGCCGGGTACATCGCAAAGAACATGGAAAAGTTCGAAGGCGCCGCCGCCCCCGTGGGCTATATGGACATCACCCTGTACCGGGACGACTTAACTCAGGTTGACGACCTGCCCCATACCGCCGGTGCCCGGCTTCCCTTTGAGGTGACGGGCCGGAACGTGGTCCTCGTGGACGACGTCATCTTCACCGGCCGCACCGCCCGGGCCGCCATGGAGGGCATCTTCGCCTGGGGCCGCCCCGCCAGTATCCAGCTGTGCGTGCTGGTGGACAGAGGGCATCGGGAGCTGCCCATCCGTCCGGACTATGTGGGGCGGAACATCCCCACCTCCCACGAGGAGCTCATCAGCGTCACCGTGCCGGAGATTGACAACGAGCCTTTGGGCGTGAAACTGTTTACTATCCGCTGAAACCTCGGCGGAATTAGTATAGGAAAAAGGAAGGGAGAACACCAATCCAATGAAACTCATCTACAACGTGGACGACAAACCCAAATTCTCCGAACGCATCGTCTTTGCGTTCCAGCAGCTGCTGGCCATCATGGCCGCCACCATCGCCGTGCCCGCCATCGTGGGCAACGGCATGACCGCCTCCGCAGCCCTCTTTGGCGCGGGCGTGGGCACGCTGGTCTATCAGCTGTTCACCAAGTTCCGCAGCCCCGTGTTCCTGGGCTCCTCCTTCGCGTTCCTGGGCAGCATGTTCGCCGCCTTCGCCGGCGGCGTGTCCATGAGCCTTGGGTTCCTGGGCCTCATCATGGGCGCTGTGTTTGCGGGTCTCGTGTACGTCATCTTCGCCCTGCTGGTGAAGGCCTTCGGCGTCAACTGGATTAACAAGCTCATGCCCCCCGTCATCATCGGGCCCATCGTGGCCATCATCGGCCTTTCCCTGGCGGGCAACGCCGTGGGCGATATGGTCAAGGGCGACGGCCCTGCCACCTCCCCCTATGTGGCCCTCATCTGCGCCCTGGTGACCCTGTTCGTGGTCATCCTCTGCTCCGTCTACGGCGGCAAAAAGGTGCGCCTGGTGCCCTTCATCATCGGCATCCTGGCCGGCTACGCCGTGGCCGCCTGCTTCACCGTCATCGGCAACGCCACCGGCAACGACGCCCTGAAGGTCATCGACTTTGCTCCCTTCACCGCCCTGTTCCAGAACGGTGTCTCCTTCGGCACCTTCCTGAGCCTGCCCAAGTTCTCCTTCCTCATTGCCAAGGACGGCATTGCTGAGCTGAACGGCACCTATGTCATCAGCATCCTCTTTGCCTATGTGCCCGTGGCCGTGGTGGTCTTTGCCGAGCATCTGGCTGACCACAAGAACCTGTCCTCCATCATCGAGAAGGACTTGACCGTCGATCCCGGCCTTGACAAGACCCTCCTGGGCGACGGCGTGGGCTCCATGGTGGGCGCCTTCTTCGGCGGCTGCCCCAACACCACCTACGGCGAGTCCATCGGCTGCGTGGCCATCACCAAGAACGCTTCCGTCATCACCGTGACCTATGCCGCCTTCCTCTCCATCCTGGTGGCCTTCATCAGCCCCCTGGTGGCCTTCCTTGACAGCATCCCCGCCTGCGTCATGGGCGGCGTGTGCATGACCCTGTACGGCTTCATCGCCGTGTCCGGTCTCAAGATGCTCCAGCCCGTGGACCTCAATGACAACCGGAACCTGTTCGTGGCCTCCGTCATCCTGATTGCCGGTGTTGGCCAGCTGACGCTCAACTTCGTGCTGCCCAACGGCACC
>JAFSPW010000093.1 GCA_017451295.1 Clostridia bacterium
ACGATATGTCTGCGGACAAGAAGGGATGTATATCATATCGAATGCCCCTGGGCATATATCGAATTTGCGAAGCAAATATATCGAAGGGCCTTGCCCTATATCGACAACCCTTGCCTCCACCGTTGCGTAGCAATGGGGGAGGTGGCATTTTTGCCTTGGCAAAAATGACGGAAGGGGTCTGTTCTTCCCCCAGCGGGGGAGAAAGGCTTCCCCTTGAGGGGAAGCTGGCGCCGTAGGCGACTGATGAGGTGGAAGGTGAGGGAGAACAGTCTGCACCATACAAAAACCAAGCCGCCCGGAGGCGGCGTGGTGGGGGTTGGGGTCAGGAGACCTTCAGGTAGCGGTTGTAGATGTAGGCGTCGGTGCCGTTGTAGTCCACCAGGTACCAGTTGCCCGAGGCGCCTTTGACGGTGTAGGCTGCGCCCTTCTTGGCGATGCCGAGCTTGGCGCTGGTGCTGCTCGCCTTCGCGCGCACGTTCACCCACTCGTTGCAGTGATAGATGGTGCCGGTCTTTCCGGCGGGGGTGGCTTCGGGCTTGCCGTTGGTGGACACATACTTGCTGAACACATAGGCATAGCCCTTGTTATAGACAATCTTCACCCAGTTGCCGGACTTTGCCACGGCCTTCACCTCGGCGCCCTTTTTCAGGGAACCGAGCTTCCTGGTGGAGCTGCTGGCCCCCTGGCGCACATTGACGCTGGTGTGGCAGTTGACGATATACTGGGTGGTGCCCTCCAAAGCGGGCTCCGGCTCAGGGGCGGGGGTGCCGTTGGACAGCTTCACATAGCGGTGGAAGATGTAGGCATCGGTGCCGTTGTAGTCCACCTTCACCCAGTTGCCGGAGGTGCCCAGGACCTTGTACTGTGCGCCCTTCTTGGCGATGCCGAGCTTGGCGCTGGTGCTGCTCGCTTTGGCGCGCACGTTGACCCACTCGCTGCAGTTGTGGATGGTGCCCAGGTTCCCCGAAGGGGTGGCGGGGACGGGCTCCTTGCCCACCTTGCACCACTTGGCGGCCACATAGCCCACCTGGGACTTGCTGTACTGAATCTTGTACCAATCGCCGTCGAGGGCCAGCAGCGGATAGATGCTGCCCAGGTTGGCAAAGCCGATGCGGGGCTTGGCATCGGAGGCGGTGGGATACACCGACACCCGCACCTTGCAGTTGACGATGGTGACGGTGGCATCCTTGGCGGGGGTGCCGGTAACCTCCAGGGTCACTTCCTTCAATAGGGTTTCCATCCCTGCCTTGGCGGCCTGAACCTTCACCGTCAGCTTCCCGGCTTTGGTCAGGCTGGGGGCAGTGGAGGACCAGATGGTTCCTCCGTCGGTGGAATAGGTGATGGCATAGCCGGTGCCGTTGTTCACCTTGGCGGAGAGCTTGTGGGCGGTGCCGTCAAAGTCGAAGGTGCCGTCCCCGCTGACCTCCAGCTCCGGCTTGGCTTCCGGCGAAGGGGAGGGCGTGGCCGTCGGGGTAGCCGTGGGCGTGGCGGTAGGGGTGGCCGTGGGCGTGGCCGTGGGCGTGGCGGTGGGCGTGGGGGAAGGGCTCGGGGTAGGGTCGTCCCCGTCGGCAAAGGCTGCCGCCGGAAGCAGGATCAGAGCCAAAAGCAAGGTCAGCAGCAGATAAAAGGGTTTTCTCATCTTTTTCTCTCCTCTCTCTCAAACACATGCAGGGCATGTTCCGGTTTACGGTAGACATATAATAGCACACCCTATGAAATCCGTGTGCAACATTCTTGTAAAATCTGGCGCCTGGGTTTGTTCGCTTGCCAGGCGAAAAAGGAGGCATCTTGAAACAGAGATTCAGGGCATGGCTGGTGGCGTTTGTTCTGCTGTTTGGCTGTGAACCGGAGGCTTCGCCCCCGCCGCCTGCCCCCCAGGTCACGGCTTCGCCCCTGCCCACCCGGGGGCCGGACAGGATCTACTTCGGCAAGACCATCCATAGCGGCGGGGCGACCCTGCCGCTGCCTTTGCCGGTGGAGCTGACCCTATCGGATGACGGGAGCGGCACCCTGCGCCTGCCCTCCGGGGCCTATCCCCTCTCTTGGGGGGAGGCGGGCGCCGACCTGATGGGGTACCCGCTGGAGCTTTGGCAACAGGGGGAGGAGGTGGCCCTTCAATGGCCCGGCGGGGCGCTGCGCTTTGCCCGTTCGTCCCCCGAGCCGTTGCCCACGCCGCCGGTGGGGACGGGGGAGCTGCCCGGGACCTGGGTGCTCTGGGGCATGCAGGCGGGGGACACGCTCTTGACCGCCCGGGAGGCGGGGGTGGAGGATGCCCTGGCCCTTATCTTTATGGAGGACGGCCGGGCAGAGCTTGCCCTGCCCCATCGGCAGATTCAGGGGCTCAGGTGGAGTAGGGACGATGAGCAGGTGACCCTATACCGGGGCCGGACGCAGCTTTGGACCTTCACGCTGACAAAGGGGCGGCTGGAGCTAAGACGGGAGGGGGTGCTGTTTTTCACCCGGGAGTAGGAAAACCCCTGGCGCAACCCCTTGGGATATGGTATGCTTTGCATAGAAACAGGCATCGAGGAGGCATCGCCATGGACCAGAGACTGCAACAGGTGATTCAAAACAGCCGCCGCATCGCCTTCCTGGGCGGCGCAGGGCTGTCCACGGAAAGCGGCATCCCGGACTTTCGCAGCGAGGACGGCATCTACAAGGCCCAAAGCACCTACGGCTATCCCCCGGAGGTGCTCTTAAGCCACAGCTTTTTCTATACGCACACGGAGGTGTTTTTCGACTACTACCGCAAGTTCCTCCTGTACCCCAAGGCCCAGCCGAACAACGCCCATAAGGCCCTTGCAAAGTTAGAGCAGATGGGCAAGCTCACCGCCGTCATCACCCAGAACATCGACGGGCTCCACCAGGCGGCGGGGAGCAAAACGGTGCTGGAGCTTCACGGCAGCGTGCACCGAAACTACTGCACCAAGTGCCGCAAGTTCTACCCCCTGTCCTATATAATGGAGAGCGAAGGGGTGCCCCGCTGCACCTGCGGCGGGCTCATCAAGCCGGATGTGGTCCTCTATGAGGAGGGCTTGGACACCAACACGCTAATTAGCGCCGTCACCCACATCCAGCGGGCGGACACCCTCATCGTGGGGGGCACCTCGCTTATGGTATACCCGGCGGCGGGGCTTATCGACTATTTTTCCGGCAAGGAGCTGGCGCTCATCAACCTGTCCCAAACGGCCCGGGACGGGGAAGCCACCCTGTGCCTGCACGAAAAGATTGGCCAGGCCCTGAGCTTCCTGCTGGAGGAGGGGCCGGCGACGGAATAACCATCTTGCAACCCTGAGGCAAAAGGAGTAAGATAGACGGGCACAAAACCAAGCGAAAGGAAGAATTCCATGGCAGATTGCAACCATGATTGTTCCGGCTGCAGCAAGGACTGCGCCAGCCGGGAACAAAAGAGTTTGATAGAGAAGCTGCATCCGGCTTCCAACGTGAAGAAGGTCATCGCCGTGCTCAGCGGCAAGGGAGGCGTGGGCAAGTCCATGGTCACCTCCCTGCTGGCGGTGAACACCCAGCGGGCGGGGTACCGGGCCGCCATTTTGGATGCGGACATGACCGGCCCCTCCATCCCCCAGGCCTTCGGCATCCATGAAAAGGCCGTGGGCACGGAGGAGGCCCTCTTTGCCTCCCGGTCCCGGACCGGGGTGCAGATGATGAGCATCAACCTGCTGCTGCCGGATGAAACCGCCCCCGTGGTGTGGCGGGGGCCGGTCATCGCCGGGGCCGTCAAGCAGTTCTGGCGGGACGTGGTCTGGCAGGATGTGGACTATATGTATGTGGACATGCCTCCGGGCACCGGGGACGTGCCGTTGACCGTGCTGCAGTCCCTGCCCGTGGCGGGAATCGTGGTGGTCACCTCCCCCCAGGAGCTGGTGGGCATGATTGTGGAGAAGGCCGTGAAGATGGCGGACATGCTCCATGTGCCCATCCTGGGCATTGTGGAGAACATGGCCTATTTTGAGTGCCCGGACTGCGGCAAGCGGCACTATCTCTTTGGCCAAAGCCACCTAAAGGACATCGCCCGGCGCAACGGTATCGAGAGCATCGCCCAGCTCCCCTTGGATCCCAAGCTCACCGCCGCCGTGGACGAGGGCCTGGTGGAGTTCTTCGAGGGCGACTACCTCAAGGACCTGACCGCCGCCGTCATCGCCAAGGCATAAGGCTGTTCCCCCCCAAAAAAATTACTTTTTCCAGTCTGAATAGAAAAACTTCCTCATTTTGAAAAGTTTTTCGGGTTAGAATAGAAAAACTATTGAACCCGGAGAACTTTTTTGGTATTCTTTTCCCAGGAGGTGGTGGCCGTGATTCTTCGACCTGCCTATATGGAAGCCCTGCGCCCCTTTGTGGACAAGCCCTTGGTAAAGATTCTGGCAGGGGTGCGCCGCAGCGGGAAGTCCACCCTGCTGCTGATGCTGCAGCAGGAGCTGGAAAGCCGGGGTGTGGCAAAGCAGAACATTCTATCTCGCCGATATACGGACATGGAGTATAGCGACCTGCTGGAGCAGAAGAGCATGTATGCCGATTTGCAAGCCGGCATCCGGGGCAAGGGCCGCTGCTACCTGCTGCTGGACGAGGTGCAGGAGGTGAACGGCTGGGAGAAGGTGGTCAATAGCCTCCTGGAGAACGCCGATGTGGACATCTATGTAACCGGCTCCAACTCCAAGCTCATGAGCAGCGAGATTTCCACCTACCTGACGGGCCGCTATGTGCTCATACCCGTGTACACGCTGTCCTTCCGGGAGTATCTGGATTTTAAGAAGGACCGGAACCTTGGCCCCGGGGAGCTGCTGGAAAGCTTTTTACGCACGGGGGGATTCCCCACGGTGGCCTTGGGGGACTTTGAGGAGCAGAACGCCTATCAGGTGGTGGAGGGCATCTATCACACGGTGGTCTCCCACGACATCGCCCGTCGGCACCGGATTACCCGGCAGGACCTGTTTGACCGGGTGGTGCGGTATGTGTTTGAAAATGTGGGCAACACCTTCTCCGCGAGCGGCATTCGCAGTTTTCTGAAAAGCGAGCACCGCACCGTGTCGGTGGAGACCGTCTATAACTACCTTCGCTGGCTGGAACAGGCCTTCATCCTCTATCCCTGCAAGCGGTATGACCTGCAGGGGAAGGCCGTGCTCAAGACCCAGGAGAAGTATTACCTGGCGGATGTGTCCCTGAAATACGCCCTCTATGGCTTCAACCGGCACATGCTGTCCGGGGTGCTGGAAAATGTCATCTTTCTGGAACTGCGGCGCCGGGGATACGAGGTGTATATCGGCAAGCTCGGCAGCAGGGAGATAGATTTCGTGGCCCAAAAGCGGGACCAGCGGGTGTATGTGCAGGCCTGTGTCGCCCTGCCGGAGGGCTCGGACCGGGAGATTGGGAACCTCCTGGACATTCAGGACAACTACCCCAAATATGTGGTAACATTGGACCGGCTGGCCGTGGGAAACGAAAAAGGGGTCCAGGTGGTATATCTGGAGGACTTTTTGCTGCGGGAAAGCTGGTAAAAAAAGCGTAGCTGACAAGGAGGGGAGAGGTATGGGCGTGCCCATGGCGCTGATGGATTTTGTGCCCGTGCTGATGTTTTTGGCGACGTGGGTGCTGCTGCTGTGGGGAGCGGTGCTCCTCCACCGTGGGGGACTTTCTACGGCCGAGAGCCTGACGGCGTAGGGCCGTCTAAGCATATGGAAGCGCCGCGCCGCCGCTTTTTCAACTGCCGCCCCATGCTGCCGGGCATGGTGGGTGCGCTGGCAGGGGCTATTGTGGCGGTGAAGCTGGGGAACCCTTCGCTGTGGCTGTTGGGCCTGTGGGGCGTGGCCCTGGGCGCATTTGCCCTGGTGCGGCGGTGGGAGTGGTTCGCTTTGCCCCTCTTTTTTGGGCTCCTGCTGCTGCGGGGTGCCTTGACCCCCACGGTGGAGGTGCCCGCCGGGACCTATCCGATCAGCGGCACCGTCATCAACCGTCCCGCCAGGCGGCAGCTATCCACCACGGCGGTGCTGTATCCCGTGTATATCTCCGGCACCCGGGTACCGGGCGCGCTGCAGCTGTCCGTTCCGGCCGCTGCCCGTCCCGCCTATGGGGAAACCTTGTTTTGTACCGTCACCCTGGAGGAGGACCCCACGGTCCACTGCCAGGGTCCTTTTGTCGTCATGTACGCCGGCAGGGCCCGGGGCGGCATCTCCACGAACCCCAGCCGGGGGGAAGGCTTCTACGGCTGGTCCCTGGCCGCCCGGGAAAGGCTGGAAGGGGTGGCGGGAGCGCTGTTCTATCCCTGGGACGGCCCTGCCAAGGGCATCTTACTGGGGGACAAGAGCGATGTCGATTTTCTCACCTATGAAGCCTATCGCCGCAGCGGCCTGCTGCATCTGTTGACCGTGTCCGGCCTCCATGTGGGGGTGGCCGGTGCGGTGATTCTGGCCCTCATCCGAGGCCGTCGGCGGTGGCTGCGGATGGCGCTGGCCTGGACGCTGGTGGCGCTCTTCTGCCTGCTCACGGGGCTGGCCCCTTCCGCCCTGCGGGCGGCAGTGATGCTGCTGTGCTTTCACCTGGGTTTGCAGCTAAGGCGGCAGGACGACGGCCTAAGCCAGCTCGGCTGTGCGCTAATTTTGCTCCTGCTGCTGGAGCCTCGGTATCTATTGTGCAATGGGTTCTGCCTGTCCTTTGGCTGCATATACGGCCTCGTGTGCCTGAGCCGGCCCCTGTCCCGGCTGCTGCCGGGGGGAGGGCAGCGGAGGGGGAGCCTGCTGGCAGGCGCCTTCTCCGTGTTTTTTGCCACGGCGCCCCTTCTTTCCCGGGTGGGCGGGGACCTTAGCTGGGTGGGCATCCCCCTATCCCTGCTGGCCATCCCCCTGGCGCCCTTTCTGCTGGTGCCCGGCTGGGCGGCGATGCTCCTGTATCCGCTGCTGCCGCAGGCGGCCCGGGCCGTCGCCCTGGTGCCCCGGGGCGTGTTGCTGCTGCTGCAGAGCGTGGCGACCCTGGCCCCCTGGGAGGGGCTCAGCGTGCCCTATTGCGGGGACCTCCCTCTGATTCTCTGGTATGCGGGCATACTGCTTGTCTCGGACCTGTTTTTGCCCAACGCCCGCCGCCCGGCCTACCTTGGCTGGAGTGTTCTCTTTATTGCCCTTGTGCTGTGGATGACGGCCCCCGTGTGAGGGGGCGCAATGCCGCCATCGGCGGCCATTCACGACGGCGTCAGCCGTCAATTCACGAACCGCCAGGTTCATTTCATGCCCGCAGGGCAATTCATGCACCGTAGGTGCAAATCATTCAATGAATTGGCTTACGCCATGAATTGGGCTGCCGCCCATGAATTGGCTGCGCCATGATTTCTCGCTTCGCTCCATGAAGGAATGCCCGGGTGCCTCACGGCCCCGGGCTTTTATCATGCCACCTCATCCGTCACGGCTTCGCCGCGCCACCTTCC
>JAFSPW010000094.1 GCA_017451295.1 Clostridia bacterium
AGATTTACACGCTCAGCGGCATAATCGCCAACCGCCGCGCGGATCTGGTCATTTCCTCTTTGCTGAAATACGTGACAGACATTGACGATGTGAAGGGCCTGGGCTTCTGTGTCACCGTGGAACATGCGCGGTTTATGGCCAACTATTTCAACGGTCACGGCATCCCCTCCCTGTGCCTGACAGGTCAATCGCCGGATGAGGAGCGGAAATCGGCAAAGGAGCAGCTGGTATCCGGGCAGGTCCGCTTTATCTTCGTGGTCGACATCTACAACGAGGGCGTGGATATACCCGAGGTCAATACGGTCCTGTTCCTTCGCCCCACGGAATCCCTGACCATCTTCTTGCAGCAGCTGGGCCGCGGCCTTCGCTTGGCTGACGGGAAAGAGTGTTTGACGGTGCTGGACTTCATTGGCCAGGCGAACCGCAGATACAACTTTGAGGACAAGTTTGCGGCCCTCCTCTCCAACACCACTCGCAGCGTGTCCCGGGAGATCAAGGACGGCTTCGTCTCCCTGCCGAAGGGATGCTATGTCCAGCTGGAAAAGAAAGCCGCCCACTATATCCTGGACAACATCCGCGCCTCCTATGGAAACAGCGCCGGGTTGGTCATGCGCATCGCCAGCTTTGAGGAAGATACGGGCAAGGAGCTGACGCTGGCGAACTTCCTGGACTATTATCATATCGATCCAAGGACCATGTACCGCTTCGCTTCCTTCTCACGCCTCTGCGCCCGCGCCGATGTGATGGATGATTTCACGGAGCCTTTGGAAGAGACCATGACCAAAACCTTTGCTCGGTTTGCCGTCATAGATTCGCGGCGATGGATTGGCTTCCTGCTGGACATTTTGCCCCGGTTGGCCGATGTGGACTTTGCCGCTCTTCCTGAGGTGGAAAAGCGGATGCTGCAAATGCTCTATGTCACGATCTGGGGTAAGGCTGCCGAGGATTGGGACAGCGACGAGGTGTTGGACAATCTTTATACCCTTGCGGATAGTCCGATGCTCTTGCATGAGTTAATGGATCTTCTACGCTATCGGTATGAACAGATCGACTTCATTGACATGCCCGTGCCGCTGGGCTTCGACTGCCCGCTGGATCTGCACTGTACCTATACCAGGGATCAGCTGTTGGTTGCCATGGATTTCATGAAGCCGGCTACGGTCCGTGAAGGCGTGAAATGGCTGCCGGACAAGAAGCTGGATGTTTTCTTTGTCACGCTGAACAAAGCGGACAAGGACTACTCGCCCACGACCATGTACAACGACTATTCCATCAACAGCGAGCTGTTCCATTGGCAGAGCCAGAGCACCACGGCGGAGAACTCCCCCACGGGCCAACGGTACATCCACCATCAGGAGCGCGGCAGCCGTGTCCTCCTGTTCGTCCGCGAATTCAAATCGGATCGCCTTTCCGGCGGCGCGGCGGCTTATACCTTCCTGGGTACAGCCACCTACGTGAAGCACGACGGCTCCCGCCCCATGAACATCACCTGGCGTTTCGATCAACCGATCCCGGCGAAGTATCTCAAGAAGACGAACAAATTGATGATAGGGTAGCTAGAACAACCTGAGCTTTCTTTCGGGCAAATTGCGCATCGTTGCCAAGCTCGAAGAATTCCTCCCCTGTGCGACAAACTGAAATGAGGTGAAATCCATGTCAAGTATTACCAAACTGTACGCAGCGTATAAAGCAGGATATTTGGGTGATAATATCCTTGATACCTATTTCTCTTTTATTGCGAATATGATATCTGAGAGTCAGTTATCGGTAGTCGAGGATTATGATATAGCGGCAAAATTCAAAGAAAGATATTCGATTGAATTGCCGCTACCGTTCGTTAGGCAAGTATTGGGGGTTGGCGTGCAGAACAAATGCTTTGTCGAGGATCGTGGAAAGTATAGTGTGGTCGTAGAAGAGTTGCAAAAGTTTCGCTTCAACGATACAAATTTCAATGGCCTATGGGCCTTATTAATTCATGCGTTTGCATCCTACTGTAAAAAAGTTGATATAGATATTTCATCGCTTGATATAGAACAATTCGTGTTAGGTATTTTGGATGTTTCTGATGAGAAAATATTAGCTGGTGAAAAAGCTGATGACCAGCAAGGTCTTTCTCCTGCGGAGTTCGCGTGGTATAGCTTTGTAAAAGAACAAGCTGAATATGCGACGGATTTGTATTCGTTCATTGCAGCTCTTTCAGCAAGCAATATCACTAAGCAGGCACTGTTCTACATTGGCGAAGGATCGGTTGACTATTCTGGACTTCACGTTTACTTGGATTCTCCTATCGTTTTCGCTTTACTTGGTATGGATGAAGAATCACGTGCTGAGTCATACAAAAAGCTTGTCGCTGATATGATAAACGCAAAATGCCATGTTCATGTATTAGATCATAATTTTGTGGAAGTTGATGGCATTATTGCACGTGCTGCTACTTGGGCAACAAGTACTCAATATAGTATTGTAAAAGCAAATAATGCCACTCGCTTTTTTCATGACAAACAAATGAATGAAGCAGAGATTTCTGAATTCTGCGAAGGCATTGAAACAAAGCTTAATGAACAAGGCGTTACGATAAAGAAAACCAGTTATGACATTTTTCAGGATAAATTCCAAGAAGATGAAGAATGTCTGTTCGGAATGATAAAAGACAGATACCAGGCAAATGGATATGAACTCACGGATGAAAAGGAAAAAAGCATCCGGATTGACGTTCGCTCAATTGTAATAATGTATCGCGAGCGTCAAGGACAAACAGCAACCAGATTACAAAACGCCGAACATATCTTATTGACCTCAAATAATGCCATCGCTAATGTGAGTAAACTCTACGAGAGCAATCAGAGCATAGAATCAGGACACATCCCTGCTTGTATCTCAGCGGATTTGTTTGGCTCCATTCTTTGGCTGAATAGTCCCTTGCAGATGTTAGAATATCAGAAGCGAAAGCTGCTTGCAGACTGTTATGCCTGTTTAAAACCAACCAAATCCCTACTTAACAAGTATATTCAGTCTCTAGATGAGGCAAGAAATGCGGATGAAATAGACGAGAAAAAGTATTTGTTTTTACGCACCCATAAAGTAGTGCTTGATTCATTGATGAACGTCACAAAAGGAGACTATGCTCGTTTTAATTCTAGGACATACTTGGAAGTCTATGATGACATACAAGCGAAATCACTAAAACTATATAAGGATGAAGCTGCCGCGCATGAGCAAACTCGTGAGAAATTGAAGAACCTTGAGGAGAAATCTGCTGATGAAAGGCAAAAGAAAGAAGAAGAAATCGAAGCCTTAAAAGAACATATCGCAACTTTAGAACAGAACGAGCGTACACGCGAGGAGCAACAGCTCAATAGAAAAGCTAATACCATAGGGACAATAGCGACGATTATTCTTGCTGGTATTCCATATATCGCATTATCGGTTGCCATAGAATTCTTCAAAACGCGGCTTTCCATAGAGACGATTTGGAAATGGATTATCGGAATCGCTGGAGCCATCATCGCAACCTTAATTGTCGGCATTCTCTTTTCTAAAGTACAAAAATGGTGTTTTGGAAAAGCTCGATTCGTTCTTGAAAAGCATCGCTAAGCACTATATGACCTTGAACCCCTTATAATGCTTAACAAACAAGGCGGAGGTTGTGCGAATCTCCGCCTTGTTTGTTATGATATCGGTGTCAAATTGGAGTGTGATAAAAGCGTACAACCAGTACTATATGTAGCCCTTCCCCCTCACAATTCCTTCCTGACATAGTACGTCGACCGGCCGCCACCGCGCTTCTCGATCTCGCCGGTCTCGCAAAGGGCGCGCAGGTGCCGTTCCACCGACGGTGTGCTCATGGATGGGCAAAGCTCGGCGATCTCCGTCTTGGTAAATTTACCGATCCGCGTCCGGACGGCGTTGCGAACGGTATCGAGGGAGGAGGGGGCGACTATGGTCGCGCGCTCCTCGAAGTCCCGGTATGCCGCGATGATCGTGCCCAGCAGGTACTTGATAAAGGGCACCGGGTCGTCCTGCCCCTCGTGCCATCCGCTTTGCGACGCCTCCAAAGCGTCGTAGTAATCTTCCTTCGTTTGGGCAATTTTTGCCTCCAATGAAATGTATCGCCCGATCTCGAACCCGCTTCGATACAGTAACAGCGTCGTCAACAGCCGGGACAAGCGGCCATTGCCGTCGATGAACGGGTGGATGCAAAGAAAGTCGTGGACGAAGCAGGGGATCAGCAGCAGCGGGTCCGTCTGACCTTCACCGATGGCGCGATTGTACGCGTCGCACAGGTTGGCCATGGCCTCCGGCGTTTCATAAGGCGCAAGGGGTGTAAAGAGAGTGAATGCCTTGCCCTCCGCCGTGGTGGCGCTGATGTAGTTTTGCACATTCTTGAACGAGCCACCGAAGGCGCTGTCCGTATGGCTGAACATGATCTTGTGCAGCTGGAGGATATAGTTCGGCGTCAGCGGGATGTACTGGAAGTTGTCATGGACCGTGTTCAGGGCGTCGCGGTATCCTGCGATCTCTTTCTCGTCGCGGCTGCGGGGTGTGGTCTTTTCGCGCATGAGCTGACGCAGGCGCGTCTCCGTGGTGCGAATGCCCTCAATGGCGTTGGAGGACTCCGTGCTCTGCACCTTGGCGATCTCGATCAACTTCTCCATCTCCTCCGGCTGCCGCTGGAGGTACACGGATTGCCTGCCCTTTAGCTCATGGATCTGCGACAGGTAGTTGATAATCTCATTGTCCCAGGCTTTTTCTTTCAAAACCGAATAATCGAACCGCCGCATTCTCATCACCTCACCATTATTCTCGTCAATTTTAATCTATTTGATGAGAATAGTCAAGAGTTAAGGGGATGTATATGCTTTGCGGAGTTTGATGCCGCGTTACATCATACACACGAAACGATCAGTTTTTCGGCTAATCTTGGGCATGAACAAATATCTGCCGAAAAAGGAGTTAATCAACATACAAGGGCGGTGCTTTCCCAACGTTTTGCTGAAAGAAAAGAGGGGAAAAATAACCCCCCGTGGAATCATGAAATCAATAAGCAACGTAACAACCGAAAACAAACACCCTGCTGTTTAGCCTTGATCGAAAGATTCCCTTTTTATCCTTCACTGGTTTATTCCACACTTATCGCTAAAGCACTCTAAACTATGCGCCTTCTCTCAATTCATCAATTGCACGATTTACTCGATCATCGATTATGGAGAATAACTCTTTAGAAAGCTCTTGGATGCCTTTATCATCACCAGGTCTCAATGTTTTTATCTTGACGTGTTTTGATCTACTAACCGTTTTAGAAATATCTGGAGTAACCACTATAACTCTTTGCACAGGGCGGACGTCGTGCCATTTTGCCAAATTGTTAAAATACAATTCTGTCTTTGATAATTCGTAATATGAAATAATCTGCTCTTTACTGTTGTAACTGTTTCCTCCCAGAAAGTTTTTTATACTCCTATACTTGCATTCAACTATGACACTACCAATGTAACTATTGCCGGGCTTGAAAAAAATATCAATCCTTATATCAGGTCGATTATGGATAGAGTATTCTGTGTCAGTTGAATCGTAACAAAACGGATCTCGTTCTAGCGTGCATTGATTCATCCTTTTTGGTATTTTCCGATCATATGATATCAGCAAAAGCGAATTATCATTTTCAAAATGAAGCTGCGTCCCGGATTCAATATAGGGGAAAAGAACTCCATATTCTGCTCGTTTGATTAAAGTATCTTCATCTACAAAGTCATACCTCTCGACGAGCATTCTGCAAATAGAAATAAGGCACCATATTTCATATAGCTGGCTGCTTTTTTTCCAAGAAAAAGAGTAGTTTGGATCTATTTGTACTGTAAACCTATCCTCTTTCAATTCTCTGTACACTTTTTCTATATACGCAAAACATGGATCTAATGCAAATGAATGTGTTGCCCCTTCGGCACTTTCTTCCGACACCTCTTTGTACCATTCTTTATTTGCTATTATTCTTTCTATTCTAGCAAGCTTTTTACTTGTCTCATAATACTGCTGAAGATTTCTTTTAAACACTTCCCGATATCGTGTCGAGGATTGATAGGGGCTATTCTGACTTTGTCTATCAATGGCCTCTAGTAGCGCATTCACCGTGCCATGAAACTCATCTATTCTTGAGAAGCAATAGTTGACCATGCGCTTTAGGTGACGATTATTCTTCGTATCGTAAGATATGCTTTTTTGTGGTGCCTTAACGAAACGGTCCCTATTTGGTTTTCGTAATTCAATACCAATCGCTTTTGCATCCATTCGAACTTCCTTTGATCGATCAACATCAACGTATTCTGTGATAATAGCAAAGCGAGGAAACTCTGCAATATCATACAAGGAAGATAAAAAGCGGGAAGCTCGCTCTCGAAACAATAAGAATTGACGCAATTGCCTTGGAGGAATTGCTAAGCTGGTCAAATTACCACAGCCAATATTTCTTTGGACAATATCTTGTGCTAATCCATTTGCTTCATCTTCCAAATCGCTAACCATTATTTCCCATTCATCAGAAGAGAGCATTTTGGGCTCAATTTTTAGCCAGCCATAGTAATGCTGTCCTTGTGCTACAACATCAATTAAAAAGCTATCAACTCTGAGCTCATCAAATTGATTTTCTTCATATCGGAACAGCGGAATGGGCTCCTCAGAAGCATAGTGAAAAATCCTTCCTTCGTCATCTATTTCACATCCATATTGTATCGGGATAATATCTAAAGCATCCAAATATAACCGGTCAGATGATTCCCCAGTGAAAAGAATAGAAACAGGATCATTCTCCTTAATGCATACCGTCACAGTATCACTGTTTAATGCTTCTTCTGGTGTATCATAAAACAGCTTGCACGGATAATCCACGGGATTCTTTACATATTCAATTTGAAAGACTAATGTAAAGGGCAAGTCAGACACAATAGCCATATATCTTCAAATCCTTTTTCTTCTGCTCCAACGCGTGTTTACTGTTATCAAAACGTGACAGATTTGAATAACTTGCAAAGATAGGATCCAAAACTGAGCCCTCGCCAGTTTCTGTCCGAAATAGATCTTGTAGCTTTTCTTCAGATCCCCGAATCTTCGTTAAGACACGCTGAACAATCTGAACGTCAAAAGCCTCAGATTCAATGCTGTCACGCTGCGATTCATCAAAAACAGGATAATTGCATATATACTTTTCTATCTGTCTTACAACTCTAGGGCTTATTCCAAAGGACTCGTTGATTGATTGTAACTTTTGATGCAAACTCCAAAGACATGTTTTGCGTTCTTGGAACCTTGCTTCATCAGGCTCTTTTCTCAGCGAATCATACTCTGCTTTGCTCCATTTGGGGGGTTGGATAGCTCCATAGTTAACCTTTTTCCACGCCGTTGAGTAGTCAAGAATCTTTAATTGGATTACATTTGAGCGATCAAGTACCTTATCAGAAAAGTGATACGTTGATTCATCAATGTTGACTGTTCCAATGAAGATGACATTGCTTCCTATTTTAATTTTTGAAGGGTACTCCTGTGCATTATATAACCCCTTTAGAGTATCTGAATAGATACGTAACTCTCGATCCTTTCCAACAGGCTTTTCCAATATTGACAGGAATTGGCTGAAATAATGCTCAACCCTCGCTAGATTCATCTCATCAAAGCATATCAAATACAACTGATCTGTGTTTCTTTCTGCATCTCTCAGGGTTTCCACAAATCTTGTTTCGCTTGGTCTATAAACCATCCTATTTAAGTCGACGTATCCAAGCAAATCAGAATCATCATTCCAAGACGGACGAACTGGGATAATCAACTTCTGTTCATCACCTAACCCAAGTGCTTTAGCATATACCTCGACAAGACGTGATTTGCCAGTGCCACTCATTCCTGAAAGAATCACTAAACTGCCTGTTTTAATGGCTGCATGAAAGTTTTCCAAGTCCCTTTCATCGTAAAACAAATCTTCTTTGTAGGCAAAATACTGACAATAGTCAATGATGCTTTTATCCGTTTTTTCAGGTATAATTTCAATGAGTTCTTTACTCTTTGTCTGCTCTTCAATGTCCCTTTCTTCGACATCGATTTGCTGCTCATCCTTAATAAGCTGGATATCTTTACTTGCAAATCTATTAAACAGTTTTGAGTACAATTGATCTTCCAAATAGATAATCGTAGGATTAAACTGTTCAGGATATACTATGGCATTCCATGTGGATTCATCCAATTCAATAGATCCTAAATAGTCATAGAGAAATCTATAACCATCTTCGGTCTCTTCTATTTTTTTAAAGGGACCCACAGCATAATACTTGTTTTGTTCACTTGGTGCACCGCTCTTCCAGATAAGAAATGGTGAATTAAAAGGTTCGCTAAAACCTTCAACAAAGCCGATAGTTTCGTTTTCTTCCAATTTCTTACAGAAAGAGGAGAATGATTGGGCTTCTCTCCTCAAATCTATCCTGTTTATTCTTTCCCAATCAGTAGTATCATTTGACGATTGAAAGACAGGTATTGTCACATATGATTCGGTATCATTTCCTTGCGCAGGTGTTCTAACAATAATCTCGCTATTCTTTTGCATTTTCCAGGTGTCATAATATGGATCCTTATTGCCTTTAAATACAAAAACTTTATCTTTGCAATAATCTCTAAAGCTGTTGCGCCTTTTCTCATCTGGCTCAGCCATGCTGTCTTTGTAATTAACATAATGCAAGGAATCCAAATAACCTGTAATAAGAGTCGGCAACTCAGAAGACGTACTCCCTGGAGAATGAGAAATGCGTCTAATATGGTATTGCAAAGCAGATTGTGAATTTACGAACACATCATCTTTGCCCGTTGACTTTAGTTCTGAATCAGCCGTTTTTGCCAATACTCCGAGCATGCAAATTCTAGACGTTTCCATTTTTATCCTCCTCATTATACAAGTAGGTTAAAAGTTCCCCAGGATTGGATAGCAATAACACTTTTCCTCTAAATTTGGTTCGGATTGTCTCCTGGTCTCCAAATGACAACAATGATCTAATGGCTATTATCTTTTTATATTCGGCATAATTTATGGCATCATTCGCTAGCGAATAAGAAATACAGTGAATCATCGCTGTCGCAAGAATCCTTTGGGGAAACAAGATATCTTCGTTTGCAAACACAAGATACTGGTTTTTACACTTGGATTGCAACGACCTTAGCTTTTCAACGAGCAGATCTTTTTCTCTTTCCAAATAACTAATAGCTTGCTTTAATTGGGTGCATTCATTATTCTTGCTTTCTAAGCTGCTTTCATAAAAAGCAACTTGCGCATATGCTTTATCTAGCTCTTCCTGCGATTTTTGCTTTGTTTCTTCACATGCCCGCTCTTTCTCATCAGCCTTCTGTGATAGCTTCTTGTTCAAAGCGAGTAAAGACTTATTGTCTGTTTTTGATTTCTGTAGCTCATTTTTTAACTTATCAATCTTTCCTTGAAGCTCAATAATTCCTTTCTCTTTGCTGCTTTTTTCCTCGTTAAGAAAGACACACTGAGCAGGATCACAATTTTTAACTTGCGAATCGGACGATTCATCTTCTTGCTTATGAATATGCTTGCTTACAATTGACTTCAACTCATCAGTAATAGTGTCATTAATGGAAAGAGCAGCAACAATAGAAGCTGCGTTACGTTCATTCAGTGTTCGAAGCAGCCGCTCCCTATCAGTTATCAATTGTCCATCTTGAAACAATTCCGGTTTAGATAAAGCAATAACACTATCTCTAAAAACTATTTGTAGATTATCTTTTTTCATAATAGCATCTGCGACTTTTGTCCTAGGTGCTTTATTTGGCGATTTCGAAAAGCCATCGATGCTAAATGAAGGCTCTGCTCGAAGGCTGTTAATGACATGCTTGTAGTCTTGAACACTTAACAGAGAAAGGATGTAGTCTACATCTTGCCTTGTCATACGATGCCCTTTCTATGAACCTTTTTTTATAGTATACAGCGATTCACACACTTTGAAAAGGCAAAAATCGCATGAATGTTGAATTTGCAGTCCCTTCACTTGAGGGACAAAGGAATTAAAAAGGAATCATCACCAGTTGGAATGCTTCATGATGATGCAGATCCCCATGAGCGTTCACGAATAGTAACTTAATTGCTCCTATTGCAACAGGATTCAGAATCAACAAGTTTGTTCAAAACAACCCATGATATTGAGTGAAGCAGTTATATCGCGTAGAAATCATCCTCTGTTATAGGCTCGCTTAGCGAGCACTACCAAACGGAGGAAAAGAACATGAAGATCTGTAAGAAATGTGGGACGGAGAACAAAAAGGGCAGCACCTTCTGTAACAACTGCGGCGGGAACGAATTCCTGCATCGGTGCGGGAACTGCGGCACGGAGTTCGAAGGCAACTTCTGCCCCAACTGCGGGGCGAAAGCGGAACCACCAGACCAGCCGGGCCGCGGGACGCGACCAACGGAGCAGCCAAAGAAGAAAGTCATCTTTGGGCGAGTATTGCTATGGATATTCTTCTTGCCCATCATGGGGATCATCGCCATCTGGCAGTCCCGGCGGCTGAAGACGCCCTGGAAGATCGTCCTGACCGGGCTGATCGTCCTCGCCTGCGTCTTGTACTACCGACCGAAAGGGAATAAGGCAACCGCCGCCCAAACCACGGCGCGTCCCGCGGTGGTGACCACGGAACGAGCGACTGAGCCAAAGGCCACGGCGATCCCTGCCACCGCGAAGCCAACAGCGACGGCCAAGTCCACCGCCAAACCTACCGCAAAGCCAACGGCAACGCCCAAGCCCACGGAGGACCCCACGCCCAAGGAGTATCGCAACGCCCTCTCCAAGGCCCAGATGTATGTGAACCTGATGCACATGTCCAAAGCCCGGCTCCACGACCAGCTCACCAGCCCCTACGGGGAGGGCTTTTCGGAGGAGGCGGCCCAGTACGCCCTGGATCACGTGAAGGCCGACTGGAAGGAGAATGCCCTGAAAATGGCGGAGACCTACAGCAGCACCATGCACATGTCCAAGGCCCGCATCTATGACCAGCTCACCAGCGAATACGGGGAGCAGTTCACGGCGGAGGAGGCCCAGTATGCCATCGACACGATCAAGGCCGACTGGAAAGCCAACGCCCTGGCCACCGCCCGCAACTACCGGGACAACCTGCACATGTCCGCCGCCGCCATCCAACAGCAGCTGACCTCCCCCTACGGCGAAAAGTTCACCGCCGAGGAAGCGCAGTGGGCTATGGACCATCTAGATGACTAAGTGCAGGATCATCAAAGAGGCGATAAACGTCCTGCTGGTTACCGATGTCTTGTCAATTGACATATGGGCAATAATTGTTTATACTGTGAAAGCTGTTGGAAAACACCAAGGCTTGATCGGGTACCTATTTATTATCAGGGATTCAGAATCCCGGAAAGGGGGTACCGATATGAGCATTTCTGTCGTTATCGACTGGAAGTTCTGCCTTGGGGTTGCGGCAATCATCGGCGTCGTGAAGATGAGTGCGGATTCCATAAAGGAAGCCGCAGTTCGCGCTGTCGATGTTGCTTCGGATAAGGTCGCCGCTAAGTATAGCGTCGCCTGATCCACTTCCAACGCAGAGGGCACGCAAGTAATTGCGTGCCCTTCCTTTTCATTTCAATGATAACGATTAATAGCCTATCTCCCACAGGATCGTCACCGTATCGGAGACCTGGATGTCGTCTGGTTCGATGTCTATGTCGTAGCTGTCGGCTCCATTGACGGCGCAGTCCGACCTCATGAGCATACGGCTCATGGGTTCGACCTCAAAGTTGATCTGGGCCCAGGAATAGTTGATACTTTGGATATCTTTCAGCATGACGCCCGCCGCCTTGGTCAAGGTTTGGGCCTTGGCCTTGGCATCGGCGACCGCCTTGCCCAACAGTTCATTCTTGGCGGCTTCCGGGTCCTTCACCGTGTAGCTGAGGCGAAACTCCGGCTGCAGCGGGCACTTGGCGAGGGCGTACAGCACCTTCCCCAGCCGGGCGTTGTCGGAATCGAACTCCACCTTCATCTGGTGGCGGTACTTGTAGCCAACGAAGCGCTGCTTGTATGTGTTCCTCTCCTGATACCTCTCGTACTCCGTGTCCACGTTGAAGTTCAGGGTCTTCAGGTCTGTCCGCGCAAACCCCAACCCTGTCAGCAGCTCCTTGATCTTTTCCGTATCCTCCGCGGACCGGCGGAGGGCTTCGCCATACTCGGGGTAAAGTCCCTCCAACGACAGCATAATCCTTGTCATGTCGGGCTTGACCCGCAGCTGCCCCTTGCCTGTAACTCGAATGGTCCTCTTGGTAACCTCCTTGCTTGGTTGATGGTCATAGTATAGGTGAAGGTTGGGCAATAGAGGTCACGCGTCAGGCGACAAATATCCAGATATGTCAAATTCAAGCAGAATTCATCGTCTATTAAATGGCACGATTGTTTAACCCCCCGATAACACGAATTGACAAAAGGGGTTAAACGGGGGTATCATACCGTTGTACAGGAGGAGCGAACAATGGAACGTGATACGATCGCAAAACAAATCGCGGAATTGACGGAGCGCATCAATCAGCTGCCAAAGGGGTATATTTCCCAGAAGACGATCAGCGGAAAGGTGTATTTCTATCATCAATGGACGGAAAACGGGAAGAAGCAAAGCAAATACCTCCGTGACGATGAAATCGCAACGCTGACGGCGCAGATCGAAGAACGAAAGCGCCTGCAAGCAGCGTTGAAAACGCTGCGTTCCGACGTCAGTAGCAAGCCGGAAGCACAGGCAGACCGCTCGTCTTTGAACTGTACACTCATGCATAAGCGCATCAAGGTGGCCGATCTGGAGCTTGACGATGCGACCGGGTTCATTCGCCGCATCGGGAAGGTGTACGCAAAGGAGCATCTTCCTGTCGGTATCGCCCTCAAGAAAGGTGTCGTGGACCGAGCTGCCCTCAATACATGGTGGGCGGATCGCTCCATCCCCGCAAGCCGTTCCGGCGTTCGCGAAGCGCTGGAGGCAATGGAGATCAAGGATACAAAAACGCTCCTTGTCCGCTGCTTCGGCCTCAGTCTGTCGGATCAATACTGGATCTGCCCGGATGGTACCAATCTCAAATGGGAGGACGTCAACTTCTTTGACAACACCTTTTCGGACGATGTCGGCGATATTTTGTTCGGGTCGGCACACAGGAGCGAGTCCATCAACTTCCACTCGCCGGACAGCACGTCCGACGGCAATCTGAAGAAGCGCTGGAAGATCATCAACACAAAGCGCTGCCTGATCAAAGGCGGGTCCAATCCGTTCCGGCAGCAACCGTTCAATGAAGTGATCGCAACCGGCGTTATGGAACGTCTGGGCATTGCGCATATCCCGTACACGGTCGCGTGGATCGACGGCTTTCCGTACAGCGTATGCGAGGACTTTATTACCGAGCAAACCGAGCTGGTTCCCGCGTGGCGTATCATACAGGCGTATAAAAAAGCCAACGACACCTCGCTGTATCGCCACTTTGTGAACTGTGCGATGGCGTTGGGCATTCCGGATGTCGTTCCGTTCCTGGATCGCATGATCGTGCTGGACTACATCCTTGCGAATGAGGACCGGCATCTCAACAACTTCGGCGCGATCCGCAACGCGGAAACGCTCGAATGGCTCGGGATGGCGCCAATCTATGACAGCGGTTCTTCGCTCGGGTATGACAAGGTCGCGCCGGAGATCCGTGCCGAACAGGATATCGAATGCAAACCGTTCAAAAAGCATCACGAGGAACAGCTGAAGCTCGTGACCGACTTTTCGTGGATCGATTTCGACCGGCTTTCGGACGTGAAGGCTCTGATCATGGAAGTCCTGTCTGCGGAAAAAGCAAGGGATTACATGGACGAGAAACGGATTGAGGCGATCGTCACGACCGTTGCGCGGCGTATTGAGCGCATCAAAAAGCTTGCGCAAACGCAGCGCATCTCGTACAGCGACACCATTGAGGACGATGTGACGGATCATACTGGTAAGGCGTATTGAACAGTCACAAAGTGGCATAAAAGATTTCACTGTCCCATAAAAGGCGTTGTGTAGCAAAGCCCAAAGCGCATGTGCGCCTCGGGCTTTGCTCTTTCATGGTGTTGTTATTCCCCATAAACCACTTCCCGGATAACGATCTCCTCTGCGCGAGCGAGGATGCTATTCATACGGCGGAGCCATTCCAGCTGATCGCTGGTCTTGAGGGATTCGGTCACACCCTCGGCAGAGGCTAGTTGGCGGGTCAGGGTGGCTATCTGATCCCTGGCGGCTTGGTCGATTTCCAATAAGTGTTCCGTCAGTTTGCCGGAAAGGACCAGGGCGGTGAAAGTGCCGTCGTGCTTTTGTTCCAGATAGCGCTTGCGCATCCGGCCATACTTGCCGATGGTGCCCTCTGGCTGCTCGTCCAATTCAAGGTTTGGGAATAGGAATCCATCTTTCTCCGTGTATGTCAGCTCCATTTCTCTTTCCTCCTTTTCATATAGCTACTCTGTGTGATGCGTTCTCCCGAGGGACCGAAAAATGCGTTCCCAGCAGGATGGGCAGGTGCTGTCTTATGTGAACGATCAAATCCGTCGCCGCTACCAAAAAATGGCCCCCCATCCGGGGGTCATTTTTTCATGCAATGGAAGGATTCGAACGGGTGCGGAGGTGAATCAGGCCACCGTGCGGCCTGAGAGCCGCACCCTGAGCGAGCCGCAGCGAGTTTTAAATCCAATCGCCGCTACCATTGCGAGTGGTGATAACTGATTCCAGTTATCACCACTCTTTTTGTTTCTTTACGCGGGAAGCGCCTTGCCCGGATAAGGACCGTTCAACTTATATCGTCAGAGGAAACGCCATATTGTTCCTGATACGCGAAATCTTTTTTGAAAACCCCTCTTTTTTGTGAAAAAGGCCTATCCACCCTACTTTGATTCTATGCTACGTTATTTGTCAAGGAATAGATAGGAGAATAGATTATTACGATATGAAGAAAAAACAGTTGAAATAAGCTTCGAAACCCTTGCATTTTCAGGTTATTCTTGCTATGATAAACTTGAAAATATTTTTTGAAACCAAAATGATTTTCTGATTGTGTAAAAAAGGCTTGACAAGCATGGTGAGGGCTTCATGATCAGACAGACAGACAGAGTAAGCTTGTCTTCTCCTGCCGCAAAGCAGGACGGATTCATTTTGCGCGCACCGTATGCGATTGATTCGCAGCCGGTGCGTTTTTGTATGCCCGCCGCCTGATTCGGCAGCGGGAACAGGAGCCTTGGTATGGAAAGGGGGAATACTATGGAAGAGATCCTGCGCATGGAACACATCACCAAGAAATTCGGTGAATTCTATGCGAACAAGGATATCAATCTCAGCGTGCTGAAGGGCGAGGTCCATACCCTTCTGGGGGAGAACGGCGCCGGAAAGAGCACGCTGATGAACATCCTCTTCGGACTGTATCAGCCTACCGCGGGTCAGATATATCTCCGCAGCAAGCCGGTGCACATCGATTCGCCGGCCACGGCGGTGAAGCTGGGCATCGGCATGGTCCATCAGCACTTCATGCTGGTGGAAGCCATGACGGTGTTTGAGAACATCATCCTAGGGGACCGGAACACCAAAGGCGTCTTCATCGACAAGGATGCCCGCCGCAAGGAGATCCTGCAGCTTTCCGAGAAGTACGGGTTGGATGTGGAGTTGGACAAGCAGATCACGGAGATCGCCGTCGGCGCCCAGCAGCGCGTGGAGATCCTGAAGGCCTTGTATCGCGGTGCGGAACTGCTGGTGTTGGATGAACCCACCGCCGCCCTGACCGATATCGAGGTGGAAGGCCTGTTCCGCATCATGAACAAGCTGACGGACGAAGGCAAGAGCATTATCTTTATCAGCCATAAGATGCGGGAAGTGCTGAACATCTCCGACCGGATCACCATCCTTCGGGCCGGTGAGACAATCCGCACTCTGGAACGGGGGGAGACCTCCGGCGAGGAGCTGGCCAACCTGATGATCGGCCGGGAGCTGACGCCCTCTCAATATACCAAGGTCACGGAAGCCAAGGAACCTGTCATCGCCCTCCACAACGTGGACTATCACAAGAAGAGCAAGCACAACGGCCTCAACGGCGTGACATTGCAGGTAGGCCGCGGGGAGATATTGGGCATCGCCGGCGTGGACGGCAACGGTCAGAGCCAGCTGGCGCAGCTGGTCACCGGCGTAATCACGCCCGAGGGCGGCACCGTGGACATGAAAGGCAGCCGGATAGCGACCTTCTCCCCCAACGGATTCATTTTGGAAAACGTGTCTCACATTCCGGAGGATCGGAACAAGATGGGCCTGGTGGGCAACATGTCCGTCATGGAGAACATCGTGCTGAAGGAGACCGACGATCCCCGATTCGCCGACGCCAAGGGCTGGCATCTGAAGAAGAGGTCCATGCGCGCCTACGCCGAACAGATGCAGAAAAAGTACGACATCCGGTGTCAATCCGTGATGCAGGAATCCCGGAACCTGTCCGGCGGCAACCAGCAGAAGGTCATCCTGGCCCGTGAGCTGGAGAACAAGCCCGATCTGCTGGTCGCCGTGCATCCTACGCGGGGCCTTGACATCGGCGCCACCCGATTCGTTCACGACACCATGATCTCCGCCAGGGATTCAGGCTGCGGCGTGCTGCTGATCTCCGCAGACTTTGATGAGATCCTGGAGATGAGCGATCGGATCGTCGTCATGTTCGAAGGCGCCGTCATGGGCGAATACTCCGGCTCCAATCCCCCCATCGACCAGATCTCCCTGGCCATGGCCGGCAAGTAAGGAGGCAACGCTATGAACAAAAACCGTCTCTTCAGCGTCCTGGTCCCGCTGATTTCCGTGCTCCTGGCCTTCCTGGTGGGCTGCATCATCATGGCGGTCCTTGGCGCCAATCCGGGAACGGCCCTGAAGGCGTTGTGGAAAGGCGCTTTCGGCAACGCCCGCAACGTGGGCACGACTCTGTCGAGGGCCACGCCGCTGATCTTTACCAGCCTGTGCGCCTGCTTCGCCTATCGCTGCGGCGTGTTCAATCTGGGCGGCGAAGGGCAGTTTCTCATGGGGTCCATCGTCTGCTGCTACATAGCCACCCAAAGCGGCATCACCGGCCTTGCGGGCATCATCCTCTGCATCCTGGCAGGCGGCGTCGCCGGCGGGCTCTGGGCGGCCGTGCCCGGTCTGCTGAAGGTATACCGGGGGCAGAACGAGATGATCATCTCCATCATGCTCAACTATGTGGCCACCCTGTTCATGGGCGTCATTTATACCAACTGGCTCCGTGAGGGCAGCGTTCCGCAGACCATGGCGGTGCCGGACGAAACGAAGCTGACCCGGCTCTTCGGCCTTCGGTGCACCAGCGCCTTCGTTATCGCGGTGGTCATCGGTCTGTTGGTCTACTACTTCCTGTTCTACACCTCCATGGGGTTCCAGCTCCGAGCGGTGGGCCTCAACATGACCGCTTCTGAATTCAACGGATTTGCGGTGAAGCGGTACATCCTGTTCAGCTTCATCATCTCCGGCGTGATTGCCGGTATCGGCGGCAGCGCAGAGCTTTTGGGCACCCAGTTCCGACTGATCAACGGCTTTGGAGCCGGCTACGGCTTCGACGGCGTGGCCATGGCCCTGATAGCGCAGCTCCACCCGCTGGCGGCCATCCTGGTAGCTATCTTCTTCGCGGCCCTGCGGGTGGGCTCCACCACGATGCAGGCGGCCACCGGCGTCCCCACCAGCGTGTCCGAGATTATCCAGGCCCTGGTCATCGTGTTCACCGTGGCGGGCCTTGCCATGGTGAAGCTGCCGGAGTTCAAGGCGTTTCTCGAGCGGCTCTTCCCCGCAAGAAAGGAGGCGTGAGCTATGGATATGAGCTTCGTAACCAATTTGATCCTGGCCAGCGTCCGTATGGCGACGCCGCTGATCTTCGTGTCCCTGGCTGAATTGTATTCCCAGCGAGCGGGCCTCACCAACATCGGTTTGGAGGGTCTTGCCACCATCGGCTCCCTGGTGGGTTTCATGGTGAGCCTCCTGACCGGCAGTCCGGTGCTGGGCGTTCTGGCCGGCATGTTGGCGGGAATCCTGGTGAACATGATCTTTGCCTACGCCACCATCTCCCTTTGCGCGGAGCAGATCGTCTACGGCATGGCCATCAACATCTTTGCTCCGGCACTGGCAGCCTTCATTTACAGGGTCTATTTCGGCAGCGGCTCCGATCTCGTGCAGGTAAAACTCATGAGCACCCTGGCGGCCACCCTGGGCATAACGCCCAACAACTTCTTCACCAAGCTTCTGCTGGACCAGACCGCCATGGTGTATCTCGCCTACGCCCTGGTCGTATTCACAGCCATCTACTTCAACCGTACCAAGAGCGGCCTTAACTACAAAGCTGTTGGCGAATATCCTAAAGCCGCGGCCACCCTGGGTATCGACGTAATCAAGACCAAGTACATCGCCAGCATCATCTGCGGCGCGTTGGCCGGCATGGGCGGCGCGTACCTCACCACCTGCTACACCACCACCTATGTGGACGGCAACGTGGCAGGCCGCGGCTTTATCGCCCTGGCCGCCGTCATATTCGGCCGCTGGAGCGCCGGCGGCGTGCTGCTCGCCTGCCTGTTCTTCGGCTTCTGCGACGCCTTGCAGATCCGACTTCAGGTGGCGTCCTTCGGCCTTCCCTATCAGTTCTTCCAGATGATCCCCTATGTGGCCACGGTGTTGGTCCTGGCGCTCATCGGCATGAAGAAGGCGGGCCCCAAGAGCTGCGGCAAGCCCTATCGCAAGGAAGAACGGTAAACCATGGTTTTCACCCTTCCGGGTAGAAAATAGAACCCCAAAGAAAACAAATAGGAGGATTCGTATGAAAAAGGTATTTGCCCTGATGCTGGCTCTCGTCATGCTTCTGTCCGTGGTCGCCTGCGGCAGCAAGACCACCGAGACCACCACCCCCAAGACCGAAACCAAGACCGAAACCAAGACCGAAACCAAGACCGAAACTAAGACCGAAACCAAGACTGAAGCCAAGGTCTACAAGGTTGCCATGATCTGTGACTCCAGCATCTCCGACGGCGGCTGGGGCGCGGCCTGCTACAACGCCATGATCGACGCGGCCAAGATCAACGGTTGGGAGACCGCTTATTCCGACATGATCGATCAGTCCGCCTACTACGACACCATCGTCTCCTACTGCGACCTGGGCTATGATCTGATCTATGCCCCCGGCAACCAGTACAGCGACGCGGTGCTCCAGGCGGCTGAGGAGTATCCTGAGATCGCCTTCGCCCTGCTCAACGGCGCTGCCACCACCCCCGAGAAGGCCAAGAACAAGAACGTGACCTCCCTGCTGCCCAACGCCAAGCAGATCGGCTGGATCGCTGGCGCTCTCGCCGGCCTCATGACGGAGAGCGGCACCATCGCCTTCATCGGCGGCATGGAGCTTGACACCACCAAAGCCAAGTATGCCGGATATGCCGAAGCCGCCGCATATGTGGGCGAAAAGGCCGGCAAGACCGTCAAGACGCTGGATATCGTGTATTCCAACTCCTTCTCCGCCAGCGACAAGGGCATCGAGTTCGCGAAAGCCTTCATCGACCAGGGCGCGGACGTGTTCTTCGGCGACGCTTCTGCCGTTGACTCCGGCGCGCGCCAGGCCATCGACGAGGCCAACAAGGCGGCCGGTGCTGTCAAGATCTTCGACATCGCCCAGCCCTCCGACATCCTGGGCCAGAACGAGTGCATCATCTGCAGCCAGGTGACCGACAACTCCTCTCTGGTGAGCCTGAGCATGCAGGCGGTCATGAATGGCACCTTCGGCGGCGAGGTCATCTACGGCACGCTGCAGAACGGAGCCCTCTCCGCAGGCCGGATCAGCGATTTGGTCCCCGCTGAGATCCAGACCCAGTACAAAGCTTATCTCGATGAGATGGTAGCTGACACCTTCATGAAGTAACTACTTCCTCCTCCGACAAACAGAAAACGGCGCTCCTTCCATACAGGGCGCCGTTTTCTGTTGTTCAGCCGTGCCCGCTTAGCATATCAGTATCTTGTTAAATATCCTATGGAATATAGTCGTTCGCGTCTGAGTCAGTTATCTCTACTCGTACCAAACGGCCCCCAATCCGGGGGCCGGTTTTTTGCATGCAAACGGGGCAGCGGCGGGTGGAAAAAGGGGGTTGACAAACGGGGGAAAGGTGGTATGATGGAGGAGTAGTTAGCGGGGGCTAACTAAGGAGAAGGGGAAGGGGCATATTTTTTTGACCAAGTGGTTAGCGGAGGCTAACTTGTGAGAGGAGGAAGCCATGTCGGAGGAAGCCGTCATTGTGCATGGGTCGCCCACCCTGGCGGGAATCAAGACCGGGAGCCTGTTTCGCTACCCCTATGAGACGGAGGAGCAGATGTGCAAGGCCCTGCGGCGGTGGAATGTTCGCTTTAGGAAGAAGGGGCTTCGGGTGATTCCGCTGCTGTATAGAGAGCACAAGGCGCTGCTGTATCTGTATCGCCCGGCGCGGCTGTGCCTGGATTTACAGAACGAGACGGCCAGCCGCATTCTGGATGAGAGGGGCTATTGCACAAACTCCCCGGAGCGCTGCATCATCCGCCTGATGAATAGGCTCCAGGAAAGCGAGGCGTTCCCCCACGAGATTGGCCTGTTCCTTGGGTATCCGGCCGAGGACGTGCAGGGGTTTTTAGAGCACCGGGACCGGGGCGTAAAGTGCGTGGGCTGCTGGAAGGTCTATGGGAACGAAGCCCTGGCGAAGCGGACCTTTGAGCAGTATCGCAAGTGCAGCGAGATTTACCGCCGCCAGTGGAGAAACGGCACGCCCATCGACCGGTTCACGGTGGCACAAAGCATATGTCAGAAAGTTTTGCCATAACATATCCTATCCTGTACCGCCACAAAAAAGCTGCCGAACATCGCAGAACGGCAGCTTTGTGGCCTTTGGGTATTGTCTATATCATGTTGTAGCTGCGGATGTGGGGGGCGGGGTCGGCACCGGAGGCAAGGTAGCGCAGCAGAATCTGGGCGCAGGCCAGGCTGTCGCTGTCGGCCCGGTGGTGGTTGAGGTCGATGCCGTAGTAGGCGCACAGGTCATTGAGCTTGTGGCTGATATGGGGCAGAAGCCGCCGCCCCATGAGCACCGTGCAGATGCCCTGCACCCGATTTTGCCAGGGAATGCCATAGGCCTGGAGGCACTTTTTGAGCACCGTCATATCGAAGCTCGCGTTGTGGGCCACCAGGATGCCGGAGGACAGAATCGGCTCGATGGTCGGCCACAGCTCGGGAAAGGTGGGGGCGGCGGCAACCATCTCTTCGTCGATGCCGGTTAGCATGGTGTTGAAATAGTCGAAGGGCTGCTCCGGGTTCACCAGGGAGTAGAAGGTCTTGACCACCTGCTCCCCCTCCACCACGGCGATGCCTATGGCGCTCATGCGGCTGTTCCACCGGTTGGGGGTCTCCACATCAAAGGCGATATAGCGGCTCATGCTCTTTCCTCCCTCTGCACCCGAAACGAAGTTTTTTGATAGACTCAGTCTTACAGCGCAGAAAGGATTTCCCCGATGGCCGTCATGGCCCGGCGTAGTTCCTCCCGCTGCGGGGGGTTCAGCCGGGACAGAAGCCGGGCGAAGCTCTCGTCGCTTTGACGAATGTGCTCCATGAGCAGGGCCTTGCCCTTGGGGGAAAGGGAGAGGCGGTTGGCGCGCCGGTCCTCCGGGGAAACGGCGGCCAAGACCAGCCCGTCCTCCATAAGCCCCCGAACTATTTTGGAGGCATGCTGCTTGGGGATGTTCAAATCCTCCGCCATTTGGGATGCCTGGCTGGCTTCGTGTTCCATTAGATACACCAGCACCTCCGCCTGGGTTCTGCCGTATTGGCCCTTGAAGGAGGACCAGAAGGCGGAGGTTACCTTTTTGTTGAACAATTCTCCGCTCCACAAAGCCAGTTGGGCATCCGTCATGTGTTTCTCCTGTTTACCAGGTCCTGGAGCCCAGGGCCCTGAATTGTGCCACGGTGGGGGCGTGGGAGTTCATGCCGCCGTCCACGTTGATAATCTGCCCCGTGACAAAGGCGCTTTCATCGGAACCGAAGTAGACGCAGGCGTGGCCGATGTCCTCGGGGCAGCCATAGCGGTTGACTTCGATGTTGCTCAAGAAGATATCCCGCAGGGTCTTAGACACATAGGCATCGTTCTGGGGCGTGACAATCAGCCCCGGGCGAACGCAGTTGCAGCGAATGTTGTCCTTGCCGTACTGCAGGGCCACGCTGGAGGTCAGCATGTCCACACCCGCCTTGGCGCAGGAATAGGCCGTGGCGCCCAAATCTCCGCCGCAGGAGGCCATGGAGCCGATGTTCACAATGGAGCCGCCCCCGTTCTTCTGCATATAGGGCAGGACGCACTTGATGGCATAGAAGGTGCCCCGGATGTCGCTGTTGAAGATGTTGTCCCACATCTGCAATGTCAGCTCGTCCACCCGTCCGTCGGGCAGACCCACATTGGCGGCGTTGTTCACCAGCACGTCTATTTTACCATACTGGGCCGCAGTGTCGTCAATCAATTTTTCGATGGTGGAAAAGTCCGTCAAATCCAAAAAGTGATAGGAAGCCTCGCCGCCCTCGGCCCGGATGGCATCCACTACGGCCTGGCCCTTTTCCTGGCGACGGCCGCAAACCACCACCTTCGCCCCCTCCCGAGCATACAGCCGGGCAATGCCGATGCCGATACCGCTGGTGGAACCGGTGACGATGGCAACTTTGTTCTCTAAGCGTTTCATGTTTTTTACCTCCAATAGTCATATTTATATGACCATTATAGAGGCTGTCCCCGGGTCTGTCAACGGGGCTTTCTGTAAAGGCAGGGTTCTAATGCCGGGGGCTGTGCTTATGGTGGGTGGCGGGGCGTTTGCGGCGGGAGTAGAAGCTGGTGGTGAAGGCGGTGACGAACACGATGCCCAGGGCGATGGACAGTGCGGTGAGCAGCGTACTGCCCCCGAAGGAAAGGGCCTCCGTGTGGCGGCCGGCCACCAGGTGGTACATGGTCAAATACAGGCTGGCGCCGGGGATAAGGCTGATTTCCGCCAGGATGGTGAACACCGTGGCCGGGGCCTTGCACACCCGGGCCATAATCTCCGCATAGGCGGCGCCGAAGGCGGCGGCGGCAGCCACGCACAGAAAGCTGCTGCTAAGGACGGGGCTAAGTCCCCGGTAGATAATCCAGGTGAGCATGCCCCCCAGCACCCCGGGGATGAGCCGATTGGGGCGGCTGTGAAAGAGCAGGAAGAAGCCCAGGGTGCCCACGGCCACGGAGAACAGCTGCATCCACAGCGCATCCGCCGCCAGGGAGGTGAAGGGCTCCTCCGGGAACAGGCCCCCGAAGGCCACCATGGCCAACGCAAACCCGAAGGCCACGGCCGTGGCCGTGAGCAGGGATTCAATCAGCCTAAGGATGCCCGAGATGGTGTCGGAAATCAGCACCTCGCGCATGGAGTTGGTCATGGCGATGCCGGGAATCAGCACCATGATGACCCCCATCATAATCTGTCCCGGGTGCTCCCCCAGGCCCATCAGAATGACTAAATAGCTGAGAATCCCCGCGATAAAGGAGATTAAAAACGCGTGAAACAGCCGCTGCAGGGCGCTCTTTTTTAACAGCCAGTTTAAGAACCATACCACCAGGCAGCATAGCCCCGCCCCCAGGGCATCCAGATAGCTGCCCCCGAAGAACAGCGCAAACCCGAAGCCGCTGAGCACATACCCCAGCAGCAGGCACAGCTCCCGGCGCCGCTTCTGCCCGGGGCCGAGGGGCAGCTGCCCTAACCCCTCTTCGAGCAGGGACAGGCTGGGATGCTGGCACAGGTTCCGGGACAGGGCGTTGAGCTGTTCGAGACGAGCAAAGTCGTTGGAATAGGCCACGATGCTGACCCGGCGAATCTCCGTCACCTCGGTAAAATCCGGGAACATGGCCGTCAGGGACATATAGGACAGGATGGTGAACACCTCCACCCGTTCCGCCCCAAAGCTGCGGAGCATCCGGGAGATGGAATCCTCCACCCGGCTCACCTCCGCCCCGCAAAGGAGCATCCGCTCCCCCACATCCAGCACCCGGGTCACCAGCTGCCGGGCTTCCTTTTCTGTCATATGCTGTGTCGTCCTGTCAATAAAAGTACGCCGTCAGTATACCAGCCCCTGGTCCCAAGGGCAAGTATCAGCCAAGATAAAAACAGTTCCAATAGATGGGTCCCCACACATTGATAAGCACGCACAGCAGCACCAGCGCCGTCTTATACGACTTCCAGGGCCGCTCTGTCAGCCCCCTGCAGGCAAGCAGCAGCACATAGGGCAGAAAGTCCATGGCGTAGCGCATGCCGAACTGGGCAAAGCCGTTGCCGTAGTTGAGCACGAAGGGCAGGGCCGAGACCACGGCGGTGCCCAGCAGCACCCAGGTCATGGGCTCCTTGCGCCGGGTGTACAGGGGCACAAGCCCTCCGTACATCAGCGGCGTGCAGAACGTCAGCGACACCCCCGCCAGGGTGGGGATAACGAAGGGGGACGTCTTGGTGAACTCCGGCATCAGCAGGAAGATGGAATAGAGGTTGTGCTTTGCGTTCGCAAGGGACAGGGCGCCGCCCACCCGGGGGAAGCTAAGCTCCACCAGCTCGAAAAAGGCCTCTGTCGCCTGCTCATCCGTGAGGGTCGCAGCCGCCTGGGGGATGCCCTGGCAGTAGTTCCAGCTCTGCTGGGCGTTTCTTTGCAGGAAGGCTAAGAAGGACCGCTGCGCCTCTACGGTGGGGAAGGCCGCTGCCCAGTCTCGCTTCTCTACCGCATTTAGGAAGGCCATCTGCTCCCGACCATCAGAAAAGGCCTCCTGCATGTAGTAATAGAGGGGCTTAAAGAGATCTTTGAGGTGGGTCAAATCATAGCTCCTGTCCATGATGGTGCCAAAGCGCACATAGTTCATGCCCATGTACAGCCCGCCGAACACCGCCGCTCCCGCCGCAAACAGCAGGCCGCAGCGCAGAAAGCTCTTCTTCTTATACAGCAGGATATAGGCCACGAACACCCCGGCCCCCAGCAGGTTCCCCAGCCGGCAGCACACGCACAGCCCGAAGGATAGCCCCCCGAGGAAGAACCCCAGGCTCTCGGCCCAGGTATGCCGATAGGGGAGGGTGACAAGGAACAAGGACAAAAACAGCAGCATCCAGGAGGCGGCATGGCCGATGAACCAGGAGTGGGCGATGGCGGCGCAGAAGCAGTGGACCGTGCCAAAGAGGACCAGCACGGCGCACCAAACCTGCTCCCGGGTGTCCCGGCCGATGGAAAGGTTCTGCAGAATCCGGCGGAATAAAACCGTGCTCAAGGCCCCCAGGGTGATGCCCACATAGGCATAGTTGATGGACAGCGGCTCCACAAACAGCCCCAACGGCACCAGCAGCAGGGCCACCCCCGGGGCAAAGTGCATATAGGTCTTGCCCCCCAGGGAGAAGGACTCCAGGTAGTCGGGCAGGTTCGGGGTGTCCAAATGCCCCTCCAATAGAGCCTGTGTCAGATACGAATAGTTGTTATAGACCACAAACTTGTGGTTGTTCAGCGCAAACAGCACCCAAAGGGCCAAAAGGAACAGCACCACATCCAGCCGCCAGCCGCCCTTTTTAGGGGCGCTATGGGCAGGGAACAGGAGCAAATCCCCCACAAACAGCGTTAGCAGCAGCAGCGCCGCCGCGGCCATCTCAAACCAATAGGGATTCATGCACGCTTCTCCTCGTGGTATTCTTCCTCCGTGTTTACATCCCACACCGCCGCCTTATCGCCCTTGCCCGCCATGGCCTGCACGGCCTTCATGGCCGTGAGCATGGAGTGGTCCATGTTGTTGTAGCGGTGCTGGCCGTTGCGGCCCAGGCAGTATATGTTTTCAAAGGTGTTCAGGTACTCCCGGACCTCACCGAAGCGCTCATAGGTGTCAAAGTAAGCCGGATACGCCTTCTTTACCTTCAGCCGCACCCCGTCTAAAACCGCCCCGGGGGCGATGATGTCCATCTTCTCCAGCTCTCGTTGAGCAAGGGCAATCATGTCCCCATCGGACAGGGACCAGAGCTCGTCCCCCTCGCTGCAAAAGTATTCCAGGCCCACCCACACCGTGTGCAGGGGGTCCTTGACCAGATACGGCGACCAGTTGTTGAAAATCTGGATGCGGCCCATCTGCACATCCCGCTCCTGCACATAGATCCAGCAGTCGGGGACGATATCCCCCAGGGTCTTTTTGCCCGTGCCGTTCTTCAGCTTCAGCTTGTCCACCAGCAGCCCCACGGTCATAAAGTCCCGGTAGGGAAGCCCGCAGCCGATTTCCCGGATGTGCGGGGGCACCTTGTCTCCCATGCCGGCAATCAGGTCCTTTATCGGCATGGAGGAGAAGAACACCTCCCCCTCATACCGCTGGCCGTCGGAGGTCTCTACCCATTGCACCCGCCCCTCTGCCGCGCCGATACGAACCACCTCCTTGCCAAAGAGGATGGTGCCGCCCATGGCCTCTATCTCCTTTGCCATGGTCTCATACAGCTGCCCCGGCCCGAACTTCGGGTAGGAGAACTGCTCGATAAGGGAGGTCTCCACCGGGCCCTTATTGTGTATGCCCAGGGCCTTTTTCAGCATCTCTGAGATGGCCTTTCTCAAGGACAGGCCCTTGATGCGCTGCGCCCCCCAGTCCGGGGCAATCTTATCCGGGTTGCGGCCCCAGAGCTTTTCGTTGTAGGACTCAAAGAACATTTTATACAGGGGCAGGCCGAAGCGGTTGATCATAAAGTCCTTCAGGGTGACTTCCTTGCGCTTGAACAGCATGGCCCACACATACCCCACCCCGGCCTTCAGGGTGTTGAAAAAGCCCAGACTGCGGATGGTGTTCCATTGCAGGGAGATGGGGTAGTCAAAGAACCGGCGGCGAAAGTAGATGCGGGACACCCTGTCCCGAATGAGCATGACCCTGTCCTCCTTCTCCGGGTCCGGCCCGGTGGGGGAGAGGGGCTTCTCCCGGTTCAGGAGTCTATCATCCATGGCGGGAGCGCCCTGCAGGGGCATCAGCTCCTGCCAGAGCTTCTCCACCTCCGGGTTCTTGGTGAAGAACCGGTGCCCGCCCAGGTCCATGCGGTTGCCGCCGTGGTTCACGGTCCGGGAGATGCCGCCCACGGCCGTATCCGCCTCCAGGATAAGGGGGATGCAGTCGGTCTCTTTCAAAAGGGTATAAGCGGCGGTGAGCCCCGCAGGGCCTGCGCCGATGATAATCGCCGTCTTAGGCATAGAAGCCTCCTTGCACAAAAAAGGTACATACAGTATATCAGCAATGCGCGATAGGTTCAAGCTGGGTTTTTATGCAAAGAAATTTCTAAAAAATCATATATTTGCTATTGACAAACGAAAAATGGGATGTATAATAGCGCATCATATGGAATAGAGGCGCAGAGAGAAAGAGTAGCCCTTCACAAACACCCGGTGCGGGGGAGGGGCGAAAGGTCGATTTGCCGAAATGCCTTCGGGGCGCATTCCCCCGGCGGCGTTGGGCGACAGGGAAACACCTTGCCGACTGTCACGGAAACGTGGAGCGCTATACCAACAGGACAAGCGAGTTCGGAGGGGTTTTCCTCCATCATTCGGTCGGGGGCGCACATGTGCCAACGGCCTTTTTTCATAGGAAAAACAAGGAGGAACCAATGGAAGGATTCGAACTCATTCAGGCAGGTTGGCTGTCCATTCTGCCCCCGCTGCTGGCCATCGTACTGGCCCTTATCACCAAGGAGGTCATACTCTCCCTGTCCGCCGGCGTGCTCTCGGGCCTCATCATCTACGGCGCCATGGGCGGTCTCGGCCCCGTGCAAACGTTGACCCTGTTCCCGCAGATGATGGCGGAGCAAATCGGCGGCAACGGCACCATGCTCCTGTTCCTTGCCCTGCTTGGCGCTCTGGTGGCGGTGGTCACCAAGGCCGGCGGCGCCGCCGCCTACGGCCGCTGGGCCAGGGAAAGAATCAAGTCCCAGAGGACCGGGAAGGTGCTCACCTTCCTGCTGGGGGTCATCATCTTTATCGACGACTATTTCAACTGCCTCACCGTGGGCACGGTCATGAGTCCCGTCACCGACAAGCTGGGCATCTCCCGGCAGAAGCTGGCCTACCTCATCGACGCCACGGCGGCTCCCATCTGCATCATCGCCCCGGTTAGCAGCTGGGCCGTGGCCGTGGCCAGCCAGGTGGGCGAGGGGGGCTTTGCCGCCTTCGTGGGCGCCATTCCCTTCAACCTCTATGCCATCCTCACCATCTTCTTCGTGCTGTTCACCAGCCTCACCGGCCGGGACTTTGGCCCCATGGCCAAGGCGGAAGCCGCCGCCAAGGTGCAGGAGGATGCCGCCGAGGAAGCCCCCGCCACCGGCGCCAGGATGTATGACCTCATCCTGCCCGTGGTGGTCCTGATTGCGGCCTCCGTGCTCAGCATGGCCTATGTGGGCGGCTTCTTTGCCGGGGTCCCCTTCACCGAGGCCATCGGCGAGGATCCCACGTTGGGCCTGTCCCTGGGGGCGCTCGTGGCCCTGGTGTTCTCCTTCTGCCTGTTCGTGCCCCGGAAGCTGGTCTCTTTCCGTGACTTCATGGGCGCCATCACCGAGGGGGTCAAGTCCATGGTTCCGGCCATGGTGATTCTGGTGCTGGCCTGGAGCCTGTCCTCCTCCTGCCGCTATATGCTCGGCACCGGGGACTTTGTCTCCGGCCTGGTGGCCACCAGCGGCATGCGCCTGTCGCTGCTGCCCCCCATCATCTTCGCCGTGGCTGCCTTCCTCTCCTTCTCCACGGGCACGGCCTGGGGCACGTTCGGCATCCTGCTGCCCATCGTCATCGCCGCCTGCGAGACGGACGCGTCCCTGCTCCCGGTGGCCATCGGCGCGGTGCTTGCGGGCTCCGTCTTCGGCGACCATTGCTCCCCCATCTCCGATACCACCATCCTATCCTCCGCCGGGGCAAAGTGCGACCACCTGAGCCACGTGTCCACCCAGATTCCCTATGCTCTCTTCGTGGCCGTGTGCTGCTTCGTGGGCTATATCCTGGCGGGCTTCGTCCGCTCCCCCTGGCTGCCGCTGCTTCTGGGCATCGCCCTCGTTGTAGCTGGGGTGCTCGTCCTCTCCAAAAAGAAAACCCCCGCGTGAGGGGGCCGCAATGCCGCCATCGGCGGCCATTCACGACGGCGTCAGCCGTCAATTCACGAACCGCCAGGTTCATTTCATGCCCGCAGGGCAATTTATGCACCGTTAGGTGCATATCATTCAATGAATTGGCTTCGCCATGAATTGGGCTGCCGCCCATGAATTGGCTGCGCCATGATTTCTCGCTCCGCTCCATGAAGGAAGGCCCGGGGGCCTCACGGCCCCCGGGCTTTTATCATGCCACCTCATCCGTCACGGCTTCGCCGCACCACCTTCCCCTCAAGGGGAAGGCTTGTGGGTACGGATTCTTGCCTCCACCGTTTCCCCCTCTTGTCATCCCGACCGAGCGAAGCGAGCGGAGGGATCTGGGAACCAACTTGCTTGTACAAGAGATTTCTACGCTCGGTCGCTGCCGCTTCCTCGGTCGAAATGACATAAGAGCGTTCTTGCCTCCACCGTTGCGTAGCAATGGGGGAGGTGGCACGGGCGTAGCCCGTGACGGAAGGGGCGGCAATTCGTCTTGAGTGCAGCTGGGGAGGTGGCATTTTTGCCTTGGCAATAATGACGGAAGGGGTCTGCTTTTCTTCTTGTGGAGATGCTGTCGCCGTTTATAAAAAAGCTGCCCCATAGGTCAAGTTCTTTTATGCCCCTTTTCTTGCAAGAAAAGGGGCAAAGCTATCCATAAAACCCTATATGCTTCTTCTGCCCTCGAGGGCTTTGGCGAGGGTGACCTCGTCGGTGTACTCTAAGTTGCCGCCGATGGGGATGCCGTGGGCGATGCGGCTGGCGGTGATGCCCAGGGGCTTGAGAAGCCTTGCGATATAGGCGGCGGTGGCCTCCCCCTCCACATCCGGGTTGGTGGCCAAAATGACCTCCTTCACCTCGCCGGTTTTGCACCGTTGCAGCAGCTCGTTTATCTTCAAATCCCCGGGGCCGATGCCCTCCATGGGGGACAGGGCCCCAAAGAGCACATGGTACCGCCCGGAAAACTCCCGGGTCTTCTCCATGGCAATCACATCCTTGGGGTCGGACACCACGCACAGAACGTCCTTCCTGCGCCGGGGGTCGGCGCAGATTTCGCACATTTCCCCGTCCGTATAGGTGCCGCAGACGGGGCAGTTGTGAATCTTGGTCCTGGCATCCACAATGGCCCTGGCGAGCTCCTGCGCCTGCTCCTCAGGCAGTCCCAGAATATGATAGGCCAGGCGGGCGGCGGTCTTTCGGCCGATGCCCGGCAGCCGCCCCAACTGCACCGTCAGCCGTTCGATGGATTCAATGGCCATTTTTCAAAAGCCCAGATTCAGGCCGCCGGTGAGCTTGCCCATCTCCGACTCCATGGCGGCGCCGGCCTCCTTCAAGGCTGCGTTCACGGCGGAGAGCACCATATCCTCCAGCATTTCCACATCCTCCGGGTCCACACACTCTGGGTCGATGCTGATGGACAGCACCTCCTTGGCCCCGTTCACGGTCACCTTCACCATGCCGCCGCCGGCAGCAGCGCTGTATTCGGTGGCGTTTAGCTCTTCCTGCTTCTTCTGCATGTTCTCCTGCATCCGCTGGGCCTGCTTCATCAGCTGCTGCATGTTGCCGCCCATGCCCATGCCCATGGGATATCCGCCTCGTTTTGCCATTGGTCTATACCTCCAAAGAATTTCGTTGTCTATTATGAAATGGTCAGCTTGTCCTTGAACAAACCCACTAAATCCGCTGCATCGTTCCCCTGGCTGCTTTCGATGATGGAAAGCTGCAGCCCGGGCTGCACCGCCTGGGCAGCCTGCTGCAGGGCATCCTGGGCCATCTTGTTGGTCAGCATGCCCATCTTGCCCTTATACTCCGGCAAAAAGCTCACGGTCAGCAGCCCGTCCTGCAGGGCCGTCCCCTGGCCGTAGGCGGCGAACTTGTGCACCATGGCGTTGATGTGCAGCAGGTTTTGCAGCACCTGCTTCCACACGCTGTCCGCCGACCCATCCGCCGCCGCTGCGGGCGCAGACGGCTGCACCGGCTCAGGCTCCGCCTTGGGTGCAGGCTTGGGCGCAGGCTTTGGGGCAGGCTTAGGCTCGGGCTTTGGCGCCGGGGCCGCGGGCTCCTCCGGCAACGGGGGATAATACTCCTCCGGCGGGGGCTCGGGCAGATAGTCGTCCGGTGCATAGACAGGGGGCTCGGGCACACGGGGCGCCGGGGCGGCAAGGCCCTTTTCCTGTATGTTTGCCAGCTTCTGTTCCAGCAGACTCACCCGTGCCGCCAGAGCCAGCACATCCCTGTCCTCCTCCGGCTGGGCAATCCGCACAAGCACCGTCTCCATGAGCATCCGGGGGGAGGGGAAGTAGCGCATATCGTTCTGGGCCCGGGAAAGCTGCTCCATGGCGTAGAGCAGCCGGGGCCCCGGGTACTTCTGGGCCTGTTTTTCGTATCGGGCCAGGGTGTCCGCCGTGCAGGAAAGCAGCTCCTCGCTGGCGCCGCAGGCCTTTACGAGCAGCAGCGAGCGAAAATGCCCCGCCAGCTCCCCGGCAAACACGGTCAAATCCTTCCCCCGGCGAATCAGCTCGTTGAGGGCCAGCAGGGCAGCCCTGGCGTTGCCGCCAAGCAGATGCTCCCCCATGTCAAAGAGGGCATCCTCCCCCGTGGTGCCGAGCACATTTTCCACATCCCGGGCCAAAATCTCGTTCCCGCAGGAGGAAAGGCACTGATCGAGCAGCGACAACGCATCCCGCATGCCCCCCTCCGCCGCCCGAGCGATGAGGCGAAGGCCGTCGGGCTCCATGGCGGCTCCGGCGCTCTGTAACACAAACTGCAGATAGCTGATAATCTCCGGCACGCTGAGCCGATGGAAGTCGAACCGCTGGCACCGGGAGATGATGGTGGCCGGGAGCTTCTGGGGCTCCGTGGTGGCCATGATGAACACCACATGGGCGGGCGGCTCCTCCAAGGTTTTAAGCAAAGCATTGAAGGCGGGGCCGGAGAGCATGTGGACCTCGTCGATGATGAACACCCGGTATTTTAGCTGCAGGGGGGCAAACTGGGCCTGGGAAATGAGGTCCCGCACGTTGTCCACGCCGTTGTTGCTGGCGGCGTCGATTTCGATGATGTCCCCGTTCTGCCCGGCAGCCAGGCGGCAGTTGGGGCACGCCCCGCAAGGTTCCCCCTCCTTGGGGTCAAGGCAGTTGATGGCCCGGGCCAGAATCCTTGCCGCCGTGGTCTTGCCCGTGCCCCGGGAACCGCAAAACAGATAGGCGTGGGAAAACTGATTCTCCCGCACCTGGTTTTTCAATATGGTGGTGATATGCTGCTGCCCCGCCATCTGGGAAAACTGCTGGGGGCGGTAGGTTCGGTACAATGCCTGATACGCCATGGGCAACCTCCTGTCCGCTTAGTATACCATAGACAGGCGGCCCTGGAAAGCGGAAATCTTAAAATTCCCCGGTATACAGACACATGCGGCCCAAAAATATCTCCGTGAGCGCCGTCACGAGCCCCTGCCGCCGTCCCCCCGAAAGGTCATAGACCAACAGCCTTGCCGGGGCCATGCCGACCAGGAGGCTGATGATGCCCTGGCCGCTTTCGTCCACATACTCCATGTGCAGCTCCTCCCCGTCGGAGAGGGAGCAGACCCCGTCCCCGTGCAGGCACAGCCGCAGCGTTCGGCACCGGGGCGGGCGATTGAGCAGCATCAGCTGCAGCACCCCGGCCACCTCGCTTAGCTCCCGTTCCATGAGCAGGGCGGACGTGGCCTCTTCCGCACACAGCTGCCAGAAGAGCACCGTCTCCTGCATGCGAAAGTGCAAAAACCCCTCCAGGCACAGCCGGCTTTCCCGCTTTAGGTGCGCCATGAGCCGCCCCGGTGTGTCCGAAAGGTCCGCTTGTTCCAGCGCACAATCCACGGCCTGGGACACCACCTGCTCCTTGTCCATCAGCGGCAGCGGCGTTCTATCCACCAGCCGCTCCATTTCAAAGGGCAGCATATCTTTGAGCAGCAGCTGTCCTAAAGCCCGGCACAGGCCCGGCAGTCCCGCCGCCTCCGTGCGAACCCCAACGCCCCCTAAAGCCGGGGACACCGCAAACACAGCCCCCTGCGTGGACAGACGCTCTTGCAGGAGACCGAGCAACTCCATATCGTATTCCGGGTTTTGAATGATCCAGGTCGGCACCGCTTCCCTTTCTTCCTTCCCGATGAAAAAGCTGTCTTCTTCATCCTATGTGGCTTTGGAAGCTATTGTGCGCCGAATGATTGTTTTTTACTCCCGGGAATCAAAGATGCTTTTTTGCCGGTTGTATCTAAAAAAGGCGATGAAGCACAGAACAATCTGGACCACCGTGGAGCAGGGGGTGGCCAGCCCGATGAGAAACAGGGACCCGCCGCCCAGCCGCTGCATGAGCAAGGCCACGGGAATACGGACCAGGAAGGCGCCGCAGATGCCCTGGAGCATGACGAACGTGGTGCGCTGGATGCCGTTGAAGTAGCCGATGAAGCAGAACAGAAAACAGGTGAGCAGGCAGTCGATGGCATAGGCCTTCAGATACTGCCAGGCCGCTGCCACCGCCGCGGGGCTGTTGGAGAAGATGCCCGCCAGCAAATCTCCCCGAAAGAAGGCCAGCAAAAACATGGCCACCCCAAAGGCGAAGGACACCCCCACCCCGGACATCAGGGCCTGCCGGGCCCGGTCCATGCGCCCGGCGCCGAAGTTCTGGGCTACGAAGGCGGACATGGACTGCATAAAGGCCGCCGGCACCAGCATGATAAACGCACACACCTTCTCCGCCACCCCCACGCCGGCGGAGGCGGTGACCCCCAGGCTGTTGACGATGGAGAGCACCACGAGAAAGGAGATGCCTACCAAAAAGTCCTGGAGGGCGATGGGCGTGCCGATACGGAAGATGCAGGCGGCGCTGGCCTTGTCCAGCCGGAGGTGGGCTTTGTTGAAGGCGAAGGGGAGCTGCACTTTTTGGATGAGCAGCAGGGAAACGAGCACGCTGATTAGCTGAGCCAGCACCGTGGCAAGGGCCGCCCCGGCCGCTCCCAGGTGCAGCACCGCCACGAACACCAGGTCCCCCGCAATATTGCACAGGCACGCAATCCCCACGGCCACCAGGGGGGTGCGAGAGTCCCCCAGGCCCCGAAAGATGCTGCCCAGCAGGTTATAGGCCGTGATGATAAGAAAGCCGCAGCTGCAGATGCGGATATACCGGGCGGTGACGGCAAAGGCCTCCTGCGGGGCGTGCATTAACCGCCCCAGCCCCTCTGCTCCCAGCACCCCCACCAGGGTGAACAGTCCCCCCAGCAGGGCAAAGAGCACCAGCCCCGTGCCGATGATGCGGGCGGCATCCCCCTGCCGCTGCTGGCCCAGGCGCTGGCCCACGGCCACGGTGACCCCCATGGAAAAGCTCACCAGCAGGTTGGTCAGGGTCATGATGATTTGGGACCCGGTGGCCACGGCGGAAACCTCCGCATCCGTGCAGAATTTCCCCACCACCAGCAGGTCCACCGCCCCGTAGAGGGCTTGCAAAAACATGGCCGCCAGCACCGGCAGCATAAACTTCAACAGCTTGGGCAGAATGGGCCCCTGGGTAAAATTATTGTGTTCCATCTATTCTCCTGTGGATTGTCCCTTCAAACACTTCAAAAAGGCCTCGGGCAAGGGCTCCGCCCCGGTGTACCAGCCAAGGCCTTCCACGGCCTGCTTCGGGGCAATTAAGTTCACCACCTCCATGTCCCACACCACATGGGTGAAGATGTGCTTTTCCCGGCGAATCTCCCAGGCGCCCAGGGGGGCAAGGCCCCATTGAGTCAGCACCCGGGCAATCTCCTGCTCGCTTAGGTGTCCCGGCAGATTGGGCAGCTCATATAGCCCGCCCAAGAGCCCCTGCTCCCTTCGCCGCCTCAGCAGGAAGCTGTCCCCGCTCCTAATGGCAAAGACCGTCAGCTGCTCCTGCCGCTTGGGCTTCTTCTCCCCCCGGTTGGGGTATTGGTCAAAGGTGCCGTGGGCATGGGCCAGGCACAGACCCTTTAGGGGGCAGCTGTCGCACAGGGGCGCTTTGGGCAGGCAGACAAGGGAGCCTAAGTCCATAAAGGCCTGGTTCAGGTCCCCGGGCCGCTCGGACATGGCCCCCTGGAGGGCTTTTGCCCACCTGTCCCGGGTGGGCTGCTTCGTCACATCCGCCCCGTCCTCATAGAGCCGGGCCATGATTCTAAGCACGTTCCCGTCCACCGCCGGGGCGGGCACACGAAAGCCCATGGAGGCGATGGCCCCCGCCGTATAGGGACCGATGCCCGGCAGTTCCAGCAGCTCCTGTACGGTGCCGGGGAAGCGGCCGTCGTACCGGTCCACCACCGCCCGGGCGCATTTTTGCAGGTTCCTGGCCCGGGAGTAGTACCCCAGCCCCTGCCAGAGCTTCAGCACCCGTTCCTCCGGGCAGGCGGCCAGGTCCCGCACCGTGGGAAGCTCCGCCATGAACCGCCGGTAGTAGGGGATGACGGCCTTTGCCCGGGTCTGCTGGAGCATAATCTCCGAAACCAGAATGGCGTAGGGGTCGCCCACGCCCCGCCAGGGCAGGTCCCGGCGGTGCTGGTCGTACCAAGTTAACAAAGGCGCAGTAAAATCCATATCGGCAGTATACCATATTCCGGCGGTCTGTGCTATACTGAATAGAATACATACAAGGAGACACAGATGGATTTTCAAACCATGACACAGCAGGCCAAAGAGGCCATGGACATTCTGCTTTCGGCGGCCAACCCCCGGCCCGGGGCGCTGATGGTGCTGGGCTGCTCCACCAGCGAGGCCGTGGGCAGCCGCATCGGCTCCAACTCGAGCAAGGAGGCCGCCGAGGCTATCCTTGCGGGTATCCTGCCCGCAGTGAAGGAACGGGGACTAATCTTAGCGGTCCAGGGCTGCGAACACATCAACCGGAGCCTGTGCCTCGAGAGAGAGGATGCAGGGAAGCTGGGGCTTACGGAGGTGTGGGTGAAGCCCCACGCCCATGCCGGCGGCGCCATGATTACCGCCTACTATGAAGCCTGCCAAGCCCCCTGCATGGTGGAGGGGCTCATGAGCCGGGCCACCCTGGGCATGGACATAGGGGACACCCTCATCGGCATGCACCTTCGTCCCGTGGCGGTGCCCGTCCACTCCCCCCTACGGCGGATTGGCGAGGCGAATCTGGTGCTGGCCTACTCCCGGCCCAGGTATGTGGGGGGACCCAGGGCCCAGTATGAACAGCAGCTTCGGTGAGCCTATGCACAAACGAACCTTTTACACGGAGCTATGCTACCTTCTGGGCATGGTGGGCCTCAGCTTCAGCGTGGCCCTTATGACCCGGGCGGACTTTGGGGTGTCCATGGTGGTGGCCCCGGCGTATCTGCTGTATCTGAAGCTGAACCCCCTGTGGCCGTTTTTCACCTTCGGCATGGCGGAGTACACCTTGCAGGCGGTGCTGCTTGTCGGCATGGCGGTGGGGATACGGAAGTTTCGGCCCTACTTTCTGTTCTCGTTTGTCACGGCGGTGCTCTATGGCTTTCTGCTGGACGGGTGGATGCTGCTGGTGGCCCTCTTCCCGGCGGACACCTTTATCTGGCGGGGGCTGTGGTATGTGCTGGGGCTGCTGCTGGGGGCGCTGAGCATCGCCTGTTTCTTCCACACCTATATCGCCCCGGAGGTGTATGAGCTGCTCGTCAAGGAGGTGGCGGGGAAGCTGAATCGGCCCACCCATAAGGTCAAGACGGTGTACGATGTCATCAGCTGCCTGGTGGCCGTGGTCATGTCCTTTGCGTTCTTCGGCTTCGGGCACTTTGAAGGGGTGAAGCTCGGGACGGTCCTCTGCGCCCTCTGCAACGGTTTTCTCATCGGGAAGGCGGGGGCGTTTATGGAGGCGCATTTTGATTTTCGGGATGCCTGGCCCCTTAGAAAGTATTTTTCATAAACAAAAGGAGGACAAACTCATGGGTAGCTTGAACAAACTTCTAAAGACGGGACTCACCGTGGCGGGCACCGTGGCCGCCGTGAAGGTGGCGGAAAAGGTGAAAGAGAACAACCCCAACGGAATCCAGGATGTGAACGGGGACGGGAAGGTGGATTTGAAGGACTATTATGAGGAAACCAAGAAGGCGGCCCAGGAGACCTTCACCGATTGTAAGCAGAAGGCACCCGGCACGCTGGAGGAAGCCAGGCGGGTCATCGCCAATACCTTCAAGAACAGCTGATTTTTATTGACAGACAGCCAAAAAACGGTATAATCATATACTAATACTAATCCACGCCTAACCCATGCACATTGGGCGGCAACTTCTGTGCCGGTTCTGCTTCGTCAAATCTTGATTGACGGTCCCCAGTCAATCTGCGATTCTCCTCATGGAACCAACGCAGAATTTGCTCGCCGACTGCACATGGTTTAGACGCGGATTAGTATAATACACGGGCCTGGGGCCGGAAGGGGAATGTTATGGACAATTTGGATCTTGCCATTGTGCAGCTATTGATAAAGGATGCCCGCCAGAGCAGCGAAGCTATCGGGGGACAGCTGGGCATAGAGGAGCAGGAGGTGAGCCGCCGGGTGGCCCAGCTGGAGCAGGCCGGGGTCATTCGGGGCTATGCCGCCATTATCGACAGCGAGCAGCTCAGCGACGAGACCATCTCCGCCCTGATCGAGGTGAAGGTCCAGCCGGAACGGAACCGGGGCTTTGACGCCATTGCCGAGCAGCTGTATCTGTTCGACGAGGTGAAGTCCTGCTATCTGATGTCCGGCGCCTATGATTTGATGCTCATCGTGGAGGGGAAGGACGTGCGCGCCGTGTCCCGGTTCGTGTCCGAGCGGCTGGCTATCTTAGACAACGTTCAGTCCTGCGCCACTCACTTTATCCTCAAGCGCTACAAGAGCCAGGGCGTCGTCTTTGAAAAACAGCCGGAGGACCGGCGAATGGTGGTAAGCCTATGAATATCGACAGTTTGATTTCCCAACGGGCGCAGCAGATTCAGCCCTCGCCCATCCGCAAGTTCTTCGATTTGGCCAACGCCACGGCGGGCACCGTGTCGCTGGGCATCGGGGAGCCGGACTTTGTCACCCCCTGGCACATCCGGGATGCGGCCATGGCTTCGCTCCGGGCGGGGGAGACCGCCTATACCCCCAACGCCGGCACCATGGAGCTGAGGGAAGCGGTGGCGGAGTATCTCTATGCGAGGTTTGGGCTAAGCTATGACCCCAAGACGGAGATTTTCATCACCGTGGGGGCTTCCGAAGCGCTGGACCTTGCCACCCGGGTGCTGCTGAACCCGGGGGATGAGATGCTGGTGCCGGACCCCAGCTATGTCTCCTATGCCCCCGGCGCCGTGCTGGCGGGCGGACGGAGCGTGAGCCTGCCCACCTATGCCGAGGACGGGTTCGCCCTGCGGGGGGATGTGCTAAAGGCCGCCATCACGGACAAGAGCAAGGCCCTGATTCTGCCCTATCCCAACAACCCCACCGGGGGGATTATGACAAGGCCCCAGTTAGAGGAGCTTGCCAAGGTCCTCGAAGGGACCAACCTGCCCGTCATCTCCGATGAAATCTATGGGGAGCTGACCTATTCCGGGGACCATGCCTCCTTTGCCCAGATTCCCGGCATGAAGGAAAGGACCATACTTATCTCCGGCTTCTCCAAGGCCTTTGCCATGACCGGCTGGCGGCTGGGCTTTGCGGCGGGGGACCGGCGGTTCATCGCTCCCATGCTGAAGATTCACCAGTATGTCATCATGTGCGCCTCCACCATGAGTCAGGCCGCCGCCACCGAAGCCCTGCGGGGGTATATCAGCGGGGACTTTGACGACGTGCAGAAGATGCGTAAGGCCTACGACGAGCGGCGGCGGTACATCTACCAGCGGCTCAACAACATGGGGCTTAGCTGCTTCGAGCCCCGGGGCGCCTTCTATATCTTCCCCTGCATCCGCTCCACAGGGCTCTCCAGCGAGGCCTTTGCGGAGAGCCTGCTCAAGGAGGAGAAGGTGGCCGTGGTGCCGGGGAACGCCTTCGGCCCCTCCGGGGAGGGGTTCGTCCGCTGCTCCTACGCCGCCAGCATGAAGAACATTACCGAGGCTATGGATCGTATGGAGCGCTTCGTAAAGAGGCATAGATGACGGCCCCCGTGTGAGGGGGCATAAATGGGCGGCTTCGGCCGCCCATTTTCGATATACATCCTGCCGGATGTTCGATATGCCCATTTAGGGCTCGATATATCTTCGATACGATATGTCTGCGGACAAGAAGGGATGTATA
>JAFSPW010000095.1 GCA_017451295.1 Clostridia bacterium
ACCTGCCCGCCATCGTGGGCGGCAAGGAGATGGACTTCACCTATGGGGACTGCAAGAAGGAAATGGACATGGTGAACAAGGCCTTCATCGACGTGATGATCGAAGGCGACGCCAACGGCCGCGGCTTCCAGTACCCCATCCCCACCTATTCCATCACAAAGGACTTTGATTGGAGCGAGACGGAGAACAACAAGCTCCTGTTCGAGATGACCGCCAAGTACGGCACGCCCTACTTCTCCAACTATATCAACTCCGACATGGAGCCCAGCGACGTGCGGTCCATGTGCTGCCGGCTGCGGCTGGACCTGCGGGAGCTTCGCAAGAAGTCCGGCGGCTTCTTCGGCAGCGGCGAAAGCACCGGCTCCATCGGCGTGGTCACCATCAACCTGCCCCGAATTGCCTACCTTGCCAAGGACGAGAAGGACTTCTATGAGCGGCTCGACAAGATGATGGACATCGCCGCCAGGAGTCTCAAGACCAAGCGGACCGTCATCACGAAGCTCCTCGAGGCGGGGCTGTATCCCTACACCAAGCGGTATCTGGGCACGTTCAACAACCACTTCTCCACCATCGGCCTTATCGGCATGAACGAAGTGGGCCTGAACGCCAAGTGGCTGAGGAAGGATCTGACGCACCCGGAGACCCAGCGCTTTGCCCGGGATGTGCTCAACCACATGCGCGAGCGCCTGAGCGACTATCAGGAGCAGTACGGGGACCTCTACAACCTCGAAGCCACCCCGGCCGAGTCCACCACCTATCGCTTTGCCAAGCACGATAAGGAGGAGTTCCCGGACATCATCACCGCCAACGAGAACGGCACCCCCTACTACACCAACTCCTCCCACCTGCCCGTGGGCTACACGGAGGATGTGTTCTCGGCCCTCGATATTCAGGACGACTTGCAGACCCTGTACACCTCCGGTACCGTGTTCCACGCGTTCCTCGGGGAGAAGCTGCCGGATTGGAAGGCAGCCGCCAACCTGGTTAGGAAGATTGCCGAAAACTATAAGCTGCCCTACTACACCATGTCCCCCACCTACTCCGTGTGCAAGGACCATGGCTATATCACCGGCGAGCACCACACCTGCCCCATCTGCGGACAGAAGACCGAGGTCTACAGCCGCATCACCGGCTACTATCGGCCCGTGCAGAACTGGAACGACGGCAAGGCCCAGGAGTTCAAGGACCGGAAGGTCTATAACATCGGCAACAGCGTGCTGACCCACAAGGGTCCCAACCCGGAGCCCCTCTTTGACCGGCCGGACTTTGCCGCCCCTGTGAAGGAGGAAGCCCCCAAGGCGGCGGAAGCGCCCAAGGCGGAGGAAGCGCCCCAGGCGGCCCCTGCGGATGGCAGCATCCTACTGTTTAAGACCCCCACCTGCCCCAACTGCAAGCTGGCCATGGCGCTGCTGGACAAGGCGGGCGTCGCCTACACCGCCATCAACGCCAACGAGAACAAGGAGCTGGTCAATGAATACGGCGTGAAGCAGGCCCCCACCCTGGTGCTTGTGAACGAGGACGGCTTTGCCTCTTACCGCGGCGTCAGCGATATCAAGGGCTGGCTCATGGGCAAGAAATAAATTGGAAGGATGATAGCTTGTGCCCCTTTTCTTGAAAGAAAAGGGGCGCAAAAGAACTGTATGTAATCGCTTGCAAAAGTATTGACAAGAGTTTCTCTTTTTCGGTTCCTTTTTCTCCTTTGGACAAAGAGAAAAAGGAACAAAATCTATTATTCGAGGAAATACCATGTACGACATCATCGTCATCGGCGGTGGCCCGGCGGGCATGACCGCCGCCCTGTATGCCCTTAGAAACGGCAAGCGTGTGCTGGTGCTGGAAAAGCACGGCTTCGGGGGGCAGATCACCTACTCCCCCAAGGTGGAGAACTTCCCCGGCACCCTGCAGCTTAGCGGCAACGAGATTGCGGACAAGATGCTGGAGCAGATTCTTTCCCAGGGCGCCGAAGTGGAGCTGGAAAAAGCCCTGTCCGTGGAGGATTTGGGCTCCTGCAAGCGGGTAAAGACCGAGGAGGGGAACACCTTTGAGGCTAAGGCCGTCGTCATTGCCACGGGGGTCAAGCACCGTATGCTGGGCCTACAGGGGGAGAACGAGCTGGTGGGCCAGGGCATCTCCTTCTGCGCCGTGTGCGACGGGGACTTCTTCTCTGGCCAGCGGGTGTGCGTGGCCGGCGGCGGCAACTCCGCGCTCCAGGAAGCGCTGCTGCTGTCCCAGAAGTGCCGGGAGGTCATCATCCTGCAGGATTTGCCGGAGCTCACCGGCGAGCAGACGCTGCAAAACATCCTGCGCCGCCAGGACAATGTGAAGATTTTCACCAACCAGAAGATTACCGCCGTGAAGCAAACAAAGGGCCAGCTCTCGGCCGTGGCTGTGGAGAACCGGCTCACCGGCGAGCGCCAGATGATTGAGACCGACGGCCTGTTCATCGCCATCGGCCTCATCCCCGAGAACGAACCCTTTGCCCCCCTGGCGGACCTGAACGCCTATGGCTACTTCGATGCCCAGGAGGACTGCCTCACCCGAACCCCCGGCGTCTATGTGGCCGGGGACTGCCGCAGCAAGAGCGTTCGCCAGCTTACCACCGCCTGCGCCGACGGCGCTGTCGCCGCCCTGGCCGCCTGCCGCTTCATCAACGAACAGTTGGCCTAATACCTTTGCCGCTTTTTCTCTTTATACAAAGGAGAAAAAGCGGCGCAAAAAGAGAAACTTATGTAAGGTATATTAGGGGAGCCGCCTTGGCGGCTCCTTTCTCTTGCCTGTCAAGCGACACAGGGGGAGGCGGGCCGCCGAGGGCGTCGGCCCCTACGGTCGGGATGACAAGAGGGGGGAGCAACGATGGAGGCAAGAGCGTCCCAAAAGTCCTTCCCCCAGCGGGGGAAGGTGGCTGAGCGCAGCGAAGTCGGTTGAGGGAGAGAGCGACACTCTCCCT
>JAFSPW010000096.1 GCA_017451295.1 Clostridia bacterium
CTCCGCTCGGTCGCTTCGCTTCCTCGGTCGAAATGACATAAAAGCGTTCTTGCCTCCACCGTTTGGCAAAGCCAAATGGGGGAGGTGGCATTTTGGCCTCTGGCCAAAATGACGGAAGGGGCTGTTCTTCCCCCAGCGGGGGAGGATGTCGCCGTCAGGCGACAGGTGAGGGAGAACTGTTGACCTGATTTCAGGTCGACATTTTACCACGCAGACAAATGTTGACCTGATTTCAGAGCAAGAACAAGAACAAGAACAGGAACAAGAACAAGAACAAGAACAGAAACAAGAACAGGAACAAGAACAGGAACAAGAGTGTGTGTCAAGAACAGGGGGCAAAGCCCCCTGTCCCCCCTGACGCCTAACGGCGGACACACACGCATATCCCCCCATTGTGGAATATTCCCTATTCCCTCCATGGGCAAGTTGTGATATAGTGGAGGTACGAATGTAGAAAGGGCAGCAGGCCATGTATTTAGCCGATTCCTGGCAGGATTACCAGCTTTTAGACGCAGGCAACGGGGACAAGCTGGAGCGTTGGGGGAATGTGACCCTGCTTCGGCCGGACCCCCAGGCCGTGTGGCCCATGAAGGAGCACAGGGCGGACGCCGTCTATCATCGCTCCGCCACCGGCGGGGGCCACTGGGAGTATGTCCGGGACCTGCCGGAGAGCTGGACCATCCGCTATCGGAACCTGACCTTTGTGGTTCGCCCCACGGGCTTTAAGCACACGGGCCTGTTCCCGGAGCAGGCGGTGAACTGGGACTTTATGGCAAGTCGCCTCTCCGCCTGGAAAAAAGCCAATGGCGACGCGCCCCGGGTGCTGAACCTGTTTGCCTATACCGGCGGGGCCACCTGCGCCTGTGCCGCTGCCGGGGCTCAGGTGGTCCATGTGGATGCCGCCAAGGGCATGGTCGCCTGGGCCAAGGACAACGCCGCCGCCTCGGGCCTGTCTGCTGCCCCCATCCGCTATATGGTGGACGACTGCTTGAAGTTCGTCCGCCGGGAGCAGCGACGGGGCAACTTCTACGAAGGGATTCTAATGGATCCTCCCAGCTACGGCCGGGGTCCCGGCGGGGAGATGTGGAAGATTGAAACCGGGCTCTATGAGCTGGTCAGCGAGTGTGCGAAGCTGTTGAGCGACCGCCCCTGCTTCTTCCTCATCAACAGCTACACCACGGGCCTGGCCCCGAGCGTTCTCAAGAATGTGCTCACCGTGGCTCTGCCCCAGGGCCACGCCGAAGCGGACGAGGTGGGGCTCCCCATCCGCCGGGGGAATCTGGTGCTGCCCTGCGGCGCAACCGGGCGGTGGGTGCCGTAATCAGTCTGTCGAAACCTACGGTTTCACCAAAGCGGAGGTTTGTTTAGCAAGCTGCATGGATATTCGCGTACTGTATGAGGATAACCACCTGCTGGTGGTGGAAAAGCCCCCCAACATGCCCGTGCAGGGGGATGTGTCCGGGGATGAGGATTTGCTCACCGCCTGCAAGGCCTACATAAAGGAAAAGTATCAAAAGCCCGGGGCCGTGTATCTGGGGCTCGTCCATCGGCTGGATCGGCCCGTCGGCGGGGTCATGGTCTTTGCCCGGACCAGCAAGGCTGCCGCCCGGCTTACGGAGCAGTTCTCCGCCCACAAGGCCCAGAAGCGGTATGTCGCCATTGTGGAGGGGCACGCCCCCGCCCACGAGAGCCTGACGGACACCCTGAAAAAGGAGGAGGCCACCAACACCACCCGGGTGGTCAAGGACGGCACGCCCGGCGGGAAGCTGGCCAGATTGAGCTACCGCACCCTCCTTCGGGAAAAGGGGTTGAGTCTGGTGGATGTGCAGTTGGAGACCGGCCGCCCCCACCAGATTCGGGTGCAGCTGAGCCACCGGGGCTTCCCTCTCAAAGGGGACCAGCGCTACAACCCCCGCGCCCAGGTGGGAGAGCAGATTCGCCTCTGGGCCTACGCCCTGACCATCACCCACCCCACGCTCCAGGAGCCCATGACCTTCTATAGTCTGCCCCCCTTCCCGGAGTTTGGCACGACCCTCAAATACCTGTCCGCCTTTCGAGCCTGCACCGCCGTCTATGAGGACGGTAATATGCTGGTGGTGGACAAAAACCCCGGCGTGGAGGTGGAGACGGACCTTGTCAGCGAGCTAAGCACCCTGCAGGACCCCCTGTTCCCCGTCCACCGGCTGGATGCCAACACCGCGGGGCTCGTGGTCCTTGCAAAGACCCCCGAGGCCGAGCAGGAGCTGACCGCCGCCTTTGCCCGCCACGACTTAAGTAAGCTATACCGGGCCGTGCTGGTGGGCACGCCCAGGGAGCCCGCCGCCGCCCTTACCCATTGGGGCAAAAAGGACGAAGCGCACGCCACCATGCACCTGGTGCCCCCCGGCACACCGGGCGCCCTGGAGATGAAGCTGCAGTACCGGGTGGTGAAGACCCAAGGCCCCCTGTCCCTCGTGGAAATACAGTTGTTCACCGGCCGCACCCACCAGATTCGGGTGCAGATGGCCGCCATCGGCTGTCCCGTCCTGGGAGACGATAAGTATGGGGACCGGGAGGCAAACCGCCGCTATCGCCAGCGGCAGCAGCAGCTGGTGGCCCAGGAGCTGACGATAGCCGGACACACCTTTTCAAGCACCCGCGCCCTGGCGCTGGATGAATATCATTGCAAATCATAAGGAGGAAGTATGAACGCACAGGAACGCTATGCCTATTGGCTCAACAGTCCCGATGTAGACGAGGCCGCCAAGGCGGAGCTTCGCGCCATTGCCGATGAACCCGCTGAGATTGAGGATCGGTTCTACATGGAGCTGGAATTTGGCACCGCAGGGCTAAGGGGGGTCCTCGGCGCCGGTGACAACCGGATGAACGTGTACAACGTTCGCAAGGCCACGGAGGGCTTGGCCCGGCATCTGAAGGAGAGCTTCCCGGAGGGGGCTTCCGTCGCCATCGCCTATGACTCCCGCCACTATTCCGATGTGTTCGCCCGGGAGACCGCCTGCGTGCTGGCCGGTCACGGCATCAAGGTGTACCTCTACAGCACGCTGCATTCCGTGCCCCAGCTGTCCTTCACGGTGCTCCACCTCCATTGCAGCGCCGGCGTGGTCATCACCGCCAGCCACAACCCGCCCAAGTACAATGGCTACAAGGTCTATTGGACCACCGGCGGCCAGGCAGGTCCCGAGGAGGCCGAGGCCATCACAAAGTGCATCCGTGGGGTCGAGGGCTTCAAAACCGCCTATCTGCCCTATGAGCAAGGGCTGCAATCCGGCCAGATTCAGCTTATCGGCCAGGAGGTGGACGAAGCCTACTACGCCGCCACCATGTCCCTCTTGCAGCAGCCCCAGCTTCTCAAGGAGAAGGGCAAGGACCTGACCCTTATCTATACCCCCCTCCACGGTTCCGGCTATGTGCCCGTGACCACGGTGCTCGACAGAATCGGCATGAAGAACGTGTTCCCCGTGCCCGAGCAGGTCAAGCCCGATGGTGACTTCCCCACGGTGAAAGCCCCCAACCCGGAGGATCCCAACGCCTTCACCCTGGCCTTCCGGCTGGCGGAGGAGAAGCACGCGGATGTGATTCTGGGCACCGACCCGGATTCCGACCGTCTGGGCGTAGCCGTCCGCAAGAACGACGGCACCTGGGCCGTGCTCACCGGGAACCAAATCGGCTCCATCCTCCTCTATTCCCTGCTCACCGCCAAGAAGGAAGCGGGCATTTTGCCGAGTAACGGCCTGGTGGTCCGCTCGTTGGTGTCCACCCCTCTGGCGGATGCCATCTGCGCCAGCTTCGGCGTGGAAATTCGGGAGGTGCTGACGGGCTTCCGCTTCATCTCCGAGCAGATTGCCCAGTGCGAAGCCACCCACGAGCACACGTTCCTCTTTGGCTTTGAGGAGAGCTTCGGCTTCCTCGCCGGCGGCTTCTCCCGGGACAAGGACGCCGTCTGCGCCGCCATGCTGGTGGCGGAGGGCTGCACGCTGTTCCATCAGCAGGGCATGACCCTCTATGACGTGCTCCAGGAAATCTATCAGAAATACGGCTATTATAAGGAAAAAACCGTGTCCTACACCCTGGAGGGCAAGGCGGGCATCGAGAAGATCAAGGCCGCCATGGCAAGCCTGCAGGCCCAGCCGCCCAAGGCCATCGGCGGCAAGGCTGTGATAAGGAGCCTCGATTACAACCACCCCGAGACCACGGGTCTGCCCAAGAGCAACGTGCTCCGCTGGACCTTGGAGGACGGCAGCTGGGCCATCGCCCGCCCCTCCGGCACGGAGCCGAAGCTGAAAATCTATTCCGGCGTGCAGGGCGCCACGGAGGCGGAAGCCGCCCAAAAGCTCTCCGCCCTGGCCGAGGCCATGGACGAACTTTTAAAGCCCTATCTGGCATAAGACAGCATACAAAAAAATGAGCCGAAGTTCGGCTCATTTTTTTCGTTTCGCTTTGGTCAGCTCAAAGCTCTCATGGAGCAGGAATATAATGCGCTCCCCGTCCGCCGAGCCATCCAGCAGGGCCGTGACCCAGTGGGTCTTGTTCATGTGATAGGCGGGCAGAATCCCCGGCTCCCCCTGCATCATCTGCTGCAAAATGGGGTCACACTTCAGGTTCACCGCCGCCACCTCCGGCCCCGGCTCTCCGTAGGCATATTTCCTGGGAATGCCCATGACGAGGGCAAACCACTTTTGATTGTCGCCGTGGCGGAACACCGCCGCCTCCGGCAGGGTCGCCCAGGGATACTCCGGCTGCACATTATAGGTGCTGTCGATATAGGCAAACAGTGCTTCTCTGGTCATCGTTTCACGTGAAACATCAATCTTCCTGCCCCAGGATGGCGTCGCAGATGTTCAGTAAATCATCCCGGGAGAAGTAGGAAATCACAATCTTGCCCTTGTCCTGGTCCCCTTCAATGGCCACCTTTGCCTTCAAGCGGTTCCGCAACAGGCTCGCGGTGCGGCGGACCTGGGGGTCCTTCTTGGGCTGGGGCTTCTTCCGGGGCAGATCCCGAAGCCGCACGGCCTCCTCCATCTGCCGCACGCTCCACCCCTCCTTCACCGCCCGGTCGGCCAGCTTTACCACCAGCTCCGGGTCGTTGAGCCCGGCCAGCATCTTGCCGTGTCCGGCGCTGAGGGTCCCCTCCTTCAGCATGGTCTGCACCTGAGGGGGCAGGGCCAGCAGCCGCAGGGCATTGGTCACCGCCGGGCGGCTCTTGCCGATGCGGGCGGAGACCTCCTCCTGGGTCAGGTTATGCTCCACCATCAAAAAGCGGATGGCGGCGGCCTCCTCCACCGGGTTCAAATCCTCCCGCTGCAGGTTTTCAATGAGGGATACCTCCTGCAGCTCCTGGGCCTCCCGGTCCGTAATGACGGCGGGCACCACCTTGAGCCCTGCCAGACGGGCCGCCCGGAAGCGCCGCTCCCCGGCTACGATGGTGTACCTGTCCCCCTGGCGATAGAGTATCAGGGGCTGGACGATACCGTGGTTTTCGATGGAGGCGGCCAGCTCCTTTAGCTTCTCCTCGTCAAAGCTCTTGCGGGGCTGGTCCGGGTTGGTGTCGATGTCGTAAACGGAAATCTCCTGGAGGCTCGTTTGGTTCTTCCCGGGTTCATAGCCTTCCAGCAGGGCATCCAGGCCCCTGCCCAATCCTTTTTTCAATGCCATGTGCTCCTCCCTCCTTATACTGCCTTCTCTGTCAGTTCTTCCGCCAGGCTCAGATACGCCGCCGCACCGGTGCTCTTGGGGGCATAGAGGCTGATGGGCAGGCCGAAGCTCGGGGCCTCCCCCAACCGCACGGACCGGGGGATGATGGTGTTGTACACTTTGTTCCTAAAGAACCGCTTCACTTCCCCCACCACCTGCTGGGAAAGGTTTGTCCGGCTGTCGTACATGGTGAGCACCACCCCCTCCACCTCTAACTTGGGGTTCAGGCTCCGGCGAATCAGCTTCACCGTGTTCATGAGCTGGCTGAGCCCCTCCAAAGCATAATACTCGCATTGGATGGGCACCAGCAGGGTGTCCGCCATGGTCAGGGCGTTTAGGGTCAGCAGACCCAGAGACGGGGGGCAGTCCACAAAGATATAGTCAAAGTCCTGCCGCACGGGGGAGATGGCGTTCTTGAGCCGCTGCTCCCGGGCCAGTAGGGTCACCAGCTCCACCTCCGCCCCGGCCAGCTCCATGCGGGAGGGCAGGAGCTTCAGGGTGTCAATCATGGTGTCCAAAATGGCTTCGCTCACATCCACCTCGTTGATGAGCACATCATACACCGAGGTCTCCAACAGGTTCTTATTGACCCCCAGACCGCTGGTGGTGTTCCCCTGGGGATCGATGTCCACCAGCAGCACCCGGTACCCCAACTGGGCCACACAGGCGGACAGGTTTACGGCGGTGGTGGTCTTCCCCACCCCGCCCTTTTGATTGGCGATGCAGATTATCTTAGCCAAGGGTTTGTCTCCTTTTGTATCAGCATGTGGTCATTATACCCTAAGCCCATGGAAAAAGCAACAGCCCATGTTTCACGTGAAACATGGGCTGTGTAAAAGCGAATTTATGCCGCTATAAAGTCATTATTTGCCTTGGGCGCCCGAACAAGCAGCCAGATGCCCACGGCCAGGATGAACAGGGAGATGAACTGGCTGGTGGACAGGAACCCTACGGCACCCCGCTCGTCCGCCCGGAAGAACTCGATGACAAAGCGCCACACAGCGTACAGGGTCATATACCAGCCGGTGACGGTGCCCCGGTTGGGCTTCTTCAAGAAGATGAGGGTCAGCACCCCGGAGAGGAGCACCAGAAAGGCGGCTTCCATGGGCTGGGTGGCGAGGCGCGAGACCCCGTTGAGGACCACGGAGCAGAAGCCCGTATGCTCGATGCCGTAGCAGCAGCCCGCCATAAGGCAGCCCATGCGGCCCCCGGCGTGGGCCAGGCAGAAGCAGGGGGCATACAAATCCGTATAGGTGAAGAAGTTGATTTTCGTTTTCCGGCTGACGATGAACAGACCCGCAAGGCCGCCGATGAGCCCGCCGTAGAACACCAGACCGGCGAAGATGAGGTCCTTCCACTCCGTCCAGTTCTTCGGCAGGGCCGTGGGCGGGTCCACGATAAAATACAGGAGCTTGGCCCCTAAAAATCCCAGCAGAATGGCCCAAATCAGGGAGTCGGACAGGTTGTCCGCCGAGATGGGGGAACCCTTCTTCCGCAGCTGAAACACGGCAACAAGGGCAAACACGGTGCCCACCATCGTGCAAAGCCCGTAAGAAGGCAGGGTGATGGGTCCCAGATGAACAAAGGGATGCATAGGTTTCTTCCTTTTATATTGAGATTGGCTGTATTCTAACACAGGCAAGAAGGCCTTGTAAAGCCGGTTGACAAAAGGTCACAAAGGTTATACATTTATAGCTTAGAAACGGCGTGGAAACGCCTGCAGGAGGCAACTATGTCACAACCCTATGATTTCAAATCCATCGAGCCCAAGTGGCAGCACCGCTGGGAGGAGGAAAAGGCTTTCGCCGCCAGCGAGGACTACAGCAAGCCCAAGTTCTACGGCCTGGTGGAGTTCCCCTATCCCTCCGGCGCCGGTATGCACGTGGGCCACATCAAGGCCTATACCAGTCTCGAGGTCATCTCCCGCAAGCGGCGCATGGAGGGCTATAATGTGCTGTTCCCCATGGGCTTTGACTCCTTCGGTCTGCCGGCGGAGAACTATGCCATAAAGACCAACACCCACCCCCACATCATCACCACCAAGAATGTGGAGCACTTCAAGGAGCAGATGAAGAAGGTGGGCTATTCCTTCGATTGGAGCCATGAAATCTCCACCTCCCTGCCCAACTATTACAAGTGGACCCAGTGGATTTTCCTGAAGATGTTCGAAAAGGGCCTGGTGTTTAGGGCCAAGACCCAGGTGAACTACTGCCCCCATTGCAAGGTGGTCCTGTCCAACGAGGACTCCCAGGGGGGCAAGTGCGACGTGTGCCACAGCGATGTGGTGCAGCTGAGCAAGGATGTATGGTACCTGAAGATTACCCAGTATGCCGACCGGCTGCTTTCGGGCCTTGACACCGTGGACTATCCGGACTCCATCAAGCAGCAGGAAATCGACTGGATCGGCAAGTCCACCGGCGCCTTTGTCAACTTCACCCTGAAGGATATTCCCGAAACCCTGGAAATCTACACCACCCGGTGCGACACGCTCTTTGGGGTCACCTTCATGGTCATGGCGCCGGAGCATCCCCTGCTCGATAAATATAAGGATAGAATCTCCAACTGGAACGAGGTGGAGGACTATCGGGCCGCCTGCGCCAAGAAGACGGAGTTTGAGCGGACCCAGCTGGTGAAGGATAAGACCGGCGTAAAGCTCCGGGGGCTGAGCGCCATCAACCCCGTCAACGGGAAGGAGATTCCCATCTTCATTGCCGATTATGTCATGATGGGCTATGGCACCGGCGCCATCATGGCCGTGCCCGCCCATGACGAACGGGACTGGGCCTTTGCCAGAAAGTTCGGCGTGGACATCATCCCCGTTATCGAGGGCGGCAACATTGAGGAAGCTGCCTACACCGGCAACGGCCCCATGATTAACTCCGATTTTTTGAATGTGTATGACAACAAGAAGGACTCCATCGCCGCCATGCTCCGCTTCCTGGAGGAAAAGGGCATCGGCCACAAGGGCGTCCAGTATAAGATGAAGGACTGGGCCTTCAACCGCCAGCGCTACTGGGGCGAGCCCATCCCCCTCATCCATTGCCCCGTCTGCGGCACCGTGGGCGTGCCCTATGAGCAGCTGCCGTTGACCCTGCCGGATGTGGAAAACTTCGAACCCGGCACCGATGGGCAGAGCCCCCTGGCAAGAATCGAGAGCTTCGTCAACTGCACCTGCCCAAAGTGCGGCGGTCCTGCCCGGCGGGAGACGGACACCATGCCCCAGTGGGCGGGCTCGAGCTGGTATTATCTCAGGTTCATCGACCCCAACAACGACCAATGCTTCTGCGACAAGGAGAAGATGAAGTATTGGATGCCTGTGGATTGGTACAACGGCGGCATGGAGCATGTGACCCGGCATCTGCTCTACTCCCGGTTCTGGCACCAGTTCCTCTATGATATAAACGAGGTCAACACCCCGGAGCCCTACGCCAAGCGCACCTATCAGGGCCTGATCTTGGGGCCCGATGGGGATAAGATGAGCAAGTCCAAGGGGAACGTGGTCGATCCTCTCGATGTTATCGACAAGCTCGGCGCCGACACCCTCCGTACCTACGTCATGTTCATGGGGGACTATATGGCGGCTACCCCCTGGAGCGAGCAGAGCGCCAACGGCTGCAAGCGGTTTTTGGACCGGGTGTGGCGGCTGATGGACATGGTTAAGGGCGAAGGCGACACCAACGACAAGCAGCGCAGCGCCCTGCACAGCTGCATCAAGAAGGTGTCCGACGACATCGAGCATATGAAGTTCAACACCGCCATTGCGGCCATGATGACCCTGGTGAACGACTTTTATGCTAACGGCCAGCTCACCCGGGATGAGCTGCACACGCTGCTGCTGCTCCTAAACCCCTTCGCCCCCCACATGACGGAGGAGATGAACGAGATGCTGGGCTACACCCAGCGGCTCTACCACACCCCCTGGCCCGCCTATGACGAAAGCGCCCTGAAGGCCAACACCGTGGAATACGGCATCCAGATCAACGGCAAGGTCCGCGCCCGGCTCACCCTCGACGCCGCATTGGACAGGGCCGCCGTGGAGCAGGCCGTCCTAAGGAGCGACGCCCTTTCTCCCTTCCTTTTTGGCAAGACCGTCCGCAAGGTGATTGTGGTCAAAAACGTGGTCAACGTCGTAATATCTTAAAGCAAGAGAATATAAAAAAACCGTTGCCGAACGACAACGGTTTTTTGGTTTTTTATTTGAATAGCGTGATTTTCGGGAATAATCGAATATAGATAACCCCGTAAATATCCTCCATGGGGATGCAGCCGATGGCGGCTTCCCGGCTGTCCTCAAAATAGAGTCTGTCGTCCGAGAGGACGAACACGCATCCTTCCGGCACCTTGACCGGGGAAAAGTCCAATGTGTTGGTGGGGCCGTAGTCCCGTTCCACCAGGGTGTAGGTATCGTCAATATAGATGACCCCATCCTTCCCGGCCACCCGTTCGCCCCCGAGGGCCACCACCCGCTTGATGATGAGCCCTTGGCCGTCCTTGGGGACATAGGCCACGAGGTCCGTCCGCTGCAGGTTCCGGTAGTATTTGGAGAGCCTGTCCACCAGCACCAAATCCCCCTTGTGCAGGGTGGGTGCCATGGAATCGTTGCCCATGCGTGCCCAGGAGAACCAGACGAACAGGATGAAGACCACCAGCAGCATGGCTACGGCGGTGCTGATGCCCCACCGCAGAAAGGTGTGCCGCCGGTGCAGCCGGGCAAACATTTTGGACCGCCGGGGCAATCTATCCTGCTTCATAGGCCGTAATCCATGCCATAGATCACCTTGGCCCGACTGATAGGCAACACCACGCCGCTCACCCGGCCGATGACCCGCTCCCGGGGAATGCTGCCCACCATGCCGTTGGTGCTGTCCCGGGACACCAGCCGATTGTCCCCCATGACGAACACGCAGCCCTCCTCCACGATATAGGTTCCGTCGTGCTTGGGGGTCATGCCCGTCACCACATAGGGTTCCTCGATGGGCGTGCCGTTGACGCTGACCCGGCCCTGCTGAATCTGTACCGTGTCCCCGCTAAGCCCAATGATTCGCTTGACACAGGTGTATTCATCGTTGTTGGGGTAATAGCACACCACCACGTCCCCCCTGTCCATGGGGTCAAAGATATAGGATACCTTCTCGATAAGCATATAGTCCCCGGGCAGCAGCGTCGCCTCCATGGAGGACCCCCGCACCCGCCAGGGCTCCAGCACCGCCGTGCGGATGGAGAAGGCAATCACCACCATCAGCAACAGATAGATGCCAAACTCTATGTTCTCCCACAGAAAGCTGCTTTTGATGTGGTCGTTCCTTTTGGCCACCAGCTTGCCCATGGCTTTTTTCTCCGCCTTAGTCAGCATTGTTTTCCTCGCTTTTAGGCAAGAGCTTCTTGCCCCGCTTCATAAATTCCAGTCTGTCCAGCATGATAAGCCGCCCGCAATGCAGGCATTTTATCTTCACATCCGCCCCGGTCCGGGTGATTTGCCAGAGGTTCTCCCCGCAGGCATGGGGTTTTTTCATGATGACCCTATCCCCTACCGAAAAACCGTCGATCATCTTTCCCCTCCGTAGAGAATGTATTTGTCCACCATGTCCGCCAGCTGCTCCGCCTTCTCCTCCTGGAAGAAGTGCCCGGCGTTTCGCAGGGAGAAATACTCCCCCCGCTGCAGATACTGCCGCAGCGTTTCCAAATTCTCAAAGGGACGAAGCCTGTCCTCCTCCCCCCACAGCACGAACACCGGGTGGGTGCAGCCCTTGAGCCCCTCCAAAATCAGCTCCTCGTCAAAGTTCCTAAGGCAGTACATCAGCGCCTGCCGGGAGGAGAAGCTGTCCAGGGTCTCAAAATAATTATTCAAAACCTCCCGGGTGATGACCGTGCTGTCATAATAGCACAGCCGCAGCACCTTTTCCACATCCTTTTTCGTATAGCTCTCCCGCACGAAAGGCCCGATAAAGGGGGTGGCCATGTGCCTGAGCTTTCCCGGCATCTGCCTGGTGATGCCGCCGGGGCACAGCACCGTCACCTTGTCGAACATCTCCTCGTAGCGGCTCATGGCCCTGAGCAGATACATCCCCCCGAAGGAGGACCCCAGGGCGTGGACATGGTCATAGTTCAGGGCCTTGATGAACTTCACCAATACCTCCGCCATGTCGTCCACCGTATAGTTCATGGACACCGGCCGCCCTGAGAAGCCGAAGCCCACCAAATCCGGGGCGATGACGGTGTATTTTTCCGCCAAAATGGGGATAAGGTGCCGCCAGGTGTACAAACTCTGCCCCAGGGAATGGACCAGCAGCAGCGGTTCCCCTTCCCCTAAAACGATATAATGGATGGGGCAGCTCTCCTCCTTCCCCCCGGGAAAACCGGGGAGCCGGATGGTGATTTTTTCCCCCAACAGGTCTGAATTGATAATCGGTCTATACGTATATGCCATGATTCACTCCTTTTGCTTACTATACCCCATGGGTGGGTGTTTATCAAGAGGAGGCAAAAATCGTTCAAAAACCCTTTGCTTTTTGGGGGTTTGTTTGTTATTATACATATGTCTACTTATACTATGGGGGAATATCCGATGGAACAAATCCAGGGCATTTGGGCCTTGACCCGTGAAAATATGCGGCGGGAGATGTCCGCCATGAGCTTTCATAAATGGATAGAGGTGCTGGACCCGGTCACCATTCAAAACAATGTGATGGTCATCCAGTGCCCCGATTCCATCACCAGGTCCACCCTTACCCAGTATTACCGGGACTCTTTGCGTATCGCCGCCAAGCAGGCCAACACCCAGATTATCGACATCCTGCTGATTCTGCCGGAGCAAAGGCGGGACTTTGTTCAAACCGAGCAAACCAGCACTTCGAGCATCTATGCCATGAACGAGAGGTATACCTTCGATACCTTCGTGGTCGGCAACTCCAACCGCATCGCCCATGCCGCCGCCCAAGCCGTGGCCAAGGAGCCGGGCCGGGTCTATAACCCCCTGTTCCTCTATGGAGGCGTGGGCTTGGGCAAAACCCACCTGATGCACGCCATCGGCCACCAGGTGAAAAAGAACTTCCCCACGGCCCGGGTGCTGTATGTGACCAGCGAAACCTTTACCAACGAGCTTATCGAGGCCATTCGTCTGGGCAAAAATGCGGAGTTTCGCAATAGGTTCCGGAATGTGGACGTGCTGATGATAGACGATATCCAGTTCATCGCCACCCGCCAGTCCGTCCAGGAGGAGTTTTTCAACACCTTCAACACCCTGCACAATGCCGGTAAGGCCATCATCATCAGCTCCGACCGTCCGCCAAAGGAGATTGCCAACCTGGAGGAGCGCATTCGCTCCCGCATGGAAGGCGGCCTTATCACCGACATTCAGGAGCCGGATATCGAGACCCGTATCGCCATCCTTCGCAACAAGGCCCAGCAGGAGAACCGGCAGGTGGACGATGCCATCATCCAGTTCATCGCCGAGCATGTGTCCAACAACATCCGCCAGCTGGAGGGGAGTCTGACCAAGGTCTTCTTCTATGCGAATTTGAAGGACGAGCCCATCACCATGGCCCTTGCCAAGGAAGCCCTGAAGGACATGCTGCCGGAGGAGAGCCGGGTGGAGGTGACCCCGGACAGAATCAAGGAGATTGTGGCGGATTACTATCGGGTCACGCTCCAAAGCCTTCTGTCCCAGCGGCGGGACAAGGAGGTGGTGGTGCCCCGGCAGGTGGCCATGTACCTGTGCCATGACATGCTGTCCCTTCCCTATAAGAAGATTTCCTCCCTCTTTGACAGGTCCGACCACACCACCGCCATCTCCGCCTGCACCCGCATCGAGGGCATGATGGACAACGACCCCTCCTTTAAGGAGAGCATAGAGGACATCAAAAAGAAGATTACGGAAGGCTGATGATACGGGTGTGTCCTCTGTGGAAACGGGGTGGATAACCCCTGTGGAAGAGTGGGACAGCGGGGAGAAAACGGACAAGTCCCTCCCTTTTCCACCGCCCTTTCCACCGCCCTTTCCACCTTGTTTTTCCAAGGCGCGGCGGCGTTTTTCCCACTTTTCCCCCTTGTACACACCCCCTACTACAACTACGGCTATAAAGAATACACCTTACCCCCTCCCCCGCCGCCATAGATGTCAACAGCTTGTAAAATAGACCGGACGGCTATTGAGGAGTCCCCCCGTTGGTGGTAAGCTATGGATACAGAAAGGGAATAAAGATGAGATTTTGTGTTGATTCCAAAATGTTGAACGACGGCATCGCCTCTGTCACCAAGGCCCTGCCCGCCCGCTCCTCCATGGCGGTGCTGGACGGCATCCTGCTCATTGCCGATGAACAGGGGCTGCTGCTGTGCTGCTCCGATTTGACCTTGCAGAAGGAATATAGAATCCCCGCCTCCGTGGACGAGGAGGGCGAGTGCCTGATTAAGGGCCGCCTTTTTTCCGATGTGGTGCGGCGGCTGCCCAGCGAGAGCGCCTTTTTCTCCATGGACGGCCACACGTTGACCATCCGCTGCGGCCGGACCGTGAACCAGCTCCAATCCATGGAGTATGACGAGTTCCCCCGCATGAGCTTTGACGGCAAGGACGTGTTTGAAATGAAGCTCCCAGCCCAGAAGACGAGGCGCGCTATCGATCACACCGCCTTTGCCGTGGCGCTGGACGAAGCGCGTCCGGCGCTTACGGGCGTGCTCATGGAGTGCCAGGGGAACAGCCTTTCCTTCGTGGCCACGGACTCCTATCAGTTTGCCAAGAACACCATGACCCTCGAGCAGGAGATTCCCTCCCGCCGGGTGGTGATTCCCGGCAAGACCATGGTGGAGATTGGTCACATGCTGGAAGAAGGGGAGGACAAGGCCAGGCTGGTGTTCTCCACCACCCATGTGAAGGTCGAATCCGGCAGCACCATGCTGGTGTCCCGGCTCATCGACGGGGACTATTTTGACTATCAGCGGATTCTGCCCAAGTCCTGCAAGACCCGGATTATGGTGGAAAAGGAAGTGCTCATGGACAGCATCGACCGGGCGCAGCTGGTGGCTCGGGAGGGCACGGGCAGCGTGCTGTTTGTCATCGGCAGCGAGAGCATCACCGTCAAGGCCGAAAGCAGCATCGGCAAGGTGGAGGACGAGATTTCCGCCCAGATTATGGGGGACGGCCTGTCCATCGCCTTCAATCCCCGGTTTCTGCTGAACGTGCTGAAGAATATCGAGGACGACAAGATTTATTTGGAGTGCAACAGCCCCATCAATCCCTGCGTCCTTCGCCCCATCAACGGGGAAGAGTTTGTGTACTTAGTGGTGCCCATGCGCCTGTTCTGAAGATGAGAAACGCTGTGAAAAAAATATTTGTCCTGCTCATGGCCCTGCTGCTTACGGTGACAACTGCCCCATTAGCTGCTGCCGAGGAGGAAGCCATCGACCTAAATGAAATTCTGTCCCTTCAGGATGAAAGCCATGCCCAGAACGTGAATCGGCTGCTGGATAGGGCCTATAACACCTTCGTGTCCTATGTGCCCAATCAGAAGGTGAACCTGTCTGTGTCCGAGGAGCTGGGGTATGTGCTGTTGGGCTATCGGAGCTTTGGCAAGAGCGTAAGTTTCACCTGGCTCGATGCAGAGGGAAAGGAAATTTCTGCAGAGGAAATCTCCCCCGCCTTCTTAGACGAGGTCTATGCCGCGCCCGAAGGGGCGCACGGCCTGACGATAACCTTTTTGGACGCCTTTGAAATCAGCGAAATAGTGGTCTACTCCCGGGGAAAGCTCCCCGCAGAGGTGCCCCAGTTTCAAGAGAGCCTGAAAAAGCCCACGGTGCTGCTGCTGTGCGCCTATCCCGGGGAGGAGCTTAGCTGCTTTGGCGGCCTCTTGCCTACCCTTATTCAGCAGGGTGTCCCCACCCAGGTGCTCTATATGGCCCCCTACAACCGGGCCCGGCAGGAGGAGGGCATCCGCGCACTGTGGAGGCTTGGCATGAAGAACGCCCCGCTGTATTTGGAGGTGGACAGCCGCCGGAATTTGGAGGAAAGCTATCTCAAAAGCGGCTGGGAAAAGGACAGCTCCGCCGGAAAGCAGCTGAAAAACCTGTTGGCGCAGGTAAGCCCCACAATAATCATCACCCACGGCAAGGAGAGGGCCTTCCCCTTGACGGCGGAGACCGTGGTCACCAACGAGCTGTTTTTGGACGTGTTCAACAAGATAAAGGGCGGCAGCATCCAGAAGGTGTACTTTGCCGTGAAGACCGGCACCAAGGATGCGGCAACCTACGATATGTCCGCCGGGTACGAGCAGGCAAAGGCAGTCTATGAGAGCACCTTTGCCACCTGGTCCACCTATCACTACACCCCCTATCAGGCGGATGAATATGTGCTTTACTACACCGCCGTGGGCAAGGACGGCGAGGGGAATCTACTCGAGCATGTGAGCTTCACCCCTGTAGAAACCCCGGAACCCACCCCGGAGCCGACGCCGGAGCCTACCAAGACCCCGGAGCCTACCCCGGAACCCACGCCGGAGCCTACCTTGGAACCTACCCTCGCGCCTACGGAAGTACCCACCCAGGAGCCGGTGGCGGCCCCGGCGGCGGAGCTTCCCGTCACCCCCTCCCCCACGCTGCTGCCCGAGCATGCGGACACGGGGGCGGTGCTGCTGCCCGTTCTGTTGAGCCTGACGGCGGCGCTCATTCTCTTTGCCCTGCTCATTGGGGCACGGATTCTTATGAAACAGCCCCTGCCCCTCTGGGTGGGCATCGGCGTGCCGGTGCTTTCGGCGGTGCTCATCTGCTTCGGTCTCTATCGGGGGGCATCTTTGAATAAAGCCCAGGCGGCGGAGGCGGCGGCCTTTGAGGAGCAGCTTGCCATAGAGGCGGCCAGGACCCCCGTGCCGACGGACACCCCGGCGCCCACGGAAACGCCCACGCCAACGGATACCCCCTCCCCGGCGCCCACGGACACGCCGGAGCCCACGGCTCAGGCGACAGCGGAGCCTACCCCGACGCCGGATGCTGAGGCGGAGCTCTATAGCCTTAAGGAGGTCGTCTCTGCCGATGCAGATGCGGGCAAGTGGGTATACAAGAACAGCACCCTGTCCATTGAAATCACCCGCTATACGGACAAAACCGAGAAGCTGGACTTTCCCTACTATGTGGCGGATATCCACATGAAGGGGGATGAGCTGAGGACCGGCTTTGGTCAGGAGAACCGCAGCGGCACCACCAAGGACTCCGCCATGAACATCGCCAAGCGCTATAAGGCGGTGCTGCTGGTGACGGGAGACAACCTTATCCACATGGACAGGGAGAAGAAGGGGGTCCTTATCCGGGACGGCATTCTGCTCAACGGCGGGAACCAGGCGGACGAGATGGTGTGGCACCCGGAGAAGCTCGCCCTGGAGATGATTCCCCAGGCGCAGAAGGCCACCGCCCGGAACCTGGAGGAGGCGGGGGTGGAAAACTCCATCTCCTTCGGCCCCACCCTCATCAAGGACGGGGAGAAGACGGAGCAAAAGACCCTCGAAAAGCATTGGCTCTATAAGACCAACCCCCGGGTGGGCGTGGGCATGGTGGAGCCGGGCCACTGCATTGTGGTCGTGGGCGGCTACCGCAGCGATAACCCCAGGGCCAACCTCGGCTGGAACCTGGTGGAGTTTGCGGACGTGATGGAAAACCTCGGCTGCACCCAGGCCTATAACGTGGACGGCGGCGTCTCCGCCTGCATGGTCTTCATGGGCGAGCGGCTCAACCAGGGCGGCAACAAGAAGGACTGGAGCCAGCTCAGAACCCTACCCGACGGCATCATCTTCGGTTACTCGGAGCTCGTGAAGGAGTAGTTATTTATTTATTTATTTTGCGACTTTTTCTCTTTGTACAAAGGAGAAAAAGTCGCCCAAAAAGAGAAACTTATGTAATATTTTTTTAGGGGAGCTGCTTTGGCGGCTCCTCTTTTTTGCCTCCACCGTTGCGTAGCCCCCTCTTGTCATCCCGACCGTAGGGGCCGACGCCCTCGGCGGCCCGATCCCCGTGTCATCCCGACCGAGCCGCTCTCCCCCTCTTGTCATCCCGACCGAGCGTCTTTCCCCTTTTTTTGTCATCCCGACCGAGCGAAGCGAGCGGAGGGATCTGGGAACCAACTTGCTTGTCCAAGAGATTTCTCCACTCGGTCGCTGCCGCTTCCTCGGTCGAAATGACAATTGTGGAGGCAAGAACCTACCAATAGGCTTCCCCGTCTTGCCTTCCCCTTGAGGGGAAGGTGGCACGGCGAAGCCGTGACGGATGAGGTGGGGACGTCTGAAAGCTTCCGGGAAGCTGGCGCCGTAGGCGACGGATGAGGTGGAAGGTGAGGCAGAGCTTGCTAGCCAAACAACCGCATAATTTATTTTTTTGTTACGCAAAGAACACAATTCCCTGCTGACAAAAAGGGAGCCTTGCGGTATAATGTACGCTGTATATATATTTGTGGAGTTATGCCCATTTGCCCCGGGCAGGAAAGGAGGTCCCTCATGGAGCTTGGATATCATCAGCCCATCATGGTCAACGAAGTGATGGACCTGCTGAATGTAAGCCGGGGCGGGGTCTATGTGGACGGCACTCTGGGCGGCGGCGGCCACAGCGAAGCAATCCTAAAACGCCTGCCAAAGGGGGGTCACCTCTATGGCATCGACCGGGACAGGGAGGCCATCGAGGCGGCGGGAAACCGCCTTGCCCCCTTTGCCGAAGCCTTCACTCCCATCCACGGCAACTTTTTCTGTATGAAGAGCCTGCTTATGCAGCGGGGCGTTGCGGGGGTGGACGGGATTCTATTGGACTTAGGGGTCTCCTCCCACCAGCTCGATGACGGCAGCCGGGGCTTTTCCTACAGCAAGGAAGCGCCCCTGGACATGCGTATGGACCAAAGCGCCCCCTTATCCGCCTATGAGGTGGTGAACACCTATTCGGCCGAGGCGCTGATTCGCATCTTCCGGGACTATGGGGAGGAGCGCTTTGCGCCCCTTATCGCCCGGCGGATTGTGGAGCGCCGCTCCACGCAGCCCATCGCCACCACCACGGAGCTGGCGGACTTGATTGCCGGGGCCATTCCCGCCAAGATGCGCCATAAGGAGCAGCAGCACCCGGCCCGCCGGTGCTTCCAGGCCATCCGTATCGAGGTGAACGGGGAGCTAAAGGGCCTCGAGGAGGCGGTGGAAAACGCCATCTCGCTATTGAACGATGGCGGGCGGCTGGTGATACTCACCTTCCATTCCCTGGAGGACAGAATCGTAAAGAATGCCTTTAAACGGGCGGAGAACCCCTGCACCTGCCCGCCCAAGAGTCCCCAATGTGTCTGCGGCAAAACCCCCTACGGGCGGGTGCTCACTCGTCACCCCCTGGTGGCCTCTGAGCAGGAGCAGCGGCAGAACAGCCGTTCCACCTGCTGCAAACTTCGGGCCCTGGAAAAGGGGACGGCTGGCATAGACGGCCCAAAGACCACGTATAACAAAAGGAGGGGTACGGAATATGGACGTGTCCTTTGACAATCAAAAGCGGGTCGAGCGCAACCCGGCGCCGGTGACGCGAATCTATGCCCCCTCCCGGAACAAGAGCCAGGTTCGGGTGGTGGAGGAAGTGGCGGACTTGCCCGTGTACCCCCAGCCCCGGGAACGGGATTTGGAAAAACGGGAGGCACCGATGCAGAAGGTGCCCATCTATTCGAGGGTGCTGCTGCTGGTATCCATCTTTCTCATCGCGGGCACGGCCATCTTTGCCATCAGCGGCAGCGCGCGGGTGGCCCAGATTTACACCCAGATTTACACCCTGGAGAACGAAATAGAGGACTATAACGAGAAAATCTCCCTGCTCAAGAAGCAGCAGAGCACCATGACCGACTATTCCACCATCGACCAGGCCAACCGGGACGCGGGCCGGGTCATGACCTGGAACGAGGACTAAAAGAAATCGAGGCAGAGTTGGAGCAAAGAAAAGCGAAAATCAAGGTCAAAGGACCCCGTATCAACCGTCTGAGACGAAAGCTGCTGGTGGCTTCCGCCTTTGCGGTGCTGCTCTTCGGGGCGCTGATTGTCAACCTCTATTATGTGTCCATCGTCAACGGCAAGCGGTATGCCCAGATGGCCCAGCGCCAGTGGGACAGCACCATGTCCCTGAGGGCGGAACGGGGCAAGATTTTGGACAGAAACAGCAACACCCTTGCCGAGAGCTACACGACCTATCAGGTGTGCGTGAACCCCCAGGCCATCACCGAGGATGCGGACAGGGAGCGTATCGCCAACATCCTTTCGACCCTGCTGGATGTGAACTACGACACCATCATTTCCAAGATGACCAAGGTGAACCCCCGGGACGGGAAGTTCTATCAGCAGGTGAAGATTAAGGACCAGGTGGATTCCGCCATCATACAGCAGCTGGCCACCTTCCAGGAGAACCGGGCCATCAGCTACTATGCGGATGTGAAGCGGAACTATCCGGAGGGGAACCTGTTCGGCCAGCTCCTGGGCTTTACCAACATCGACGGGGACGGCCAGTCCGGCACGGAGCTTTCCTTCAACTCCTACCTTTCCGGCACGGACGGCAAGCAGTACAACGAAACCGACCGGGACGGCAACCCCATCATCGGCGGCGAGTCCAACTATGAGGCACCCATCGCCGGAAACACGGTGTATCTCACCGTGGACACGGGCATCCAGGGCTTCCTGGAGTCCGCCCTGGAGGAGGCCGCCACCGTGAACCTGGCTAAATTCGCCTACGGGGTGGTCATGGACCCCAACACCTCCGAAATACTGGCCATCGGCTCCTATCCCACCGTGGACCCCAACAACCCGCCCCGGTCCGATGCGGCCACGCTCCTGGAGCTGTCCCGGCAGCGGATGGTGACGGAGACCTATGAGCCCGGGTCCGTCTTCAAGGTCATCACCCTTTCGGCGGCGCTTGACTCTGGGGCCGTGAACGATGGCACCACCTTCAACTGCAAGGGGTCGCTGAGCGTCCTTGGGCAAAAGATAAAGTGCTGGAAGACCGCTGGCCACGGCTCCGAGACCCTCGCAAAGGCCGTGCAGAACAGCTGCAACCCGGCCTTCATGTCCATGGCCCTGAAGATGGGCACGGACACCTTCTATAAGTACATCTACGCCTTCGGCTTCAACGACACCACCCACTCCCGCCTGGGCGGCGAAACCAAGGGCACCGTGACCCACCGCAAGTATATCCGGGACACGGACCTTGCCCGCATCGGCTTCGGGCAAAGCATCTCCTGCACGGGCTTGCAGATGGCCAACGCCGTGTGCGCCGCCATCAACGGCGGGACTTTGCATCAGCCCTACTATGTGGATAAGATTGTCACCCCCGAGGGGGAGGAAGTGACGGCGGACGGCAAGGGGAACCTGCTCCACAACGGGGAAACCCAGGTGTTGGAGGAGAACATCATCTCCGAAAGCACCTCCGCCCTGGTGCGGCGCTATCTGACGGGCGTAGTGGACGGGGGCAGCGGCAAGAACGCCGCCATTCCCGGCTACAGCGTGGGGGGCAAGACCGGCACCTCCCAGAAGTATGACGAGGAGGGGAACGTATCGAGTACGCTGCTCGTGGCCTCCTTCGTGGGCTTTGCTCCCGCCAGCGACCCCCAGTACCTGTGCATGATTATCGTGGATGAGCCGCAGGTCCCCGTGGTCTACGGCAGCACCGTGGCCGCCCCCTATGTGCAGCAGGTGCTCAGCAAGGTCCTGGCCTACTACTCCGTGCCCATGGACAGGAGCGAGAACGCCGTCACCGTCCCCGATGTGCGGGGGCTTACGGTGGACCAGGCCGTGGAGGCCTTGAAAAAGGCGGGTCTGGACACCACCTATATGGAGACGGAACACGCCGCCGCCGTCCAGCGGCAAAGCCCTGCCCCCGGCACCCAGGTGGTCAAGGGCAGCAATGTGATTCTCTATACCGCCTGGACCACCTTCCAGGCGGAGGATACAGAGATTGAGATGGTGAAGGTGCCCAAGCTGGAGGGGAAGAACCGTATGGATGCCATGGATGCCCTCCGCAAGGCCGGCCTGGTCATGGACTACGACAGGGCCAACAGCTCCGGCACGGTCATCTTCATCCAGTACCCGGAGGGCACGGAGCTTCCCGCCGGCACCGCCGTGCGGGTGGAGTTCTCCGGCCCCACCGCAGACTAAACCAAAGGAGAAACCATGCTTCTATCTACAATCGCCCAGGAACTGCATACCAAGCAGCCCTCCCAGGAGGCGGACATCACCCGCATCGACTATGACTCCCGCAAGGCGGGTCCCGGCTCCCTGTTCTGCTGCCTGAGAGGGGAGAAGACCGACGGGCACCGCTTCGCCGCCCAGGCGGTGAAACAGGGCGCCGCCGCCCTCATCGTGGAGGAGCGGCTGCCGCTTAACGTGCCCCAGCTGCTCGTCAGCGACGGCCGGGAGGCCATGGCCCGGGCCGCCGCCTGCTTCTATGACCACCCGGAGAGGAAGATGACCATGCTGGCGGTCACCGGCACCAACGGCAAAACCTCCACCACCTATATGCTAAAGGCGGTCCTCGAGGAGGCGGGCCAGACCGTGGGCCTTATCGGCACCATCCATAACCTTATCGGGGAGGAGGTCATCGAGACCGAGCGCACCACCCCGGAGTCCGTGGACCTGTTTGCCCTGCTGGCCCTCATGTACCAAAAGGGGGTCAACACCGTGGTCATGGAGGTGAGCAGCCATGCCCTTGCCCAAAATAGGGTGGCGGGCATCGTCTATGAGGCGGCGCTATTCACCAACCTGACCCAGGACCACCTGGACTATCACAAGACCTTCGAGGCCTATCGGGCGGCGAAGAAGCGCCTGTTCTATCAGACCCGGCTTGCCATCGTCAACGACGACGACCCCGCCGCTTCCTTTATGAAGGCGGACTTGCCCTGCCCCGTGTGGACCACGGGCATCTACCAGCAGGGGGACTTCTGGGCCCGGAGCATCGACATCACCACCGCCGGCGCCTCCTTCCATCTGTTCACCCCCAAGGGGGACGGGCGGGTGAACCTGCACATATCGGGCCTGTTCTCCGTGTATAACGCCATGGGCACCGCCGCCTTGGCCATGGCCGCAGGTATCCCCTTCAACACCATTCGCAAGGGCCTCGAGAAGCTCATGTGCGTGGTGGGTCGGCTCCAGGCCGCCAACACCTTCGGCCGCCCCTACAGCGTGTATGTGGACTATGCCCACACCCCGGATGCGCTCAAGAACGTGCTCACCACCGCCCGGGGCTTTGCTAAGGGCCGCCTCATCTGCGTCTTCGGCTGCGGCGGGGACAGGGACCACGGCAAGCGGCCCATCATGGGGGAAATCTCCGGCCATAACGCAGACTATACCATCATCACCAGCGACAACCCCCGGACCGAGGAGCCCCTCTCCATCATAAAGAGCATCGAGGACGGGGTGCGCCGCACCGCCAACCCCTACGCCGTGGAGCCGGATAGGCAGAAGGCCATCTGCCTGGCTCTGGACATGGGCGGGGAGGGAGACGTGATCGTCATCGCCGGCAAGGGCCACGAGACCTATCAGGAGGTCAACGGCGTCAAGCACCACTTTGACGACAGGGAGATTGTGGAAACCTATCTGAAGGAGGGGGCAAATGGCCTCTATGCATAGGCTCCTTTTGGGGGCCTTGGTGGCCTTTCTCCTCTGCGCGCTGGGGGGCTATCCCCTGCTGCTGCTCTTGCGCCGCATGGGCCTCAAGCAAAGCGAGCGGGCGGAGGGCCCTGCTTCCCACCTAAAGAAGGCGGGCACCCCCACCATGGGCGGGCTGATGCTGCTGCTGGGGTGGATAGGCGGCGGGCTTTTGAGCGCCTCCGGCAGCTATGGCCTGCTGCTGCCCACGCTGCTCATCCTGGTTCTGTGCGGCCTCATGGGCTTTTTGGACGATTTTATCAAGGTTCGCACCGGCACCTCCATGGGTCTGCTGCCGTATCAAAAGGTGATGCTCCAGTTCGTCATCTCCCTGCTGGCGGCGGCCTGGCTCTATAGAAGCCCCCTGGTGGGCACCGGCATCGAGCTGCCCTTCTCCCACCGGCAGTGGGAGTTGGGGTTCCTCTATATCCCCTTTGCGGTGTTCGTGCTCATGGGCACCATGAACGCCGTGAACCTGACCGATGGGCTGGACGGCCTCGCGGCGGGGACGGGCCTTGTTGTGCAGGTGGCCTTCGTCATTCTCTTTTCTCTGCTGCAGCGGCAGCAGGCGCCGGAGCCCCTCTCAAACCATCTGGGGGATATGGCCGTATTCTCAGCGGCGGGGGCAGGGGCGCTTATGGGCTTTCTGCTCTATAACGCCTACCCGGCCAAGGTGTTCATGGGCGACACGGGCTCCCTGGCCCTCGGCGGCGCCATCGCCATGCAGGCTTTGGTGAGCCGTTCCCCCCTGCTGCTGCCGCTGATGGGGGTCTGCTTCGTCGTCTCTGCTCTGTCGGTCATTCTGCAGGTGGGGTCCTATAAGCTGCGGCACGGCAAGCGGGTGTTCAAGATGGCGCCGCTTCATCACCACTTCGAGCTTCTGGGGGTGGAGGAGCCCAAGATTACGGCCTGGTACATGCTGCTCACGGGAGTCTTCTGCGCCCTGAGCCTGTATATTTTTACGAACTAAGTAAGGAAGGTATTTGTATGGCACAGCAAAAAACCGCCCTGATTGTGGGCATGGCCAAGAGCGGCATCGCCGCCGCCCGGCTGCTGTATGAAAACGGCTACCGGGTCATCATCAACGATATGAAGCCGGAGATTCCGGGCCTCTTCGATGCCCTGGAGGGCATGGCCTACGAGGTCCGCCTGGGGGACGACCCCATGGACCTTTTGGAGGGGGTGGACCTGCTGGTGCCCAGCCCCATCATTCCCTTCTTCAAGCCCTTCATGGTGGAGGCCAAGCGCCGGGGCATCGAGGTCATCTCCGAAATCGAGCTGGGGTATCGGTACGCCAAGGCGGACTTTGTCTGCATCACCGGCACCAACGGCAAGACCACCTGCACCACCCTCACCGGGGAAATCTTCAAGGCCGCCGGCCGCAAGACCTTCGTGCTGGGGAACATCGGCGTGGCCATCTGCGCCCACGCCATGGAGACACAGCCCGGGGATGTGATTGTGGCGGAGACCGCCGCTTTGCAGCTGGAGGGGAACGTGCACTTTCGGGCCAAGGCTGCCGGCGTCTGCAACATCACCCCGGACCATTTGGACCGCTTCGGCTCCATGGAAAACTATATCGCCGCCAAGGCTAAGATTCTGGACAACCAGACAGCGGAAGACTTCGCCGTTTTGAACTTTGACGATCCCATCGTCCGGGGCTTTGCCCCCCTGACGGCGGGTCAGGTCCTCTACTTCTCCCGCAAGGAGCCGGTGCCTGAGGGTATGTTCCTGGAGGGGGACACCATCATGCTGCGGCTAAACGGGGTCACGGAGCCCTTCATGGACCGGCGGGACATCTATATCCCCGGCGCGCACAACCTGGAGAACGCCATGCTCTGCGCCCTGCTCGCCCTTTCCCAGGGGGTTGAGAAGCAGATTATCATCGACACCTTGAAGACCTTCCCCGGGGTGGAGCACAGAATCGAGTTCGTCTGCGAGCGCAGCGGCGTCCGCTATATCAACGACAGCAAGGGCACCAACCCGGACTCCACCGTCAAGGCCATCGAGGCCATGGACCGGCCCACGGTGCTGATTTTAGGCGGCTACGACAAGCATACCGGCTTTGAGCCCGTGTTCGACGCCCTGCCGGGAAGCCACATAAAGGAGCTGGTGGTTCTGGGCCAGACGGCGGACGAGATTATAGAGACCGCCGCCCGCCACGGCGTAAAGGACCTATGCCACAGGGCCGAGACCTTTGAGGAGACCATGGATATCTGCCGCCGCCTGGCCAAGCCCGGCGACAACGTGCTCCTTTCCCCCGCCTGCGCCAGCTGGGGCATGTTCGAAAACTATGAGCAGCGGGGCCGCATCTTCAAAGAGATCGCCCGCAGTTTTACCTAAGCCATGGAAACAGCCAGAAAGCCAAGCCGAATTTTATACCCGAAGCAGACGGGCAGCATAGATTTCTCCATCCTGCTGGTGGTGACGATTCTGTGCGCCTTTGGGCTGGTTATGGTTTTCTCCGCCAGCTATTACTATGCCATCCACACCCAGAACGGGGATGCCTTCTTCTATCTAAAGCGCCAGATTATCTATATGGCCGTGGGCTATCCGCTGATGCTGGTTATGACCAGGGTGAACTACCGCTATTTGGACCGGCTTCGGATGATGTTTCTGGTGGTGTCCGTGGTGCTGCTTATCATGGTGCTGTTCATCGGCAGCAGCGGTGAAACCGGCGCCGCCCGCTTGAACGGCTCCAAGCGCTGGCTCCGCTTTGCGGGCGTGTCCATCCAGCCTTCGGAGGTGGCCAAGTTCGGTCTCATCTTCTTCATGTGCTCCTACATGGCCCGACATAAGGACGAAATGCAGTCCTTCACCATGGGCCTTGCGCCCATGCTGCTGGTCATCGGCATCATCGCCGGTCTCATCTTTTTGCAGCCCAACATGTCCATGGCCGTTATCGTGGCGGGCATCGGCATGATACTGCTGTATCTGGGCGGCATGGATGTGCGCTACATGCTGGGCATGGGCGTCATCGCCATCATTGCGTTTATTGTGCTGGCGAACGCCGCCGAGTATCGAGCCGCCCGCATGACCTCCTTTAGAAACCCCTTTGCGGACCCCCAGGGGGACGGCTACCAGCTCGTGCAGTCCTTCTATGCCATCGGCTCCGGCGGCTGGTTCGGCAAGGGCCTGGGCAACAGCTATCAAAAGCTGCTGTACATGACCTACGGGGAGTCGGACTTCATCTTCGCCATCATCTGCGAGGAGTTCGGCTTCGTAGGCGGTGCGGCGGTGATTCTGCTGTACGGCTGGATTGTGTATCGGGGGATGCGGGTCGCCTTTTTGTGCAAGAACCGGTACGGGAGCCTGCTCTCGGCCGGTATCTCCATCGTCTTTGGCTTGCAGGTGTTCATCAACATCGCCGTGGTCACGGGTCTTGCCCCCACCACGGGCCAGCCCCTGCCCTTCATCTCCGCCGGCGGCTCGTCGCTGCTGGTGTTCCTGGTGGCCATGGGGGTGCTTATGAACGTGAGCCGGGATGTGAGCGTATAGGCCGCTGCCCCCGGCACAGTTTCTCCCTCCCCTGCATACAATGCAGTATGCGTACAGGGGAGGGGAAACATGGCAAAGCTTATCATTGAAGGCGGACACAGACTCTCGGGGCAGGTGACTGTCCACGGGGCCAAGAACGGGGCGCTGCCCCTCATGGCCGCCGCCATGCTCATTGGGGAGCCGGTGCAGCTGCTCAACTGCCCCCGGCTCTCGGATGTGGAGCACATGGGTCGGCTTCTTAAGGGCCTGGGCTGCCTGGTTCAGTGGCAGGGGGACACCCTGTGCATCGATGCCGGCGGCGCTTCCTCTTTGGCCTTGCCCAAGTCCTCCGCCGGGGCCATCCGATCCTCGGCCTTTTTGCTGGGCCCTCTGCTGGGACGCTTTGGCGCAGCGGAGGTGCCCTATCCGGGGGGCTGCAACATTGGGGATCGGCCTCTGGACCTGCATCTAAAGGGACTCAAAGCCCTGGGGATTCGGGTGGAGGAAGGCTCCGGGTGCATCCGCTGCTACGGAAGACCCAAGGGTGGGGTGGAAATCTCCCTGGAGTATCCCAGCGTAGGGGCCACGGAAAACCTGATTATGGCTGCCTGCGGCGCCGAGGCGGACACGGTGCTCGTGAACCCGGCCCGGGAGCCGGAGGTGGACGATTTGATGGTCTTTTTGAACGCCGCCGGGTTCGCCCTTCGGCGGGAGGGCAGCTCCCGCATCCGCATTCGGGGCGGCGGCAAGGGCAGAGGCCTATTGCACCGGGTCCTGCCGGATAGAATCGAGGCGGGCACCTTCCTGACGGCGGCCGCCATCACCGGGGGTAAGGTCCTGGTCCGGGGGGCCAGAGGGGAGCATATGAGCGCCCTATTGCAAACCCTTCGGGAGGCGGGCTGCCGCATCCGCACCACAGCAGAAGGGGTGGAGCTCACGGGCCCGGAGCGGCCAAAGGAGATACGGTTTTCCACCATGCCCTATCCCGGCTTCCCCACGGATATGCAAAGCCAGGTGTTCGCCCTCTGTACCCTGGCCAAAGGCACCTCCCTGGTGGAGGAAACCGTGTTCGAGAATCGGTTCGCCCCGGCGGCGGAGCTTCGGCGCATGGGGGCCGACTGCCGGATTCGGGGCCGCACCGCCCTCATTCGCGGGGTCAAAGCCCTGCGGGGGGCGGAGGTCACCGCCCGGGACCTCAGGGGTGGTGCCGCGCTGGTGCTGGCGGGCCTTGCGGCCCAGGGCATCACAGAGGTGTACAACGCCCAGGTCCTAAGCCGGGGCTATGAGAACTTAGCCGCCGCCCTTAAGGGGCTGGGGGCCAGCATACGAAAAGAGGACCAATCGCCTTGAAGAAGAAAAAAGGCCAGAAAACGGAAGAATTTATCGACCTGTTCGCCGACGACGAGGAGGAGGCGGTCCCTGCGGCCGACCTCTTTGCCGACGACGAGCCCGACAAGGACTTTGCAAAGGAGCCGGAGGACCTTGCGGACAAGGAGCCGGAAGAGGACTTTGCCGACGAGGAGCCGGAGGAGGACGAGGAGCCGGAGGAGGCGGGGGAGGATACCCCCCGCCGGGAGACCTTCACCTTCGACAGCCACGGCCGCCGGACGGACAGGGTAGCCCCCAAGAAGCGCAAGGCCCAGTACGGCAAGCGCAAGCACGCCAAGAGGGCGGGTACCACCCTGCTTCTCAACGAGACCGAAGCCCGCCGGGAGCAGGAGGCGGCCCGGGAGCGGGCGGCCCAGCGCAGCGAGCTTAGGGCCAAGCAGCAGGAGAAGGAGCAGCGGCTCCGCCGCGAACAGCTAAAACAGCAGGCCCAGCGCCAGCTCTATGCCCTCTCTGCCGTGGGGGGTCTTGTGCTGCTGGGCCTTGCCGCCGCCTACTTTGCCTTCCTCATCCGCAGTATCAGCGTGGTGGGCAGCACCAGCCGCTACACCCAGGAGGAGATTGTGGCTGCCTCCGGCATCAAGCGCAACCGGCACATTCTGTTTACGGATTTGAAGGAAGCTCAGGACAAGCTCTCCGAGGATCCCTACCTTGACGCCCAGGTGACCTATCGCTTCCCGGACAGGGTGGAGATTACCGTCACCGAGCGCCGGGCCGCCGGGGCCGTGGCCTGGGGCCCCAGCAAGGAGTTCGTGGCCGTCATCGACGCCCAGGGCACCGTCCTTGAGCGGGATGCGGACACCTATGCGGGCATGCCCCTGGTCCAGGGCCTTATCATCACCGGCGCCCTCGAGGGAAACCGTATCGGGGACGAGGCGGACGAGCAGGTCCAGAGCATGCTGGAGGTTCTCTCCGCCCTGGAGGATGCGGGCCTGTCCTCCAAAATCGCCACCGTGGATGTGACGGAGACCATGAGCATCAGCATCTATACCCCGGAAGGGTACCGTATCGAGCTGGGGGACACGTCGGACCTGGTCACCAAGATGCACCGGCTCAAGAGCAACTATACCGCCATCGTGGACCGGGCCGCCCAGTACATGAGTCGCGGCGCCGATACGGTCACCATCTACCTGTACAGTAAGAGCGGCGTGGTCATCTCCCCCCATGAGGTGGGCTATGTGGCTGCCACCCCGGTGCCCATCAGCGAGCAGGTCATCCCCGAGCAGCCCAACCCGGACACCCAAACCCAGTCCACCCCCGTGCCCTATGCCGCTACCTTCCCCCCCCAGGCGCCCTCCGGCACCCCCACCCCGCCCCCCTTCAACGGCGGCGGCTTCACGGGATAAGCTTGCTCATACGCTTGAAAAACAGTTGCTTGCAAGCGGTGCACATGATATTATTATAGACAGGATTTCGAGTTCTGCGTTTCAGAAAAGCGGTGCAGAGAGGGCTTCGGCACCGAGAAAAAATCCGGATAGTAAGAAAAAGGAGAACCCATATGAAAAAATACCTTCTGCCTGTATGGCTGTTCCTTTTGGCAGTATTGGCTGTGCTGGTCGCTTGTGTCGATATTGAAGCCATGGAGGCTATAGAATCCGATGAAAAGGCCGCTCAGGAGACAGAAGCGGTTTTCACGCCAAAGACAACTCAGCCGGTAGAGAAAGATTCTCAGATAGAGACGGAACAGCCGGCAGAGGATGCGGCAATACCTGAGGAAGAGGCGGTTGCAATGCCGACGGTGGCTCCGACAGCTAATCCCTCACTGCCCAAGAAAAACGGAGTTTGTGTTACCGGTGACAATGAATTGTCCATGTATGACTTGGTAACCTTTGGTTCTTATCCCCAAGGGGCAAACGGAGAAACCCAGGAAATTGAGTGGATTGTGGTTGGCTTTGATGGGAAGAATCGAATAAAGCTCCTCTCTCTCTATGCGCTGGATACACAAAAGTATCATGACGTGTCGGATTTGGTTGCATGGACCAGTACTTCTCTATACGACTGGCTGAACAGATTCTTCAAGAGAAACGCCTTTTCACAGGAGGAACAGAAGCTTCTTGCAACGGATGTTACTATTCCCAGCGTCTCAGAAGCCAACGATTTACCTAACCAATACCGACAGTGCTTTTCCACGCCTTACGCCGTTGCGGCAGGGGGGAATCCGACAAGGTGCATTTGGTGGTTAAGTGATGGCGCAAAACGTATTCAGGATTATGACGATGAGGGTAATGTGAAGCATTTTTGCTATGCGTCTGTGGTGAATGAGAGGGGACAGACCGCTCCCGGTGCCATTCAAACAAACTTCAGCGGCAAGGTGGTTCGTCCCTTGATTATACTGGATTTGAACGAAAATGCAGCGCAGGAACGCGCAACGGCAGTACTGCAGCGGCGGGGTTCGGTTATTAGAAGCATTTCGGACCTAAACTTGTACGATACGGTCACCTTTGGCCGCTATGCCCAGTTTGCAAATGGGGATGCATCCACAATCGAGTGGATTGTGACAGGGTTTAACGGAAATGAAGTAAAACTCCTGTCCAAATGCGGTCTGGAGGTTGATAAGTATCACAACGCCAATGCTATGGTTACCTGGAAAAGCAGCAGCTTGTATGATTGGCTGAACGGCAGTTTTGAGGCATCTGCCTTTTCTCCCGAAGAGAAGCAATTGCTTGTGGGTGACGTTACGATTCCTACGGCAGCAGAGGCAGCTGCCTTACCCTCTTTTTGCCGAGTTTGCTTACTTACAGCTCATTCGTATTCCGATGAGATGAGGAAGCGTCAGTACATTTGGTGGCTCAGCGACCCCACGGACGGTATCCAGATACCGGGTTCTTCCGCCAGAAGCTGGTGTGCTTCCGCTGTAAGCAGTGAGGGGACGGTTTTAAAGACCAGCTATCAGGTTAATTATGGAAATAAGATGGTGCGGCCCATGATTACCCTGGACCTTTCTAAATTGCCGGACTAAGAAAAACCGAAAAATATACACGGATTTTTCACAAGGAAAATGCAGCAGTCCATTGACATTTCCCATGGAAGCGGTTAGAATATCGCTATCGTGGAAATGTGCGGGTGTAGCTCAATGGCAGAGCTCCAGCTTCCCAAGCTGGTCACGAGGGTTCGATTCCCTTCACCCACTCCATCTTTTGGAACCATACCCGCAGCCGTTACAATATCCGTTTGCGGGTGAAAAACAAAAATCATTTGGAGGAGTATTGTAATGGCAAAGCAAAAATTCGAACGGAATAAGCCCCATGTCAACATCGGCACCATC